>JACDCD010000210.1 GCA_013694625.1 Actinomycetota bacterium | reverse complement strand
TACGCCCCCACGGAGTGATCTGCGCGGGGACATCGAGGCGGACTCCGTCTGGCTCCTCCGGCGTGACGAGCTCGGCTTGCCGGCGCTCGACGACCTCGATGACGTAATCGCCGCGCCCGAGAGCCGCCCCACGACGGCGCCTCAGGTAGTTGACGACCTTTCGCTGTGTGAGAACGCGCAGAACGTCCGGATCAAGGTCTCCAAGATAAACCGTGGTGCCCGCTCGATCGCGGGCGCGCCGGCGCTCGTTCAGTTCGAGCTGCGCCGTAGTGCTGCCGCGAGTCAGACGCAGCGCAACGGTTGTCGCTCCGTGATTCGGCCGGGTGACGATGTCACAGCGACCCGCTAGCTGCTGGAAGGCGAGGATCCCGATCGCCTTCTCCCCCACCGTGCGGGGGTCACCCGCTTTGCCGGACTCGAACAGGCTCCGAGCCACCCACCGGAGGCGCTCGGCGTCAAGGCCGCGGCCGAAGTCCTCGATGGCGATCACCGGATGGCGCCCCCGCCGGCGAAGCAGCACTCGAATCAACCCACCCCTGACTCCGGCTTCGGCGTATTCGTCGGCCGCGTTGGAGATGAACTCATTGAGGGCATCCTTAGGATCCTGGTACGCCTGGCCGGTAACGAGGACGGCCTTTCCGAGATTGCCGATGCGCAGCCGAAGCTTCTCCGTCGCCATAGAAGAGATGGTACGAGAAGGGCGTCCTGCGGCGCGGGTTTTCTCCCGGCCACTTGCTTGCCGACGCCGCAGTCAATTGAAATAGGGGGTCGGGCGATCAGGGCGTGGCCGGGCCATCCCGGGACCGGCCTCAGCTCCGGGCAACATCGGCGCCCAACGGGATCCGTGGGGTTGGCCGCACCGAAAAGGGAACCCGGTGCCTTGGACCACACCATGGTGGAGTTGGGCGCACGAGATCGGTTTTCCGTGCAGGCAACCACACGGCGAGGCGCGCACCTGCCGGATGTGGTTCCCAGCTCAAACCCTTGGGACACCAGGTGGTGTATAGTGACGCCGTGGGTAGAACGCAGGTTTACCTTGGGGACGAAGAGCTGGCGCTGCTTGATCAAGCTGGCCGGGCGACGGGCGCCTCCCGCTCCGAGTTGGTCAGGCGCGCGGTGCGGTCCACCTTCGGCGCGCGCTCCACTGGTGATCGCCTCGCAGCCCTCCGAAGCGGCGCAGGCCTGTGGAAGGATCGTGACTTCTCGGGCGCTCAGTACGTTGATGCCATACGGGGGGATGTAAACGAGCGCTTGCGCCGGCTCGGGCTCGAGTGAGGCTCATCGACACCACCATCGCGGTTGACTATCTCCGTGGAGTGGACACAGCCGTCGATCTCCTCGAGAGGCTGCTCGGCTCCGAGGAGCCCGTCGTCGCCAGTGAGCTGGTTCGATTCGAGCTGCTGGCCGGAGCACGTGAGCCCGAGCTCGAGACCTTGGCTCGCTTCTTTTCGGCCCTTGCGTGGGCTCCGGTCGACGAAGAAGTGTCTCGAGTATCCGGGCTTCTTTCCCGGCGCCACCGGCGCACCAACACCGGCATCGACGATGCCGACTATCTCATCGCAGGCACGGCGATTGTCCTTGACGCCAAGCTCCTCACCACCAATGTGCGCCACTTTCCCATGCTGACGGGACTCCGCTCGCCTTACTGAGACGAGGCCATCGGCGGATGGACTCGACCACCGCTCGGAGCGTCGCGGTTGCTTCCTGCAACGGGAGCCACGCGTGCAGCGAGACCGCGTAGGCGACTCCGTCGGCGCGCCACAGGTACATGAGGTGGTCCCCGTTTACTCCTCCGGTCGGATAGGGCGGCGCCAGCACCAGGCTGCCCTTCGTCTTGTTCCAGTGCGGCCGGGCGAGCAGGAGCGCACCCTTGCGACGCCGTCCGTGGCCCACCCTTGGGGCAACGGCGACGGGCACCTCGAACGGCAGGATCGTGCCGGGGTCGCTCGCCTGCACCACAACGTGGGAAAAGTGGGGCGGGCTGCCTCGGCGGCTGATCCCGGAGCGCTCGCCCCACCCCCCATTCCGCCGAGAACAACCGCCGGGCGCTCTGAAGGGAGAGGAACGTGCGGCCCTCGATGTCGGGGGTCTCGGCCGGGCAGATCGCTCCGATACCGGAGGTCGCAGCGCACCGGCGCGCCGCCCGCGGCGGAAGGGACATCAACGAGGGCCGGGGGCCCGGTGCGCCGGCGACAGCGCGTGGGCTCGACCCCGGGCTCTTCTCCGGTGCGCCCTGCGTTCGGTCTGACGGCGCGCCCGAGCAGGCGACCGTTACCACGAGCGCCACTGCGACCATGCTCCGGTGGTGCATCTCCCCACGCTAGACCGGCGCGTGCCTAACACGGATCTCTTGCTAGCGTGCCCAGCCGTGAGGGGTCTCGGCACGATCATCAATCTCGTGACGGTCGCGCTCGGCGGGGGCGCCGGCGTCCTGCTCGGAGACCGCCTCCCCGAACCCATGCGCCGCACGATCATGCAGGG
>JACDCD010000209.1 GCA_013694625.1 Actinomycetota bacterium | reverse complement strand
CCGTCGACCCAGAAGACACCCTCCTCTCCGTCATCCACCGCTCAGTCTTTCCGCTCGCTCACCGCTCGGTCTTTCCGCTCGCTCACCGCTCGGTCTTTCCGCTCGCTCACCGCTCGGTCTTTCCGCTCGCTCACCGCTCGGCCCGCCTCCGCGATCCGAGCGGCGATGTCGTCTCCGGGAACGATCTCACCGATCCCGTGGATTGGGATTATTCGGATGCCGGTCACAGAGAGAGGAGAGACTCCGCCAGCCTCGCAGAGGCGGCCCGGTCGGACATGATCGTGTCGAGGAGGACGGCCTCTATCCCCGCCCCTTTGGCGCGCTCGGCTTCAGAAGCGTCGGACCCGTCCACCACGAAGATGTCACACCACTCCGAGTAGAGGCGAGCGACGCCGGAGGCGCTGACCTCGACCTCGAGCCCCATCAGAAGCCGGTCCGCCGGCCCCTTCAGCGGTGCGCCCCTTACGATGGGCGTCACCGCGACGACGGATGGATGGGCTGCCAGGGCGTCTCGGACCCCGGACAGGGCGAGAATCGGTGCGACCGACACGACTGGGTTCGACGGGCACACGATGACGCGTTCGGCGGCCTCGATGGCGTCGACGACCCCGGGGGCCGGCTTGGCGTCCTCGATGCCGGCGAAGACAACCGAGGCGACATCGACGTCCGCCCGCCTCCTGACGAAGTAGTCCTGGAAGGCCAGGGTCTCGCCGTCGAGGGTCACGATCCGGGTGCGCACCTCGTCATCGGACATCGGGAGCACCTGCGCTCGAACCCCGAGCGCCCGTCGGATCTCGTCGGTGGCGGCCGACAGAGTCGCCCCTTCTGTCAACCGCCGGGTGCGGTGGATGCAGGTGGCGAAGTCGCGGTCTCCGAGCCGGAACCAGTTCGGCGCGCCGAGGGCGCCGAGCGAGTCCACCACCGTGAAGGAGTCTCCTGCGATCCCCCAACCCCGGCGCTCGTCTGCCATGCCTGCCAGCCAGTAGGTAACGATGTCCAGATCGGGGCAAATCCGCACTCCGTACAGATTGTCGTCGTCTCCGGTGTTGACGATGGCAGTCAGGTTCGGCCCCAGTGCGGCATCGAGCCCGATAAGCAGTTTGGCGCCGCCCACGCCGCCCGCAAGAGCCACGACCTTCACGCCCCCACTCCTCGCCACGCACTCGTCCGCCCCGGCCGCCTCATCGCCGGAGTCTATCGAGTAGCCTTCCGTCCGTGAATGGGCTGGGAGGGTTGTTGGAGCGCGCCGCCGGTGGGCTGTCGCTGACCGATGAAGAGGCCCACAGGGTGGCTCGGCTGAGCCTTGGACGCCCCGCCGATGCGATCGCTGCGGCGGGGTCCATGCGCGATCGTCTCGGTGGCCCCCGCATCACCTTCTCGAAGAAGGTCTTCATCCCCCTCACCAAGCTGTGCAGGGATCTGTGCGGATACTGCACCTTCGTCCATCCGCCTCGCAAGGGCGAGCGCGCCTTTCTGTCTCCCGACGAGGTGCTGGCGATTGCCCGGGCCGGGGAGGCGGCCGGTTGCACCGAGGCCCTATTCACCCTCGGAGACAAGCCCGAGCGCAAATGGGAGCAGGCGCGCCGGGAGCTCGAGAACCTGGGCCACGCCACTACCATCGGGTACCTTGCGCAAGCATGCCGGTCGGTTCTGGAGAACACCTCACTGCTTCCTCACGTTAATCCGGGGGCGTTGACGCCCGACGAGGTCGCCGTCCTGCGGCCGGTCTCGGTGAGCCAGGGGACCATGCTCGAAACGCTCTCCGAGCGCCTGCTCAAACGTGGCATGGCCCATTTTGGCGCACCCGACAAGAAGCCGGGCGTGCGCCTGGCGACGCTGGAGGCCGCCGGGGCGGCGCAGGTCCCGTTCACCACGGGGATCCTTCTGGGCATCGGCGAGACATGGCCGGAGCGAATCGATGCGCTTCTCGCCATTCGGGCGTCACACAGACGCCACGGGCACATCCAGGAGGTCATCGTCCAGAATTTCAGGGCCAAGCCGGACGTGGCAATGGCCGCCCACCCCGAGCCCGAGGTGGACGAGATCGCGCTGGCGATCGCCCTGACCCGTCTGATCCTCGGCCCCGGGATCGGCGTGCAGGCGCCGCCCAATCTCACGCCTGAGCAGTACGGGGTGTACCTCGAGGCCGGTCTGTCGGACTGGGGTGGGGTCTCGCCGGTCACACCCGACCACGTCAATCCCGAGGCTCCCTGGCCGGAGCTCGATGCCCTCAGGCGGGTGACCGAGGAACGCGGTTTCCATCTCGTGCAACGGCTTCCCGTTTACCCCGCTTACTGCTCGACCCCCGAAGCGAGGGCCAAATGGAGCGACCGGGCACTGCGCCCCAAGATCCTGAACCTGAGCGACGCCGAGGGTTTCGCCCGAACCGAAGGCTGGTTCGCAGGTGCGAACCAGCTCCCGCCTTCTGCCTCTGAGCGCGCGGTCGAGGCGGCCGGCGACGGCGCCTGGCGGGTGCCCGGGCGGGTGGTGCGGCCGGAGGTCGCCGGCTTGTTGGAACGCGCTGCCGGCGGCGACGAGCTCGACGAGGGCGAGCTCGCGACGCTGTTCTCTGCGAGCGGCGCGGAGGCGGAGCAGCTCTACAGCGTCGCAGACGATCTACGCAAGGCGACGGTGGGTGACGATGTCACCTACGTCGTCAATCGAAACATCAACTACACGAACATCTGCTACTACAAGTGCGGCTTCTGCGCTTTCTCAAAGGGCCCGAAGTCGCTCAACCTGCGGGGGGCTCCCTATCTCTTGTCGCCCGAGGAAGTGGCCCGGCGCGCCGAGGAGGCGTGGGAGCGCGGCGCCACCGAGGTGTGCATGCAGGGCGGCATTCACCATTCCTTCACGGGTGACGACTACGAACGCTATTTGCGGGCGGTGAAGCGTGCAGTGCCGGAGATGCACGTCCACGCGTTCACCGCGCTGGAGGTGTTCCAGGGGGCAGCCACGTTGGGAGAGAGCGTGCACGACTTCCTCACCCGCTTGCGGGATGCCGGACTCGCCACGCTGCCGGGCACCGCGGCCGAGGTGCTCGACGATGACATCAGAGCCATCATCTGTCCCGACAAAGTGAACACCGAGCAGTGGTGCGACGTGCACCGCGTGGCGCACTCCCTGGGACTGCGGTCAAACGCCACGATCATGTTCGGGACGGTGGAGGCACCACGCAGCTGGGCGCGCCACCTCGTCGTGGTGAGACGCCTCCACAAGGAGATCGCCGACGACACGGGCGGCCTGTTCGAGTTTGTCCCGCTGCCCTTCGTGCACATGGCAGCCCCCATCTACCTGAGGGGGAGGGCTCGCCGCGGCCCCACCTTCGAGGAGGCTCTCAAGATGCACGCGGTGGCGCGCATAGGCCTTGGTCGCCACATTCCCAACATCCAGGTCTCGTGGGTGAAGATGGGGGTGAGGGGGTCCCAGCTTGCGCTGCGGGCGGGGGCCAACGATCTGGGGGGCGTGCTGATGAACGAGAGCATCTCACGCGCCGCCGGAGCCGACCACGGCCAGGAGCTCACCCCGCCGGAGATGGAGGACCTCATCCGGGGAATCGGGCGCACGCCCAGGCGTCGGACGACGCTCTACGGCGTCCCCGCCTAACGGCCCCCCATGGCCCTTAGACCCCCAGGCTTGCGACCGCGCAACCCCGCCGGCCCGGCCGGGCCCTCCGCGGCCTCGTCCTCCCTATCCCTTCCCTCCTCCTCCCTTGCTCCGCGACTGCCGGCAGTTCTCGCGGTGGTGGTGACTCACGACGGGCGCAGGTGGCTCGGTGAATGCCTCAGGTCGATCGACCGCCAGATCTACCCTGTCATGGACGTCGTGGTGGTCGATGATTGCTCTCCGGCCGGTCCCGGCGAGGCGCCCCTCCAGAGCGTCGCCGGCGCCGCGCTCGGGCGGCGGCGCCACACGGTTCTGAGAACCCCCAGCACGTTCGGTTTCGGCGGAGCGGTCAACTGGGCGCTCGACCGGCTGCGCCCGGACGCGGAGCTGCTGCTGTTCATCCACGACGATGTCGCCCTGGACCCGGACTCGGTGGAGCTCATGGTTCGCCGAATGTGCCTGGACCCGGGCACTGCGATCGTGGGCCCGAAGGTGGTCTCGTGGGACGAGCCCGCCCTCCTGGAAGAGGTGGGGTGGTCGACCGACCGCTTCGGACACGGCTACCACGGACTGGAGGAGGGCGAAAGGGACAGCGGCCAGCGGGACCGCGCGCGCGAGGTCTTTCATGTGACCTCGACCTGCATGCTCGTCCGGAGGACGGTGTTCTACCGGCTGAACGGATGGGATACCAAGATGCGAGCTTTCTGTGAAGACCTGGACCTGTGCTGGCGGGCGCGCCTGGCGGGTCACAGCGTCGAGGTCGCCCCTGCGGCACGGGTGCGGCACGTCGCCGCGTTGACCCACCGGTTCAGGCGCGTTCCCTGGGGACCGACCCGGTATCTTCTGCGCCGCAACCGCTTTCGAGCCGTCGCCAAGAACAGCTCTGCCGTTCGGCTTCTATGGCTCGTTCCCCAGCTCTTGTTGCTGGCTCTTGTCGAGATGGCCGGGTACCTCGTCGTCCGCCAGCCGCGCGCCGCCCTTCAGGTTCTGGGCGCCCTCGGTTGGAACCTGGCGGCCCTGCCCTCCATACTCCCGGCGCGTCGGCGCGCCCAGCGCGCACGGAAGATCTCCGACGGCAGCCTCCGCCGCTTCACGGTCCCGGCATCGATAAGGATGCGCTCCTTCGTGGCCCGGCGGTCCGATCGCTTCGAGGGGGCTTGGGGTCACCGCATGAGAGCGGTGTTGACGGGTGCTCGGACCCCGGTCCGCATCGGCTCGAGAGTGCTCCCGGCGGTCGCTCTGATCGGGCTCCTCATGGCGTTGGGATTGCGGGACTCACTGCTCGCGCCGCCCGTCTCGGTGGGTGAGCTGCTTCCCTTTCCGGAGGGTGCAACCACGATGTTCCAGGCGTTCGCGCAGCGGGGGAGCGGGCTCGGCCCGACCGGGGTGGCTCCGCCTGCGCTCCTGATCCTCGGCGTCTTCCCCGTCCTTGCCCTCGGCGCAGCCGCCCTGGCCCAAAAGCTGCTCGTAGTCTGCCTGGGACTCACCGCCGCCGTGGGCGCCTATCGCCTGACGGCTGCCTGGGCGGCCGAGGGGCGCGCCGGTCGGTTCGGGGCCTACGCCGCCGCCCTCGCCTACACGATCGGCCCGGTTGGCTATGCGGGCCTGCGGGCCGGCCGCCTCGGCGCCCTGGTCTTTGGCGCCGCAGCGCCGTACGTCGTGGGCGCCCTGGTTCGGCTCTGCGGAGTCCCGCTCCCACCTCGGGGCGCGCCCTCACGGTCGGCGCCGGTGCCACGGGAGATGGCGGGGATCGCCCTCGGATGTGGCGTGTCCGCCGCGTTCGTCCCTGCGTCTCTGGTGCTCTACGCCGTGGTCTGGTCCATTGCGGTCCTGAGCGGCGTCCTTCTGGGGGAGGGCCGGGCCGCCGGCAGCCGGAGCCGGCCCGTCGAAGTCGCCGCTGCGGTCGGCGGTATCGCAGCCGGATGGGGGCTGCTCCTTCCGTGGAGCGCAGCGTGGTTGAGCCCGGGCGAGCCGCTTTTCCGGCTGCTCGAGGGCCCGGCGTCGCTCACCTACCGGGCTGCATTTTCGGGCCAGGGGGCGGCCTCTGTTCTTCTGGCGGATCTCCCCGCGGGCGCCTCCCTGATGGGCCCCACCCTGGTCATCGGCGGGGTGGCGGCGGTGGCGGTAACCCGGGGGCCTCAGAGGAAACTGGCCCTGTTCCTGTGGGCGTGCCTCGGGGCGATCGGGCTGACGGTTGCGCTGTGGGCGTCCGGGTGGGCCCCACCTCTGGTGGCATCCCCCGTCGAAGGGGGGGTCCTTGCTGCGCTGGCCTGGGCGGTTCTGACCGGGCTGGCGGTGGGGGGCGCTCTCGAGGGGCTGTCGCAGACTGGGCGGCGAGCGATTGCCGCGGCCGCGCTCCTGACTCTCCTGGCGGCGTTCGCCGCTGCCTCGGTGGCGCCCCCGCTGGTCAGAGGAGCCTATTCACCCGGCACGGTGCAACCGAAGGCGGTGGGCCCGGTAGATGATATCGCTGCGTTGCTCGGGTCGCAGGTGAAGCGCGAGGGCGCGGGCAAGATCCTGTGGGTGGGTGGCCAGGCCGAGCTCGGCCCAAGTCTCCTTCACCCTCCCGGATATCTCCGGTTGACCGGAGCACAGGGTCCGGTGCTGAGTGACGTCTTTCCGTCGGGAGGCGCCGGCCGCCGGGTCGCTCGGTTGGTCGCATCGGTCGAGGCGGGGGGCACCGACCGGGCCGGACGCGACCTGGCGCCGTGGGACGTTCGTTTCATCGTCGTGGCAGGCTCCGGGGATGCGGGAGGCGACCGGGTGGGCGCGTGGCTGTCCCAGCGTGACCTCGCCGTGGTGCGTGCTGAGCCCGAATACCTCCTGCTGGCCAACGCGGGCGTGCCTCCCGGCCCCCGCCCATGAGGATCGTTCACCTCAAAGAAGCCTTCTTCGTGAGTTTGACGCTGGCGCTGGCAGCCTCAGGCCTCGCCGTCGACATGCGAAGCCGGCGCCCGGCCTCCGCCGGTGTCGAGGCGGCCACCTCCACCGGCCCGGGGGCGCGCTTCCTGGAGCGCTCCGTGTTCTGTCCGGGCGCACGGGGCCGGCGGGTGTCCAGGACCCTGTCGGTGCACACTTCCCACTCACAGGAGGTCAGGGTGGCCGCCCGGCCCTGGAACGAGAGCCCTGCCCCGGTGGACGGCAAGATGCTGTGGCTGCCGGGGGCCGACCGCCAGGCTGTGAATGTGGTGGGATCCGGCGCCCGAGTGACCGCCGCCTCCGTGGTCGGCTGGCCCCAATCATCCCGGGCCGGGGGCCGGGATGCGGCGGCCCCCGGGGGGGCGGGCGCCTCCGGTTGTTCGCCGGTCGCCTCCGACCGTTGGTATTTCCCCCTGGGAGCGTCGTCGGCGGGATGGGACGAACGCATAATGATTCTCAACCCGTTCCCGGATGAAGCTGTCGCCCGGGTCACTTTCGCAGCCGAGCGGGGCCCCAAAGCGGGGGACACCCACGAGGTGGCCGTTCCGGCTCGAAAGTCGGTCCAGGTCGAGATTAACCGGATGACCCTCCCCGTCCTCTCGCTCGCCGCGACCGTGACGGTCCGGCGGGGCCGGGTCGTGGCCTGGAAGACGGTCTTCCTCAGTCACGGCCCGAAGCGCTCCCCCCATCGCCTCGCCAACCTGAAGGGCCGTCTCCGTGCGGACGAACCGGCGACCGGCGGCGCCCTCTTCTCGCTGGGGGCCACGGACACATCGGCCCAGTGGTACTTCCCCGACGCGGGGGCGGGGCCGGGCCGCAGCACCACCCTCGCCCTGATGAACCCGGCAGGGGAACCGGCGACTGCGACGGTCTCGCTGCTCGGGCGCAGGGCGATCGCTCAACCTCCCGGGCTCGTCGACGTGACGGTCCCTGCGGGCGGCTCCACCTTCATCCCCCTGAAGGCCCCGGAGGCGCGCCGCGGCCGGGTCAGGTCATTCAGCGCCGTGGTTGCGTCGACCGGTGGCGTGGAGCTGGTTGCAGAGCGGTCCATGAGCTACAGCACCGATGAGCTTCGGGGAGTGGCATCGGAGATCGGCGCGACGGTTCCGTCGCGCCGATGGTCTCTCGCTCCTGCGGCGACCCGCCCGGACGCCGATGACGTCATCGTTCTGAATCCCGGCCCGCAGGACGCGGTGGTGGACCTCGAGGTGTTCCGCCCGTCCCGGCGCGGGCTAACTCCGTCCCGGCTCCAAGGCCTCGTGGTGGAAGCGGGCAGCCGGAGGACGATCGCCGTCGCACGAGGAGGCCGTGCCCCAAGCGTTGTGGTCGTACGCTCCTCGGCTCCTGTAGTGGCGGAACGCAGGGCATACTCACCCGGCTACCGCGATGTCGCCTCGGTGATGGGCGAACCGCTCCCCCTGGGGACCGATTAGGCCGAGCGCGCCTCGTCGTCGACGCGGTCTCGGAACTCCTCGGTGGCCTGGATGAAGGAACGGAAGAGGTTCTCCTGGCCCTCGTCCACGGTAACCAGGCTCTCGGGGTGCCACTGAACTCCTATCACCCAGTGGTGGTCGGTCGACATGACGCCTTCGAGGACACCGTCCTCGGCCCAGGCAATCTCCTCGAGCGGCTCGCCGACGGCAGCCAGACCCTGATGGTGGTGAGAATTGACCGTAGGCGAAGATCCCAGCAGGTCCGCCAGAAAGCTCTTGTCCTTGGTGTGGACGCCGTGGACGAATTGGGTGCGTGGAGTGTTGCGGTCGTGATCGAGCCGCTTGGGGTCGTCGGCGAGGTGCTGCACGAGGGTTCCGCCAAGATGGACGTTCAGTACCTGCATGCCGTGACAGATGGCCAGCACGGGCATGTCCCGTGCGAGTGCGGCGGCCAGAAGGGTCGTCTCGAAGCGGTCCCGGCGATGGCTGATGTTGCGGGACTTCGGATGTCGCTCAACAGCTCCGTACCAATCGGGGTCGACATCACCTCCACCCGGGATCACCAACCCAACCGCGCCGTCGAGCAGCGACGCGTCGTTCGGGTCCAGCGAGTCGACGACTTCGATGTCCTTTGGAGCTTTTTTCGGTGGATTGAACGTCGACAACACGATCGGGCTCCCGCCGGTCGCCCGGACCGCCTCTGCGTACGGCACAGGGGTCACAGTGGCACCGTCCCGGCGCCACTGCCCGACCACGACGACATGACCCCGGGGAGCACGCGAACGGCGCACCCGGACAAACGCCGGAGCCATGGTGGTGGAGGTCGTGTTATCCAAGTTGCTCAGTTCTCTTCCTCCCAGGAGTATGTGATGTCCGATGGTATGCGCTTTGAAACTCGAGCCATTCACGCCGGCCAGGAGCCCGATCCGACGACCGGCGCCGCTGTGGTTCCTATCCATCAAACATCGACTTTCGTTCAGGAAGCTGTAGCCAGGCACAAAGGCTACGAATACTCGCGTACCGACAACCCGACGCGAAGGGCGGTCGAAACGTGCCTGGCAGCATTGGAGGGCGCGCCTCACGCAATCTCTTTTGCCTCGGGCATGGCGGCAATAGCGACGCTCGCCCTGACGTTGAAGCCGGGCGATCGCGTGATCCTGCCCGATGACGTATACGGAGGGACCTACCGGCTCTTTTCTCAGGTGACTGAGGGCCTCGGTATCGGCTTGGAGACGGTGGATATGACCGACCTGGAGCAGGTGACCGCGGTCACCGCCGAGGGAGCCGACCTGGTCTTCGCCGAAACGCCCACGAACCCGCTCTTGAAGATTCTCGACCTGCGCGCCCTTGCGGAGGCCGCCCATGTGGCCGACGCCCTGTTGGCGGTCGACAACACCTTTGCCACTCCGTTCATTCAACGCCCACTTGAGCTTGCTGCCGATGTCGTCGTGTACTCGGGGACCAAGTATCTGGGTGGCCACTCGGACCTCGTCGTGGGTTCGCTCGCCACCGCCAACGAGGAACTCGCCGGGCGGCTTCGGTGGCTGCAGAATTCGGTCGGCGCCGTCCCCGGCCCGTTCGATGCCTGGCTCCTCCTGAGGGGGCTGAAGACGTTGGCCGTGAGGATGAAGTCGCATTGCTCCGGCGCCATGATGATCGCCCGGTGGCTGGATGAGCAGGATTCGGTCGAGATCGTCCACTATCCGGGACTGCCCGGGTGGCCCGGACACGAACTGGCCACGGTCCAGATGGCCGCATCGGGTGAACCGCTCTACGGCGGGATGGTGTCGTTTTCCACCAGCTCGGAGGAGCGCGCTCTTGCAATCTGCGAACGCACCCGGCTGTTCTTCCTGGCCGAGTCACTCGGCGGGGTCGAGTCACTCATCGAGCACCCCGCCAGAATGACCCACGCTAGCGTCGCAGGGTCTCCGCTTGCGGTCCCGGCCTCGCTGGTGCGCCTCTCGGTGGGCATCGAGCACCCGGACGACCTCATCGCCGACCTCGAACGGGCGTTTGCCTGATCCTCGGCGCGCCGAAGCGGCGGTGAGTGTGAATAGCTCACATCTCTGACCTACCCGGGGCCAGGGCTGCCTAGGAGGTGACGGTCGTGCGGCCCCGCAGCCGCGGGACTTTCATGTCTGCATGCGCCCAACATTTCTCGCGCCGGTTGTATTGCGAGAGTTCCTTGGAGCAGCCAGGGGCCGCACATGTCCTTCCCTTGCTGAAGCTCTTCGAGGGTCGGGGGAGGTGGCCTGGTTTGCTGGCACCCACCGCAGCTTGCGATGTCATCTTTGTCTCCAGCGGCCCTGTTGGCTAAGGCCATACGAGGAGAGCCGCCGCCTTTCGGATACGACTACAACATAGGGGTGGTAAAGGTTTCGTAAAGGGTATTCAAGGAAATCGATTGCCCGGGCAAAGGAAATGCCAGGTGCCGGGCGCAACCGTGGTTACTGGCTGCCGACCCGCAAATGGACGCTCAAGGTCCGTCCATTGCGTACCACTTCGAGAGTGACAGCCGTGCCGGGCTGCGTGGGTCGCACCCGTGCGGCCAGCTCGGACATGCTCTCGAGTGGCTCTCCGTCGAACCCGGTAATCAGGTCACCCGAGTGCAGGCCTGCCCGTGCAGCGGGAGTTTCGGGGAGCACGCGGGTGACAAGGGCGCCGGGACGTCCCATACCCGGTTCCGCTCCGCTAACGCCGAGGAACCCGACTTCCGGGGTAGTGCCCTGGAGCAGGGAATCGGCGACCGAGGCGGCGGTGTCTATCGGAATTGCAAAGCCGACACCTGCGTTGACTCCGGAGTCACTGCGGATGGCGTCGTTGATTCCGATGACCCGCCCCTTGCGGTCCACGAGCGCACCGCCGGAGTTGCCGGGGTTGATGGGAGCGTCCGTCTGGATCATGCTGGCTGCATTGCCCTCGCTCGTGGTGATGGTCCGTTCTGCTGCGCTCACGACACCCGCGGTAACGGTTCCCTCGAGCCCGAATGGACTTCCGATTGCCACCGCAAGCTGACCTACCTTCACCGGGATACCGATGGCAAGCGAGGCGGCGGGGATGTCGCTACGTCCGATGCTCACGACGGCCACATCCGTATCCGAGTCCGCACCCTCGACCTGTCCCGGTACGCGTCGTCCGTCGGCGAGGCGAACGGTCACCTCCGAGGAGCCCTCGACCACGTGTGCTGCGGTGAGGATGAAGCCGTCGGAGTTGTAGACGACTCCTGTGCCCAGTCCGCTCTCCGTTTCGATCTGCACGACCGAGGGCAGCACCGCCTTCGCGACGGCAGCCACCGGTTCAGGGCCTTGTGGCGTGACCAGGGCACGCCCCGCTTGCCTCGGGGGAGCCCCTGCGTCCGGGGGGAGGTCGGCCTGTCGGACCGATGCCAAACCGTATCCGCCTCCGACCAACAGCAGGGCAGCGACGATTCCGGCGAACCAGCGGCGCGCCGGCCCCGACTGAACCGGCTTCGCACTCTCGCGATTCAACGGATACGGCGTGGACGCGGGAAGGGAGGCCGAGGGTTCCCAGGGGTCCTCGGGGCGCTCCTTGATTCGCTCCGGGGACCCGGCGGGCTCCCGATGCTCTGTGCCTGATCGCGTCGAAGTGTCATCTAGAGATGCCATCTGAACCTCACCCTTAGGTTGTTTGATATTCACATTACGGGTGGGGGGCTAAAAAGCACGTAAAGAGGCGCCGGCGCGGCTTGTGGCGTCCATGAACAACTGTATGCCTACTATTTGCACATGCGCATCCTGGTGGTGGAGGACGAGCACGACCTGGCCTTCGCCGTCGCGAAGGGTTTGCGTCGAGAGGGTTATGCGGTCGACGTTTCCCACGATGGCGATGACGCCCTCGAGAAGGTCATGGTGAATTCTTATGACCTCGTGTGCCTTGATGTGAATCTTCCCAGGATGAATGGCCGAGCCCTCGCCAGAAGGCTCCGTTCCGGGAACATCGCCACACCTGAGGGGGCCAGCCCCCGCATCCTGATGCTGACGGCGCTCGGAGAGCCTGAAGACAGAGTCGCGGGCTTGGACGATGGAGCTGACGACTACCTCGCAAAGCCCTTCGACTTCTCCGAGCTCACCGCTCGAATCCGGGCGTTGCTGCGCCGCGACGCGGGGCGGTCGGGCGCAGTTCTTCAGAGTGGGACTCTCAAGTTGGACACGCGACGGCATAACGCGACAAGGTGTGACGCTGTTCTCAGATTGAGTCCTAAAGAGTTTGCCCTGTTGCACTACTTCATGAGTCGTCCGGATGAAGTTCTGTCCCAGGAAGAGTTGCTGGAGCATGTCTGGGACGAAAACGCCGACCCCTTCACGAAGACGGTCAGAGTCACCGTGATGACACTGCGACGCAAGCTCGAGCACGACGGGCTGCCGCAGCCCATAGAAACTGTTGTCGGCAGCGGTTACAGACTTCTCGGAGCAGCATAGGTGGCCGGTAGAATGCGCATGCTTCCAGAGTGGATGAGGTCGGTGCGGTTTCGCATCACGATTCTTTACTCCACGGTGCTGTTCGTCTTGGCTGCGGTGCTGGTGGCGTCGCTGTACCTCGCGTTGCTCTCGACCCTGCGGCATGAACCTTCCTTCACGCGCATCACCGACTTTGCCGCCGACATCAACGGCGACGGTGTGAGCCAACCCTCCGAACGGCTTCTGATTACTGACCTTCGGGGCTTCGAGCGCGCCGCCAATGAGAACACCGTCGAGAACATGCGTGAGTATGCCTTGAGCGCATTGGGGGTGCTGTTCCTTGTGAGTCTCGGCGTAGGATGGGTCATATCGGGCAGGGTGCTGTCTCCGATCGGGCGGATAACGGCTGTTGCCGACCATATTCAGGCCACAGATCTGTCACAAAGGATTGAGCTCCAAGGCCCGCACGATGAGCTCAAGCGCCTTGCCGATACCTTCGACGGGATGCTGGCGCGCCTTGATGCAGCCTTCCAGGTCCAGAGCCGATTTATCGCCGACGCCTCGCATGAGCTGCGCAATCCGCTTGCGGTCATACGCACCAATGTTGACGTGGTCCTTTCGGATCCCGCTGCGACGGCGGAGGACTTGCGACAGACAGCTTTCGTCATACGGCGTGCAACCGACCGTATGAGCCGTCTGGTGAACGATCTGTTCGCCCTGGCGCGACTCGAGTCTCCCAATATGCGCAGCGACAGGCTCGATCTCTCAGCGCTTGCATCGGAGGTTGCAGACGAATTCGTTGCCGTCGCGGGTGGAAAGAACGTGACCATAAACAAAAGGCTCGGCGCGCCGCTGACCGTCGCGGGCGACGGCGACGCCCTCAAGAGGGCGGTTGCGAACCTTCTGGACAATGCATTGAAGGCGGCCCCCGCGGGCTCGTCCGTCGGGCTTGATGCAGGCCAGAGGGAGGGGTGGGTCTGGGTCGCGCTGCGGGACCACGGCGAAGGCATCTCCTCCGAGGATCAGACCAGAATCTTCGACCGTTTCTGGCGAAAGGATCGCTCGAGATCGCGCTCGAGCGGAGGAAGCGGGCTTGGTCTCTCAATCGTACGAGGCATCGCAGAATCACACTTGGGATGCGTGCGCGTCTCATCCCAACCCGGACGCGGCGCACTGTTCGTGCTGTGGATCCCTCTCGCCGGGGAACCGCCCGCCGAACCCCCTCCTGATTGGGTGCCGGGTGCCTCCGGCGCTGCATCCGCCAGGCAGGTGCCCGCTTGAACTCGCGTCACCTCCGGTGTGGTCCGGCCCGGCCTCAGCCGCTTTGATGGGCGAGAAACTCGAGCAGATCGGCGCGGGTCAGGACGCCGATCGGGCGCGATCCGTCGACGACCACGATGGCCTCGGCGCCGCGGGAGAGGTCGGCGAACATCTCGTCCACTCCCGACGATGCCTGCACCACGGGCAGGGGTGGGTCCATGACCTCGACCACCTCCCGGTGGATGGCCTCACGATCCCGGAACACGCGGTCCAGCAGGCTCCGTTCGTTGATGGACCCCACTATCTCGGCGAGGTCCTGGGGTGAGTGGCCCTTGGCAACCGGTATCTGGGAGATGCCGTAGGACTGCAGACTGTCGATGGCGTTTCCAACCCGTTCGTGTGCCGGCACTGCTACGAGGGCGGGGATCGCCCGCTCGATCCGAGACTTCTCGGACAGAACTTCTCCGATCCGCGCGGAGGTCCCGGGCCGCTCGGTGAATCCGTGCTCGAGCATCCATGAGTCGTTGTAGATCTTCGAAAGGTAACTACGGCCCGTATCCGGGAGGATCACCACGAGGACGTCATCCTGGCCCAGGTCCCGGGCGGCCTCGAGTGCGGCCCACAACGCCGTTCCACACGATCCCCCTACCAGCAGTCCCTCCTCTCGCGCCGCCCGGCGCGCGGTGACGAACGAATTACGGTCGCTCACAGTGATCCAGCGATCGACAACAGAAGGATCGAAAGTCCCCGGCCAGAAGTCCTCACCCACCCCCTCAACGAGATAGGGCCTTGCGTGACTGCCGGAGAAGACGGAACCTTCGGGGTCGGCGCCCACGACGATGACGCCCGGCTTCCTTTCCTTGAGATAGCGGCCGGTTCCGGTGATGGTGCCACCGGTCCCGACCCCCGCCACGAGATGGGTGATGGTGCCCTCGGTTTGGCTCCAGATTTCGGGCCCCGTCGTGTCGTAGTGGGCCCGTGGGTTGGCCTGGTTGAAGTACTGGTTGGGTTGGAAGGCTCCGGGAATCTCCTCCGCCAGCCTGTCTGCGACCCGGTAGTAGGACTCGGGTGACTCGGGGGGAACAGCGGTCGGGGCAATCACGACTTCGGCGCCGTAAGCCCGCAGCAGTGAGATCTTTTCTTGGCTCATCTTGTCCGGCATCGTGAAGATGCAGCGGTAGCCCCTGATGGCGGCTGCGATCGCCAGACCGGCGCCCGTGTTCCCGGAGGTGGGTTCGACTATGGTCCCGCCGGGCTTCAGATCGCCTGTTTTCTCTGCTGCTTGGATCATTGTCAGAGCGATCCGGTCCTTGATGCTGCCCCCTGGGTTGAGCATCTCCAGTTTTGCGATTACGGCACAGGACAGCCCAGACGCCATTTTCTGGAGGCGCAGAAGGGGCGTCTGTCCGACCGCGTCGAGGATGGTGTCAAGAATGTCCATGGGCCGCCCGAACCCTACGCCAGCGAGCGTCTAAACGGAGGGCGGGAATAGAGAGGAGGCCCGGGGGTTTGACGGGTTATAGAGGCTGTTCGCCATGTGGTGGACCGCTGACTCGGCTCGTTGCGGCTGAGCACGAGCGATCGCTAAAGTGATGGATGGAAAGTGCCGTCTTATGGGGTGTGACGTTAAGATTGCAGGTCTCATACAAAAGAGGAGCTTAACTTGACAGAAAACGCCCTGGGGAGCGCAACACACGCAGAGCGAACACACCGGCGTAGCTGGGGTATCTGGGTGCTCGCAACCCTGGGAATCGCTGTGCTGCTCGCCGCGGGGGCTGCCTTCATTGTCGCCCGAGGCACCCAGGATTATTTCAGCAGCTACAGAGGTCGCATTCTGCCGGGGGCTTCCGTGGCGGGCGTCGATGTGTCGGGCATGACGCCCAAGGAAGCGCTCGAGGCGGTACAGGCCGAGATAAGCCCGAAACTGGACCGCCAGATAACGGTCGGCTACAAGGATCAGAGCTGGTCGGCCACGCCTGCGGGGCTCGGGGCAAGCAGCAACGCCAAATCGGCGGTCCGGCGTGCCGTAGCCGCCGGCGGCGGCCTTTCATTCGTCGAGCAAGCGAGAATGCGCTGGCTGGATGACGAGCTCAACTTCAAGACTCCCGTGGAAATTTCGTATCCGAAGGCAAAGGCACGGCAGAAGATCGAAGCGATTGCGCACGAGGTCGACCGGAAGCCGGTTGACGCCAGCCTCGATTACTCCACCGGCTTCGTGAAGATCACGCCGGATCGAGTGGGCGTCTATGTCCTGGTTGGCAAGAGCCATCAGGATCTAGTCCACGCCGTCCGCAACGGTTCGGACAAGGTAGCGCTCACCGTCGATACCCAAAAGCCGGCCACAACCGCCGCCGCCTATGACGATGTCCTCCTCCTGCGCATCGGCGAGAACCGGCTGTACCACTACGAAGACGGGAAGGTGGTGGACACCTACTCGGTGGCTACCGGCCAACCTGAGTACCCGACACCAACCGGTCTCTTCGAGGTGACAGAGAAGCGCTACATGCCAACATGGATCAACCCCGACCCAACCGGTTGGGGCGCGAGCATGCCCGAATCCATCGGTCCTGGGCCGTCCAACCCGCTCGGGACCCGGGCTCTCAACTGGTCCGCTTCGGGCATCCGTTTCCATGGGACCCTCGCGACCTCCTCGCTCGGGACCCAGGCATCTCACGGATGCGTGAGGATGGCGATGTCCGAAGTCGAGTACCTGTACGACCGTGTGGACGTGGGAACTCCTATCGTCTCCCTGATCGGCTACTAGAGCTCTCTTCCGGTTCGCGTACCGACGGGCGCCCCTGGTCGTTTTTTGAGGACTTCCGCTTGTCCTCGGTTAGCAAATGATCACCGTCGAGCCCTGCGGGGTGATCCTGAGCGCTCGAGAATAGCGCTGGCGCTCTGTGGGCCTATAGTGGTATGACTACATGACGCATTCGCTTCCCTACGGAGTGCTACCGAAAAACGCCCTTAGGACGGGAGGGGTCATGCGGTGTCCCAGATGTGATGGCGAGGACTGCATCGAGATCGACATCGGACTGGAAGATAAGGACAGCGTCCAGTTCTTTTCGTGCAGGAAATGCGAGCAGAAGTGGTGGAAGCACGAGGGTGGCACTGTGAACCTCGATGAGGTCCTGGACCTGGCGGCTCGCAGTGACTTCAGGTGACCGGCTCGGGAGCGCGTCAGCTTCGCTCGATTTGCAGGCCGGCACTGCCCGGCTCGCCTGGGGTCGGAATGCCGACGGTCAGGCGGCCCCATCGCCGCCTGTATTCCAGCCGAAAGACCGGACGGAAGCCTGCTTTGGCCACCGCCCTCAGCGAGCTGTGGTTCCCGGCTTCGATGGCGACCCACAGGTTATCGAGGTCGCGCTCGGCCGCATGGGAGGCGATCCGTCGCAGGGCGAAGGGATAGAGTCCCTGGCCCCGGGCATCCGGGTGGGTGAAGGACTCGTAGACATAGGCGCTCCCCTGGGGTGGACGTACATAGCCCTGCAACTCGCGGGTCCAAGCGCCCGAGGTCGTCACCCATGTCGCGTGCAGTAATCGGCCCTCCGATTCGACGACAAAACAGGATGTCGTGGGGGACAGCCGGCCTCTGAAGCTGCGGTTTGATTCGGTGCCTATATCTCTGGCGTAGAGGTCACCGTCGTCGAGTGTGGCAGATCGGAAAAGGAGGTCTTCGCCTGCTGCGCTGGGCTCAACCTGAGTGGCGAGGGAAAACACCACCAGTGTGTCCCCCGACTCGACCGCCTCCTTCAGGCGGCCGCTCATGAGCCGGCCGACCTCGCCAAGGCCCCGTGACCTGATTCGTGCCCAGACCCGTTCCGCGACGTGAAGAGTCCCGATGCGGTCGTCCGGCACGCCTGGTGCCTCCTAGACAGCTCGGCTGCGAAGACGAGCCTTGCGCTCCAGCTCTGTGAGCCCACCCCATATGCCGTACGGCTCTCTGGCCTGGAGGGCATACTCCAGACATTCCTGCCGGACCCGGCAGGGTCGGCATACCCGCTTGGCTCTCTCCTCCCGTACTCGACGCTCGGCCGGCGCTTCGGAGTCGTCCACACCGAAGAAGAGGAGTGCGGGGTAGTCCAGGCAGGATGCCTGGGTGCGCCACCCCGCTTCTTCGGCTACGAGTTGCTCGTTCATGGTCCCGATGGTTTCAGTCCGGGGCCGCCTCGTCAACGTTCTGAGGCTAACTAATGTGGCCTATGGGGCGGACGTGACTCGATCGCGCCCAGGTAGGATGCGGCCGTGTCCCGAGATCTATCCTCAATCTTCAAGGCCTACGACATAAGGGGCGTGTACCCCGGCGAGCTCGACGAGGGCGTGGCTCGCCGCATCGGAGTCGCATTCGCAGCGTTCGTCGAGTCCGACCGACTCATCGTAGGCCGCGATATGCGGGAATCTTCCCCTTCGCTCGCAGAGGCCTTCATCGGTGGGGTCACGTCCGCCGGGGTAAACGTTATCGACCTCGGGCTTGTCTCCACCGATGCCTGTTACTTCGCGGCTGGTCTTTTCGGCGCACCGGCCGCAATGTTCACCGCGTCACACAACCCGGCTCGTTACAACGGCCTGAAGCTGTGCCGGGCGGAGGCGGTGCCGATCGGAGTCGAATCCGGTCTGGCCGAGATCCAAGAGTCCGCCGAGTCCGCCGACTCACCTCCTCGAGAAAGGAACCAGGGAGCCGTCGAGGAGGTCGACATCCTGGAGAAGTACGCGGCGCATTGCCGCTCGTTCGTGGATGAAGGAGCACTCCGGCCTCTCAAGGTGGCCATCGATGCCGGGAACGGAATGGCCGGCGTCACGGTGCCGATCACTTTCGGCCCGCTCCCTTTCGAGGTAGAGCCCCTCTACTTTGAATTGGACGGCTCCTTCCCCAACCACCCTGCGAATCCAATTGAAGAGGCCAATCTGGCCGACCTTCAGCAACTGGTGCTGGACAAGGGTTGTGATGTCGGCATCGCGTTCGATGGCGATGCCGATCGAATCTTCCTGGTGGACGAGAAGGGCGAGCTCGTGTCGGGGTCGCTCACGACTGCGATGGTTGCGGAACGGGTGCTCAAGAAGTATCCAGGTCAACCAATCATCTACAATCTCATCTCCTCTTGGGTGGTTCGCGAAGTTATCGACGAAAACGGTGGAAAGCCAATCAGGGCGCGTGTCGGCCACTCGTACATCAAGGCGCTGATGGTGGAGACGGGTGCTGCGTTCGCCGGGGAGCACTCAGGTCACTACTATTTTCGGGACAATTACAGGGCCGACTCCGGATTGATTGCCGCCCTATTGGTGCTCGAGGGCATGTCGGTCGCCTCGATGCCATTGTCCGAGTCCCTGGAACCCTTCCAGCGTTATTCCGCATCGGGTGAGATCAACTCGGAGGTCGACGATCAGGAGAGCATGATCGAAAAGCTGGCCGAGGCATATGGAGACGGGAAACAGGACCGTACCGACGGCTTGACCGTGGAGTTCGAGGACTGGTGGTTCAACGTGCGCCCCTCCAATACGGAGCCGCTGCTGCGACTCAACCTCGAGGCTCGCGCTAGGAGCGTGAAAGACGAAAAAGTGCAAGAGGTTCTCTCTGTGATCAGAAAAGAGGATTGATGGCTGTCGATCAACGCCTCATCGAGATACTTGCGTGCCCGAACTGCCACGGCGAGATTGAGTATCTGCCCACCGAAGCTCTCATTGTGTGTCGCGGCGAGTGCAAGTATCGCTACCCGGTAAGGGATGACATCCCCATCATGCTCATCGACGAGGCCGCCAAGCCTTGATCGATCTCGACGACGTCGAGACCATGGAGCAGCTTGACTCGCTGAGCATCCTCGATGACGTCGAGGCCTTTCCGCAGCAATGTCGCAAAGCATGGCGAATAGCCGAAACCGCAGAAGCCCTTCCGAGTGGCGCCGGCGTCGACTCCGTACTCGTTATCGGTATGGGCGGTTCGGGCATCTCGGGCGACCTGGTGCAAGCCGTGCTCGAACCCCATTTTCCCGTCCCCTGGCGAGTGGTCAAAGCCTACGGCCCTCTCCCAGACTGGGTGGGGCGCAACACCTGTGTGTTCGTGATGTCCTACTCGGGTCAAACCGAGGAAGCCCTTGCAGCTTTCGAGGATGCATCCGAGCGTAGAAGCAGAATGGTGATCATCTCCTCGGGAGGAGCGCTGGCGAGCATGGCAGGCGACCGAGGCGCAGCACTCGTGCGCATTCCGGGGGGCCTGCAGCCGCGCGCCTCTCTCGGTTATTTGTGCCTTTGTCTGCTGGGAACACTTCAAAGGATGGACCTTGCCACGGATATGGCCGCAGACGTTGCCGAGGCTATGGCGGTGCTCGACGGCATCGTCGCCGGTTGCGGGCTCCACATACCCACCGTTGAGAATCCTGCCAAGATGCTCGCCGGGCGCCTGTACGGGAAGATTCCCGTAATTTACGGAGGCTACGGCGTAGGCGCCGTCGCAGCTCAACGGTTCAAGACCGACCTCAATGAGTACGGCAAGACCCCCGCCTTCTACAACGTCCTTCCCGAGCTCAACCACAACGAGATTGCCGGATGGAATCGCCTGGAAGAGTTGACGTCCGCGAACGTCGTCGTCGTGCTCCTGCGGGACCCACACGAAGACGCCCGGGTGGCTTTGCGCTTTCCGGCAACGGCCAAGCTCATTGCCGGGCATGTCTCGGACGTCATCGAAGTCTACGCCCAGGGAACATCACCTCTCGCCCGTCTTCTTTCCTTCGCGCTCATAACCCAGCTTGCTGCCGTGTACCTTGGATTCGGGTACGGAGTCGACCCCGGGCCCGTTGAAGCAATCGAGAAGCTCAAGAGCGAGCTCGAGAACAACTAGCCGATCGATCGAGGAGACCTTTCATGGTGGACGCCGACGTCTTGGACCTCTCACTGGCCGATGAGGGCCGCCTGAAGATCGAGTGGGCAGATCGCCAGATGCCCGTCCTGGCGCGCATTCGAGAGGGATTCGAGAAGGAGCGGCCGCTCGAAGGCCTCACGATTGCCGCATGTCTTCACGTGACAACCGAAACTGCGAACCTGGCCCGAACGCTTGCTGCCGGCGGCGCCGGCGTTGCGCTGTGCGCCTCCAATCCGCTTTCGACACAGGACGACACGAGCGCCGGTCTGGTGGCTGCCTACGACATCTCCGTCTATGCAATCAGGGGTGTTGACGAAGCGCGTTACTACTCGCACATCAAAGCTGTCCTGGATCGCAAGCCGATGATAACGATGGACGATGGTGGCGATCTGGTGTCGATGCTGCATGGACAACGCCCTGATCAGTTGGTGGAGATAATCGGAGGCACCGAGGAGACGACGACCGGTGTTATTCGCCTGCGCGCCATGGAGGCAGCGGGTGTGCTCGGCTACCCGGTAGTGAGTGTCAACAACGCCATGACCAAGCACCTTTTTGACAACCGTTACGGCACCGGCCAGTCGGCGATCGACGGTGTCATACGCGCAACCAATGTGCTCTTCGCCGGCCGGACGGTGGTTGTCTGCGGCTACGGGATGTGCGGGCGCGGGGTTGCGAGCAGGGCCAAGGGCATGGGTGCCGATGTGGTGGTGACCGAGGTCGAGCCGCTGCGTGCCTTGGAAGCGGCCATGGACGGGTTTCGCGTACTGCCCGCGGCCGAGGCAGCGGGCCAGGGAGACATCTTCATCACGGTGGCCGGGAACAAGCATGTTCTGCGATCAGAGCACTTCGAGGTCATGAAGGACGGTGCGATCCTGGCCAATGCCGGTCACTTCGATATCGAGATCGACCTGAAGGCCCTACGCGCGATGGCATCCGGAGTTCGGCGCGTCCGCCAGGAGGTCGATGAGTTCTCGCTCGAGGGAGACAGAAGGGTCTATGTCTTGTCCGAGGGTCGTCTGGTCAATCTCGCTGCCGCCGAAGGCCATCCGGCTGCGGTGATGGACATGTCCTTCGCCAATCAGGCCTTGAGCTGCGAATGGCTCGCCAAGAGTGGGCGAACCCTCGAGAAGAAAGTATACAACGTGCCGGCCGAGATTGACCGGGAGGTGGCGCGCCTGAAGCTCGAGACGATGGGGATTCGGATCGACGAGCTGACCTCGGGACAGAAGGCCTACCTGGCGTCGTGGGAGGAAGGCACGTAGCAGGCGGCCAACACCTCGACCGTGTGAGCGCCTGACTTCCGGAGAGCCTCCCCGCAGGCGCCTGCGGTTGCGCCCGTTGTCACCAGGTCGTCGACGATCACAACTCCGGCGGGAGCATTGCGAGCATGGAAGGCCCCTTCGAGGTTCACCCACCGGTCCTCTTTGCCCAGGGCCGTCTGGTCTGGCCGCCGTGGTCCCGTCCTGCGGAGTAGCCGGAGAACCGGGAGGCCGAGCCGCTCCCCCGTCTCCACTGCCAGGACTCCGGCATGGTCGTAGCCCCGCACCCGGGTGTCGGCCGGGCGCCCGGGAACCCACGTGATCACTTTGCCTTCCAGCCCCCGGGTGAGCGCCTCTTCAGACATCGCATCCGCCAACGGTCCCGCGGCCGATCGTCTGCCTCTCAACTTGAGCGCCAGAATGAGGCTTCGCGCCGCCCCTGCGTAGTCCCACGGCGCCAACACCCGCGTGACGCCGGGAACCCGGGCCTCCTGCACCGGACGCGCCAGTCCCGCCCGGCAAAATGGGCACAGGCCGACACCCCTGACTCCGCAGCCTGCACAGGCTGGAGTTCCCAGGAGATGAGGAGCCCCGAGCTTCATGCGGTTGGCCGCCCATATGTCCATGACTCTATGTAAACGACGGGTGAGACATCCGACGTTGGGGCGGCCGAACGACACATGACGGAAAAGACGACCTTCTCAGCCACTCGTTCCAGGCCCCACGGCGTCCCGGCGCGGCTCTGCCACGGCCCGCCGGGGAATGACGTTTGTCCCCCACGAAGTTCATAATGAGGCCATGCTCAAGAAGATTCTTTCAGCAGGAGAAGGCAAGAAGCTAAAGGCGCTGTCGGCCGTCGTCGGACCGGTGAACGCGCTCGAAGAGGAATTTCGCGCTCTCGACGACGCCACTCTGCGGGCAAAGACCGGGGAGTTCAAGGAGCGCCTGGATCAAGGCGCCGACCTGGACGATCTGCTCCCTGAGGCCTTCGCCGCTGCAAGGGAGGCCGCCGACCGTGCCATCGGGCAACGGCACTTCGACGTACAGCTCGTCGGCGGTGCGGCCCTTCATCGCGGATGGATCGCAGAGATGAAAACCGGTGAAGGAAAAACCTTGACCGCTACGCTCGCCGTCTACCTGAATGCGCTCTGGGAAGAGGGCGTCCATGTCGTTACCGTCAACGATTACCTGGCCAAGCGCGACTCCGAGTGGATGGGCCAGATCTACCGCTTCCTGGGGCTGGAGACCGGCATTATCCAGGGCGAGATGTCGCCTTTACAGCGGAAGCCAGCTTACGAGGCTGATGTCACCTACGGCACCAACAACGAATTCGGCTTCGACTATCTCCGCAACAACATGATTACCGATATCGCCGATATGACCCAGCGAGGTCACTACTACGCCATCGTCGACGAGGTCGACTCGATCCTGGTCGACGAGGCGAGGACTCCGCTGATCATCTCCGGAGCAGTTCAAGAAAGCACCAAATGGTACAAGCAGTTCGCGGGGATAGCGCCCCGTCTTCGACGTGACGAGCATTATGAGGTGGACGAGAAGAAGCACACCGTTGCCGTGACCGAAGAGGGTGTGTCGCGGGTCGAAGAGATTCTCGGTGTCGAGAACCTCTACGACCACGTCAACGTCGACATGGTGCACCATCTGGCCGCCGCTCTCAAGGCTAAGGAGCTCTACAAGCGGGACGACGAGTACATGGTGAAATCCGGGGAAGTGCTCATCGTCGACGAGTTCACGGGCCGCATACTTCCGGGACGCCGTTACTCCGAGGGACTCCATCAGGCAATCGAGGCAAAAGAAGGCGTCGCTATCAAACAGGAGAACCAGACGCTCGCCACTATCACGCTGCAGAACTTCTTCCGAATGTACGAAAAGCTTGCAGGCATGACGGGAACAGCCCAAACCGAGGCAGCGGAGTTTGGCCATATCTACAAGCTGGAGGTCGCACAGATCCCGACCAACCGGCCCATGGTCAGGGCCGACGAACAGGATCTGATCTACAAGTCGCTCGACTCGAAGTGGTCGGCGGTTTCTGAAGACCTCGCCGAAAGATACGGAAAGGGGCAGCCTGTATTGATCGGCACGGTCTCCATCGAAAAATCCGAGCACCTGTCGCGCATTCTGGCAAAGCGGGGGGTGCCTCACACCGTCTTGAACGCAAAGCATCACGAGAAGGAGGCGTCTATCGTTTCCCAGGCCGGCCGCCTCGGAGCCATAACCGTCGCTACCAACATGGCCGGCAGAGGCGTCGACATCATTCTCGGAGGCAACCCAGAGGGAATGGCCCGCCAGGAGATGGCGATTGCGGGTTGGGACAACGACGTTTACCTGGTGAATGGCTACTCGGATGAGGAACGCTCCGCGTACGAGTCGCAGTACAGGGCTCTGTACGAAAAGTTCAAGGAGCAGTGCGCTGTCGAACGAGAGAAGGTGCTCGAAGCGGGCGGCCTCTACGTCCTCGGAACCGAACGCCACGAGTCTCGACGCATCGATAATCAGTTGCGCGGCCGGTCCGGGCGTCAAGGTGACCCAGGGGAAAGCCGCTTCTATCTTTCGCTCGAAGACGACCTCATGCGACTCTTTGCGTCCGATCGGATTGCCGGAATGATGGACAAGCTCAAGATCCCCGAGGAAGTGCCCATCGAGGCCAAGATGGTTTCCAAGGCCATAGAGCGCGCGCAGACGCAGGTTGAGGGCATGAACTTCGAAATCCGAAAGAATGTCTTGAAGTACGACGAGGTCATGGATAAGCAGCGCCAAATTATCTATGCGGAGCGTCGACGCATTCTGTTGGGCGAAGACCTGCAAGACCAGACTCTCGAGCTCATCACCGACGTCATTGAATCTGCCGTCTCGGAGAACGCAAACCCCGATCTTCCTCCCGAGGACTGGGATTGGGAACAACTGATCTCTCGCATCCACGAGATCCATCCCTCGAAGTTGTCGGCCGAGGACTTCGACCCCGAGACAGTGACATACGACGAGGTGGTCGAGGCGTTCTTGGCAGATGCAGTCGAGTCCTACAAGGAGCGCGAGAGTCATTCGGGGACCGATCGGCTGCGTGAGATCGAACGTCTGGTTCTGCTCTCGGTCATCGACAATCGGTGGCGAGACCACCTGTACGAGATGGATTACCTGCAGGAGGGCATCGGTCTGCGTGCCATGGCGCAACGCGATCCGCTGGTCGAGTACCAACGCGAGGGCTTCGAGATGTTCGGGCGGATGCAGTTTGCGATCAAGGAGGATTTTGCCCGTTACATCTTCCACATTGAGACTGTCCAAGAGGAAGAGCGCCGCGCGTCCGAACCAACGAGGTTGCGTGAGGAGCGGCGCGCCGTTCCGATGACCCAAATGAATGTGGGCCCGGACGGAGATGGTGCCGAGGCCGATCCGGAGGGAGGCGCGCCGGAGGATGGCGTGATCGAAATTCAGCAGGCGGTGTCGGAGAAGATTCCCCGTAATGCACCGTGCCCCTGCGGCAGTGGGAAGAAGTACAAGCTCTGCCACGGACGGCCGGGGGCGATGGCCCTCCCGAGGGAGCGCTCCGGGGACAAGCTCCAGTAGCCATCGGTGGATGAGGCCCGAGCCCCAAGGGGCGGGCCTCCGGGACCCTTGCAAGACCGGTCCAACCGGGGTCGCCGTTCCTCTTCTGGGTTTTGTTCCCAGTAAAATCGGCTACACTCAGTAAGCGGGAACGGTTACCGAACGTAATCGACCAGGGTCCTCCGGAAGCGATCAGGTGGCGGGGGTCGCCCGGCCGGGCCCGGACGGCCGGGCCGGTACGACGAAGGACAAGGCGGCGGGGCAAGCCGGCGGTTGGGGAACGGCGGGACGGCATGGGAAGCCGGGGGGCAGAAGGACGGGTTTCGGGGGAAGCCCGGGGGGGACAAGGAAGAGTGGGGGCCTCAACCGGCCCCCCACTCTTCCTCTCCCGGAGGCCGGCCCCGCAAAGCGGGGGGACGGTGTCGCTCGGTTGCCGTGGCTTACCGCCCGCGAGCCTTACGCTGAGGCCATGGAGGATCTCAGTCCAAGGCTGGCGGAAATCGAAGGCAAGCTCCGCCAGATCAAGGAGTACCTTTGACCTCGCCCGAAAGCAGGAACGCATAGCTGCCGTGAAGGCCACCTCGGCCGAACCGGGCTTCTGGGACGATCCCGGAAAGGCGCAGAGGGCGATGGAAGAGCTGTCGAGGCTATCCGAGGATGTGACGGCCTTTTCCCGCCTCGAGAATCGGACCGCAGACGCCAAGGTGCTGTGGGAGCTGGCGGCCGCCGAGGACGACGAGGCAACCGCAGAGGAAGCGGTCGGCGAGCTCGATGGGCTGGAATCCGAGATTGCCTCGCTCGAGGTGGTTGCGCTCCTGAGCGGTGAATTCGACGCAGGCCCAGCCATCATCGAGGTTCACGCGGGAGAGGGCGGCACCGACTCGCAGGATTGGGCAGACATGCTCCTCCGCATGTATCTGCGCTGGGGGGAGCGTAAGCGGTTCAAGCCCACCCTGCGGGAGATGACTCCCGGCGAGGAGGCTGGGATCAAGAGCGCCACCCTCACCATAGAAGGTCGCAACGCCTACGGTCTGTTGTCGCAGGAACGGGGGGTTCACCGCCTCGTGCGCATTTCGCCGTACGACGCAGCAAAGCGGCGTCATACCTCTTTCGCCTCGGTGGATGTCACCCCCGAGGTCGCCGAGGCCGAGGACGTTCCCGTTGCGCCGGAGGACCTCCGGATCGACACCTACCGGTCGTCCGGGGCCGGAGGCCAGCACGTCAATGTCACCGACTCTGCGGTTCGAATCACACACCTCCCCACCGGGATCGTCGTTTCTTGCCAGAACGAGAGGTCACAGATGCAGAACCGAGCGGTCGCCATGCGGATCCTGAAATCGCGTTTGCTGGCGCGCGCTAGGCTGGAGCAGGAGTCTGAGCTCAGGGCGCTCTCCGGGGACAAGATGGAGATCGGCTTTGGGTCTCAGATAAGGTCTTACGTGCTGCACCCGTATCAAATGGTTAAAGACCATCGCAATCAGGTCGAAACAGGCAACGTGCAAGCGGTGTTGGACGGTGATATCGACCGGTTCATCCGGGCCGAGCTCAAACGAAAGGCGCAGCTGAGCAACGCCGCACCGACGATGTAGCGCAACCCTGGATTTTAGGCCGTTGCGCGGCTACCCTTACGGGCGGCCATCGAGAGCTTGGAGAGACCGACATGAGCGCCGGCTGCCAGAAGCGATGATCGAAGCTATAAGCCTCGAAAAAGACTACAGAGTGGGGTCACGCGCCCTGCATGACGTGTCCATCGAACTGACCAAAGGTGAGTTTGTCTTCATCGTCGGGCCATCCGGATCGGGAAAGTCGACGTTTCTCAAGTTGATCACCAAGGAGGAAGAGCCCACTGGTGGTGAGCTCCACGTCGCCGGGAAGAACCTTGCCACCCTTCCCCGGTGGCGCGTCCCCTTTCTGAGACGGAATGTCGGCTGCGTATTCCAGGACTTCAAACTGCTGCCGAACAAGACGGTATTCGAGAACGTCGCATTTGCGCTGCAGGTGATAGGCAAAAATAGAGGCATTATCTCCAGGCAGGTGCCTCAGATACTCGAGCTCGTGGGGTTGGGTGAGAAGTTGAGCCGTTATCCTGACGAGCTTTCCGGTGGAGAGCAGCAACGCGTGTCCATCGCACGCGCCTTTGTCAACCGGCCTCTGATACTCCTCGCCGACGAACCCACCGGCAATCTCGATCCGGCGACGTCGATTGGTATCATGCGATTACTCGACCGGATCAACCGCACGGGGACGACTGTGATCATGGCGACCCATGATCACGCCGTAGTCGACTCGATGCGCCGGCGCGTGATCGAGCTCGAGGATGGACGTGTCGTTCGCGATCAGACCCACGGCATTTACGGAGTAGGCACTTGAAAATACGCTATTTCCTCTCAGAGACGGTGAACAATCTCAGGCGGAACGCCCTGATGGCCGTGGCCGCCACTTCAACGGTGGCCATTTCCCTGTTGTTATTGGGCGGAGTCGAGATCCTCGGCATGGTAGTGGCCAATGTGACCAACAGTTGGGAGGCCAAGGTAGAGATCTCGACCTTCCTCAGGGACGATGCCAGCAGCGGCGAGATCCAAGCCCTCGAGTCCGAGGTTACGCAGATGCCCGAGGTGAAGGACGTCACGTATGTGTCCAAGGCGCAGGCGTATGAAGAGTTCAAACAGACTTACGCGGACACTCCCCAATTGTACGAGGCTCTGTCGTCCGATTCTCTCCCTGCTTCTCTTCGGATCGCCTTGACCGACGCGCAATACACCCAGGAGGTTGCCGGGCGTATCCAAGGGTCGACGGGGGTGGACGAGGTGCGTTTTGGCGGCGAGATCATCAGACGGCTTCTGCAGGTGAACACGTTGTTGAGGACGGTGACCCTGGTGCTGTCGGTAATTTTGATGATTGCGTCTGCGGCTCTGATTGCCAACACCATCCGCCTTGGCATCTACGCCCGGCGCGAGGAAATCGGCATCATGAAGTTGGTGGGGGCGACCAACTGGTTTATCCGCATTCCATTCATGCTCGAGGGACTGGTCGCCGCATTGTTGGGTGCCCTCCTTGCAGCGGGGATCGTCTGGCTTGCGGACGCGATGTTGTTCACGAGGCTGGCTCAGGCCGTCCCGTTCCTGGCGCCCGCCTTCAACTTCTCGAGCAGGGAGTTGATGACGGTCGTGGCGGCACTCGTGGCCGTGGGCACCGGAGTTGGGTTGGTGGGGTCGGGGATGGCCACACGGCGGTTCCTGCACGTCTAGCGGCGGGAGGGCCGGCGCCAACCGAGTGTGGTGATGAGAAATCGGCGCGCCACGAGCCTGAAGGGCCTCAAGGGCGCTTCCGGAACGCCGATTCCTTCCAGATGAGGTCGAGCTCGTTGCGATTCCGAGTGGTGGCGCTGATCTTTTTGTGCTCTTATGTTTACCTCTGATGCCTGTGTTGCGTAGAGCTCACGCCCGGCGACGACCACCCCGCCCGATGACGGGGGTCAACTTTGTGCTGGTCCTGGGCCTGTTGATGCCCGCGCTTGCGGTTCAGGCGGCCGAAGGGCCCCGGGACCGCCTGCGGACGATCGAGGAGAGGCATCAGGAGGTCGACCGCCGCCTAGAGGTTCTCGGAGCCCGAAGCACCGGCCTGTCCCAGAGACTCAACCAGCTCGACGAGGAACGGGGGTATCAGGAGAGGGTGATAGCGGCCCTGGACACGGATTTGGCCGATCTCAACAAACGAATTGGAGCCCTCGATGCCGATCTGCGCGCCGCTCAGGCCCGGCTCACCCTCCTTTCGAGCCAGCTCGACGACGTCTCAGATGAGCTCGCCGTGCGTACCGACAGGTTCACAGACCGGGCCGTGGCGGCGTACAAAGCCGGACCGGTGGGGTACGTCGAAGGCTTCCTTACCTCCCAGAGTGTCACCGACCTCGTCGATCGCTATGCCTATTACGAGTCGGCCCTGAACTCCGATACAGAGATGTTGGAGGGGATTGAAAGGCTGAAGAGGTCGACGGAGGTCCGCCGGAAGCTGATCGCAGTCAAAAAGGAGACGATCGCCGCAGGGAAGGCAAGGCTCGAGAGCGACCGTGCCGCGTTGGAGTCGGTTCGGGCACAAAGGGCTGCCGCCAAAGCGCGGCTGGAATCGGCCATGGCCGAGAAGAGAGGACTGCTTGACCGGGTGGAGGGCTCCCGCAGCCGTCTGCGCACCCTGGAAGACCAACTGGTCGAGGACTCCGAGCAGATCGAGGCCCTGCTTGCGGCTCGTGCGGCGCGGCGCGCCGAACAGACGCCGACGGCAGAAGCAACGGTGGCACCGCCTGCTGTGGCCGGGGCCAGATTCTTGTGGCCGGCGGCCGGCGCGGTCGTTTCCCCCTTCGGCTACCGGGTCCATCCGATTTTCGGTGATCTGAGGCTTCACACAGGGGTCGACATCGGCGCCGCCTATGGCGCGCCGGTGGTTGCGGGAGACGTGGGAACCGTTGTTTTCGCCGGAGCTATGGGCGGATATGGAAATGCGATCGTAGTTGAACACGAGGGCGGGATCGCGACGACCTACAATCATCTTTCTGCCATTGCGGTTGCGTCGGGGCAACAGGTTGCTCGTGGCGAGGTCTTGGGCTCGATTGGATGCACGGGCTACTGCACGGGGCCACACTTGCACTACGAGGTGCGGGTCAATGGGGCTCCTGTCGATCCGATGCCTTACTTAAGCTGAACGCGAAACCGGTAGCGCCTGGTTGCGCAAGTGGCCCGCGTATGCGCGGTGCAAGCGCTCCCTGCGCCACGAAGCACTAGGCTTTCCGACATGCGCCCATCACAAAGAGTCGTAGGCGTTGTGCTTGCGAGCGCTCTTGTCGTTTTTGCCGCGTTCTCGCTCGGCTACTTCATGGGCGGTGATACGGGCGGAGCCCTGAGCGACGCACCCGACGAAGCACAACTCTCGGTGGTACGGGATGCGTACCAAAAGATTCGTTCGTCCGCCGTCGAACCACCGAGCGACGAGGCCCTCACACGTGGAGCAGTGCGCGGGATGGTGGGGGCGCTCAGGGATTCAGAGGATCCTTACGCCCTCTTCTATTCGCCTGAAGGCTACCGCTCGTTTCAGGAGCTTACTGCGGGGCAGTTCTCGGGTATCGGAGTCTGGCTCAAGACAAAGAATCGGCAACTCGAGATTGTTTCTGTGTTGCCATCAACGCCGGCGCGCACAGCGGGGCTGAAACATGGAGACGTCATCAAGAGCATTGACGGCGTGAACGTCAATAGACTCAGCACCGATCAAGCGGTCAACCGTATCAAGGGTCCTGAAGGAACCAGCGTGAATCTCGAGCTGGATCGTTCGGGGAAAGCCGTTAGTCTAGCCATAGAGCGGAAGTCCATCGAACTGCCCAATCTCCTTGCACGCATGAGCGACGAGAATGATCTCGGTTACATTCGTTTGTACGGTTTTGCGCGCGGCGCAGGGCGGCAAGTCCGGAGGCGAGTGGCTCAACTCCGGTCCAACGGCGCTGAAGGCGTGGTACTCGATCTTCGTGACAACGGCGGCGGCCTGTTCACCGAGGCCGTCAATGTCGCAAGTGTCTTTATCGAAGACGGCGCCATCGTGTCTTACCGGGAGAAGTCCGAGCCTGATGTCGTTTACAACGCAGAGGGCGACGCGTTCGAGGACCTTCCGCTGGTGGTGTTGGTTAATGAGGGCTCAGCGAGCGCGTCGGAGATTGTGGCCGGGGCGATACAGGATCGCAATCGGGCACTCGTCGTCGGAACGCGGACATACGGGAAAGGATCAGTGCAGGAGGTGGTCCCTCTGCGTGATGCTTCTGCATTGAAGTTGACCACCGCTGCCTATGTCACTCCCGATGGAACCGACATCGATGGCGAAGGAGTGGCTCCCGACGTCGTTGTGAAGGCGGCCCCCGACATCCAGCGTGAGCGAGCGATAGAGATCTTGAAGGGGATCGTGGTGTCCTCTGCAGGGGCTCAGGGCTAGTGCGCCGATGAGCAAAGCGCAGGAGGCCGGAACCAAGCTCATTGCCCAGAACCGCAAGGCCCGCTTCAACGTCACCATCGAAGACACCGTCGAGGCTGGACTTGCCCTTACCGGAACCGAGGTCAAGTCCTGTCGCGAGGGACGAGTCAGTATGGCCGACGCCTACGCCGCAATCAGAGCGGGAGAGGCGTGGCTCTTGCAGTGTCACATCAACCCCTACGAATTCGGCAACCGCGCCAATCACGACCCTGTGCGCCCCCGCAAGCTTCTGCTCCACAGAGGCGAGATAGCGCGGCTCGAGGTGAAGGTGTCGCAGGGTGGCCGGGTGCTGGTGCCGCTGAGGCTGTATTTCAAGGGAGGTCTCGTCAAGGCTGAGATCGCCACGGGGACGCCCAAGAAGCTGTACGACAAACGAGCTACAGAGGCAGGCCGGGATGCCGAACGTCATATGCGGCGGCAGCTGGGACGCCGTCGCTGACCTGGACGCTCCGGCGCGCTTCGAGCGGGGAATGAGAAACGCCCCTACTCGGTTGTGAAAGGTTACAGGCGGGCTGCATGAGTATCGTGGAACGACGTTTGGTTCATTGACAACTGCACATGGGGCTGAACTGGTATCGACTCTGATTGATCGAGGTAGGAGAAGCGAGCCGAGGTTCCGGGTCACCTCGCTAAACCGCTCGGAAAAACAACAACTGCTGACTCTAACGAGTACGCACTCGCT
>JACDCD010000070.1 GCA_013694625.1 Actinomycetota bacterium | reverse complement strand
TCATGGCGGGGCTCATGGCGATCCCCTCCGACATCAACGACGCTGTGGAGGTCGACGGCGCCGGCTTCTGGCGCAAGTTATGGGAGATCAGCATCCCCCTTACGCTGCCGATCACTGCGGTGGCCGTACTTTTCGGCGCGATCCTCACCTTCGCAGATATGACGGTCGTCTTCATCCTGACCCGAGGGGGACCCACGCAGTCGACCCAGGTCTTGTCCAGCTGGGCGTTCTTCAAAGGCATCGAGGGCGGTGACCTCGCCCAGGGCGCCGCAGTCGCCCTTTTCCTGTTCCCGCTGTTGCTGACCGCGGCGATCGCTATCCTCCAAGCGGTCCGGCACAGGGAGGTGATGTAGCCGATGGCGGTCGATGCAGACGAGCGTGTCGAGAGATCCACTGGTGGAAGCATCGACCTCACGGACAAGGACGAGGTCGAAGGCCGCCGCCGGCAGCGTCGCCGTCACGCGATCGGTGGACGAATTGCGCTGTACGTCACCGCGCTCATCGCGGCGCTTGCCGGAGCTGGACCGTTTATCTGGAGCGCGATCACGTCATTCAAGGCGGATCCTGACCTCTACACGAAGACGAACAACCCGTTCATCTACAACCTGCCTCCAACTCTCGACCACTGGAGGCTCTTGTTCTACGAGACGGAGTTCCTCACATTCGCTTGGAACACGTTGTGGGTGGGGCTTGTCGTCGTCGCAATCACACTCCTAATCGGGCTGCCTACCGCCTACGCGCTTGCCCGCCTCAATATGAAATGGAGCGGTCCCCTTGGCATCGCCATCTTCTTCGTGTACCTGATTCCCCCGACCTTGCTCTTTATCCCGCTGACGCGGGTCGTGGGAAACTTTGGGCTGCTGAACAATACCTGGTCGATGGTGCTTATCTACCCGACGATCACGGTCCCCGTGTCGGTGTGGTTGCTCATCGGATACGTGAAGGGTATCCCGAAGGACATAGAGGAGCAAGCGATGGTCGACGGCTATAGCCGGCTGGGCGCGTTCCTGCACATTGTGATCCCGCTTTCCTTTCCCGGGATCGTTGCTGTCATTGTCTTCGCCTTCACCCTGTCGGCGCACGAGTTCATTTACGCGCTCGCCTTCGTCTCCTCGACCACAGAGAAGACGATAAGCATCGGGGTTCCAACCGAGTTGATTCGGGGCGACGTCTTCTACTGGCAGTCGTTGCAGGCGGCGGTCGTTTTAGTCGCGCTGCCGATCGCCTTGGTCTTCAATATCCTCCTGCAAAGGTTCATCGCTGGCTTCACCATGGGTGCGGTCAAGGGGTGACGTCGCGCGTAGTGGCCTCAGCTGTGGGGTCTCTGGTGCATCATTGACTCTCCTATTGCAATGTTACGGGTACAGCTTCTCTTCGCGGGCCAGCATCGCCACGTACTTCCTGATACGGCGCGCACGCGTGTCGGGTCTCTTAGCGGTTTGGATCTGGAACAGCATCGCGTATCGGTTGCGGGCGTCGAGCGTCTTGAAGAACTCCTTCGCTCGGGCCTCCTCGTTAAGCGCCGCCTGGAAGTCGCGCGGCACCTTCACAGTGCTGGGTGAATCGTACGCAGCCATCCAACGCCCGTCTTGCTTCGCCCGCTCGATCGCCGTCAAGCCGGCCGGCTTCATCCGCCCCGAATCGATCAAGGCGACGGCCTTCTCCCGGTTGCGCTTCGACCAGATACTCCGCTTGGCGCGCGGCGTGAACTTCTGCAAGCTGTGGTTCTCATCCTCGCCCTTCGCCTGACCATCGATCCAGCCGTAGCACAGCGCCACTTCAACGGCGTCGCCGTAGGAGACCGACCTCAGGTTCGACGACTTCTTCGCCAGTCGCAGCCATACGCCCGGCGAAGCTGCATGGTTTTTCTCGAGCCAGGCCGCCCATGAGCTTCGGTCGCGAAAGGATTTGATTAGCTTCCCGTCCGGGCCTTGCACCGCAGGAGTCACCCATCGAGATTAGCGCGGCGGTGTGCGAATGCTCGCTGCGATAGGGCCGATCGACCGTCCGACCCTCCTGGTGGCGCAGCTTGGCGTGGCCGCAGCGCTGGCCTGCTTGCTCGAAGCCGGCTTGCCCTCGACTATCCCGGTTTGCGTCGAGGCCACGCCGGAGCGATCGACTGCTCGCTAGTTTTCGCTCTTCACAAACGAGGACATCAAAGTCTTCAAGAGCCACTTTCTGTACTGCTGCGGTGACCATCCGCGCCCAACGACCAGCATCCGGTACATGCCGGGGCTGACGAGGCTCCACATGACATCGGTCGCGTAGGATGTTGTGACGCCATCTCGCAAGAACCCCTTGCGGGCTAGGCCGTCGGCGATCTCCTTCATGTTTTCCAGGCGCCCCCGGTCGCCTTGTCGGGCCATCTCTGCGATCGCCTCATCTGATGACGCGGCTGTGTAGGCCATTTCGAATACTTCGGCCGTGCGGCTAAACAGGTCTGTGGCCAGCCCGGTGAACCTCTGGAGCATTGCGAGTGGCTCCTCCGCCGCGAAGATCTCCTCAAAAGAATCGCGTTCGGCGACGGCTAGGGGTTGGTCGTCTCCCGCAATGGCGACGTCGACCACCTCTTTGAGAATGGAGCGCTTGTTTCCGAATACCGCGTACACGGTTTGGACCGCCACGTCGGCTTGGTCTGCGATCTCAATGATTGTCGTGCGGGCGAAGCCCTGTGTAATGAAAAGATCCTGCGCCGCTTGCCCGATCCGTCGTCTCGTCTTGAGTGCGTTGCGCGCCCTGCGCGTTTCGTGGGTTTTCTTCTTGACAGCAGCCACATTAATAGAGTAACACTCTATTAATAGATGTAAACTCTACCGAGGAGAAGTCATGAAAGCGCGCTTGGCCACATTCGAGGGGCTCCCTGCCGAGATCGATATGGGGAACGTGGGGGAATTCAGGGAGTGGATCAAATCCCAGCCGGGGTTTTGCGGCGGTTTCCACTTGAGGGATCCCAAGACTGGCGCGGTGGCCTCCTTGACGCTGTGGGATGAGGGAAAGCTGGAGGAGGTTCGCATTGCGGCCGAGAAACGCCAATCGACACATCCTCCGGTGGGCATGCCGGAGCCAACCAGTGTGGTCTTTTACGACATCGAGTGGAGAGCCTAGATTGTCCCGTGCTGGGAAGGGCGCACCTCGCTGGTAGCAGCAGATCTGCCACCTTTACGCCATAGGCAACCGGGCCAACGACAGGATCGAAGGCGTTTGTTGCACTCAACTGATCCGACGCACAGCTCAGTAGAGCTGGTTGGCGTGAACGAGGCGCAAAAGCCGTCACCGATCAGTGAACGCGAGTCTGACGCCCAGGGCGACAAACGCGCTTGCGAAGGCGCTGCGCATCCAGGTCAGCACCCGAGGACGTGAGATGACGTGTTTCCGAATCGTGGCGGCGAATTTCCCGTAGCCGACGAAGACGACGAACGTGAGCAGCATGAAAACGGCGCTCAACTCGCCCATGCGGACGAATGCATTTGTCTCATTGGCGCTCACGAACTGCGGCAGGAACGCGAAGAAGAAGATTGTGAGTTTCGGATTGAGGATGTTCACCAGGATGCCGGAAACGATCACCTTCGTTGCTGAGCGGGGGGCGGTGTCCTTCTCTACGGTCAGCGCGCCCTTGTCCCTTAACGTGTTCCACGACATGTAGAGGAGATAGGCGACACCCAGATACTTGAGAATTTGGAACGCCATTGCGCTCGTGTGTAACAGCGAGGCCAGACCCGTGATCGCCGCCACCATGTGCGGAATGATGCCGAGGGTGCATCCGACCGCAGCGATGACACTTGCGCGGGCGCCACGTGAGAGGCCAGCCGCCATTGTATAGAGAACGCCGGTGCCGGGTGTAGCAACAACAATGAACGACGTCAACAAGAATTCGATGCTCACGGCGGCCCCCCTAGCATGACGTCATTGTAAGCGGTGTCCAGCCACGACGAGTAGCTCACCGGTGCTGTCGCAGCCGACCAGGGTCGGGTGGAAGCAGCCGGTCGATTCGAAGATCAGAGTGATTTTCTCCGGAGGAGCCTCCCTAACGGGCCGTCAACTCGAGCCAAATCGGCCGTACAAGGGCCCGCCGAGAGACTCCTGTTCACTCAGGGGGCGTGTCCTCGCCTTTGGGCAAACTTCGCTCCCAGTCGAGCAGCTCGGGCAGAAAGCCGCGAAGTTTCTCGACCGCCTTGGGGATCTGAGAGATCTCCCGGGAATCGGTGAGCAGGTTTTGATGTAGGACGCGCACGGCCTCGTGGCGGTAAGCGTGCTCGGCAACGGGCAATGCGTATTTTCCGGGGTCTAGTCCCCCCCAATATTGATCACTCAGGTGGTGTCGTTGTTTGGTTTGTGGCCGGTAAAGCGAGGACATGTTGAGAGGACGGTAGGGCGCGCCGAATTCGAGGCCCATTTCATCCGACATCGCCTTTCGAAAGGCCCGGCAGGAAAGGCCCTGCCACTCTTCTTCGGCGTAGCGGAAGACGTAGCCGTAGAGATTGCGCCGTGTCACTTGACGGTCTCGCCTCATCGGCTTGATACCTGGTATTCGCCCCAGGGTCGAGTCGAGGATTCCAGCGTTTCGTTCCTTGGTACTCATTTGTTCCTCGAAGCGCTCCAACTGTGCCAGCAGGATCGCAGATTGCCACTCCGTCATTCGATAGTTGCCGCTTTGTAGGTCGTGGGTGGTCGGAGTGATAGCTTCCTTTCTCCGACGGCCGCAGTTGCGGAGACTATAGAGACGTTCATACAGCGCCTCGTCATTCGTCGTGACGAAGCCCCCCTCACCCGCAGTGAGGGTCTTGCTCGATTGAAAGCTGAAAGTGCCGATATCGCCTACAGATCCCACACCTCGGCCGTTCCACTGTGACCCGTGGGAGTGGGCACAATCCTCAACGACGTGCAGGTGGTGCCGTGAGGCGATCTCGAGTATGCGATCCAGGTCGCTCAGACTGTCGTAGAGATGAACGACGATGATTGCCTTCGTCCTGGGCGTTACGGCGGCTTCGATGCCACCGGGGTCCGGACAATAGGTTTCCGGATCTGCGTCGACCAGTATCGGCATTGCATTGACGTCCACAACCGCCGCGGCCGTCGCCTGCCAAGTGAATCCCGGGACAATCACCTCATCCCCGACGCCGATGTCGAGCGCCTCCAATGCCAGTTGCAAGGCGACGGTGCCGTTGGCGACGCAGAGCCCGCGACGGGCGGTCTGGAGTTCGGCGAACCGCCGTTCGAACTCAGCCTCCGCCGGCCCTTCAAACGCCCACCAGCCGCTCTCCAGTACTCGTGTGAGTAGATCGCGTTCGCGGTCACCCCAAATCGGCCAATCGGGCGAATCGATCTTGCTCCCTGCATGACCTCCGAGAACAACGGGCCTTGCAGTCGTCTGCTCTTCCTTGCTAAGCACAGGGTTCCTCCTCCGTCTCGGCGATTTCGATCCTCAGCGGCTGGCGGGGCGCAGTCTGAGGCAATGGGCCCTCAGTCAATGGAGCCTGCCAAGAGTCCGCTTGCAAACGAGCGCTGGAAGGCAAAGAACACCACCAGCGGAAGGGCAAGAGACAGAAAGGAAGCGGGCGCTATCAGCTCGATGTTCGAACCGTACTGACGAAGCTGAGAGAAAATGGCGACGGTTACTACCTGCGTGTCTCGCCCGAACGTAAGCGCGATTAGGAAATCGTTCCAGTTCCATAAGAACTCGAAGATCGCCAGGGAGGCGAGCGCCGGCCGCCCAAGTGGAAGAGCGATGCGCCAAAAGAGCTGGAACGCCGAACCTCCGTCGATCCGCCCCGCTTCGAAGAGATCTTTCGGAATGCCGAGAAAGAAGTTACGAAGGAGGAATATCGAGAACGGAAGCCCGAAAGCGGTGTGGAAAAGGATGAGGCCGAGGACCGTATCGAAAAGACCGACATCGTTGTAGAGGGAGAAGAGGGGAATGAGCGTCATCTGCACCGGCACCACCAGCAGCGCGACGACGAAGAGGAAGAGCCAATCGCGGCCTGGGAACTCGAGCCAGGCAAAGGCGTAGGCCGTAAAGGCGGCGAGAAGAAGAGTCGCGGTGGTGCCACCGACCGATACCAGGAGGGTAGTGGTGAGCGCCGAGATAATTGCTTCGTTGGCGAGGATGTCCCGGTAATTCTCGACCGTGATCAAGGCGGGTCGGGAAAAGACTCGCCACCATCCTCCCTGGCTTATCTCGACGGGGGACAAGAGAGACGTCATGAAGAGACCAAGGGTCGGAATCAGCCATAGCAGGGCAACAGCGGCCAGAAAAGCGTTCAGCGGAGCCTTGGTGGCCCAACGGAGAGCAGTGGCGGCTACCGGGGAACGAGTCGACCCCGAACGTACGTTGGCTCGGATGCCCGAGGCCGTCATACTTCGCGCCTAAAGCGCCGCATGTTCAAAAAGAGCGAGGGCAGAACGAGCGCGAACAGCAAGACGGCGATCGCCGAACCAAGCCCAAAGTCGCTCTTGCCGCCAAAAGCGGTGCGCCACATGGCCAGCGCAATGACGTTTGCATCGTCTTGAACCGAGCCCGGCGCGATGGCGAGGACCACGTCGAACACCTTGAGAACATTGATCAGCATAGTGACGAACACCGCCGTAAGAACGGGGGCGAGGAGTGGCACGGTGATGTGGCGAAGGACTTGGTTCTCACTGGCACCGTCGAGTCGAGCTGCCTCCAGGAGCTCACGTGGCAGTACGGCCAGACCCGCGGCGATAACGACGAGCGCGAACCCGGTCCACACCCACGTGTAGGCGATCATTATTGCGGGTGTGACGAGACTAGCCCCAAGCCACGAGATGCCCTCGAAAGGCCGCGCAAAGTTCTGTGCCGCGATGGAGGTCACGTAGTCGCCCGGCGCCACTTCCTCGAAAGCGAATGTGCCGTCGGCTGCGGTCGTCGTCTCAGAGACGATCTCGCCGCGCTCGTCTCTAAGCTCCACAGCGATGGCAGGCAGCCCGAGCTCCTCGCGCTCGACTGTTCCGGGTGTTCCTCCGCCCGGCCGAAAGTCGCGCCAGACCACGCCTGAGATTCCAGATGCAAGCGCGTCCGGCCGGACCGCATCCACGGCGCTCTTGCGAACATCGCTTGTCGGGATCTGGGTCAACCCGAGCAATGCGACATCACCCGGCTTAAGGCTCTTGGCGAGCGCAAGACCTCCAGGGGGATGCTCCCGCACGGCGTCCGTCGACGGAGCGGCCTCGGCGAGCTCCCCGACCGGGCGAAGTGTCTCCTGACCGGCGGCGATGACTGCATTCAGTGCCCCCCTGTCGGGCTCCTTTTCGTAGACCAAGCGCCAGATGACGCCGGCGGTGAAGAGCGAAATGGCCATCGGCATGAAGACAACCAGCCTGAAAGCCGCCGTCCAACTGATGCGTTCGGTAAGGACGGCAAGTATGAGTCCGAAGGCGGTAACCACCGCAGGCACTACGGCGACCCATATCGCATTGTTCCTGATCGCGGTGACGAGGAAATCACTTGTGAACAGCGCGACGTAGTTCTCCACCCCAACCCAGTGCTCCCCGGAGCGATCGAAGAAACTGCGCACGACCGTGAAGAGCACGGGATATACGAGCCAAACGCCCAGAAGGATGGCAGCAGGTGCAACAAAGCACAGTGGCACGACATGCGCCCGCCATCTGCTCTGGTGCTTAGCCTCCTTCACGCGAGGCTCCTCGACGTTTCCTCCGTTCGCCATGGGCCGCACGCGACAGCCCCTCTCCTTACTCAAACGCCTCGGCGGCCGCCTTCTCGATCTTGACAGCGATGCCATCGACGTCGTCCGGGTTGAGCAGGAAGTCCTGGAAGTACTTCCACAGCCCCTGACCCACAGTTGCCCCGAACTCCGGGGGTTGGAGATCTGCGAGATAGAAGCGGAAGGTCTCGGCTTCGAGGAGTCCGGACCCGGTTCGGCGACGGATTGGATCGGGATAGGCGCTCGGATCGAGATCAGTGTGCAACGACGACCAGGGACCTTCGGTGACGATGGTTTGCGCAGCCTGTGCCGTCGTCAAATACTCCACCAAGGCGCGCGCCGCCTCGCTATCGGTGAACATGACCACACTGTCACCGCCACCAACGACTGAGGGCTCGGAGCCGTCAATGGAGGGAAAATCGAAGACGTCGAAGTCCGAGACCGGTTTCGCGCTGGTCGAATCGGTAATCACCCCGTAGGCAAAGTCGGCGATCATCGTCAACGCTGCCTTGGGAGGGTCCGAGAACACCTGCGTCACGGATGTCGGGAAGTCCGTTTCGAGCGCGCCCTCGGGGCCGCCGGCGATGTTGTCCGGATCTTCGAAGAGTTGCGCCATGTACTGGAGTGCTTCCTTAACCGAAGGATGAGTCCACGGAATCTCATGCCTGGCCAACTGGTCGTACTTCTCAGGACCGGCCGTGCGCAGGTAGATGTTCTCGAAGATGGCGGAAAGCGTCCAGCCGTCCGCGCCACCAAACGAGTAGGTGGAAACGCCCGACGCCTTGAGAGTCTCGGCAGCTTCGAGGAGCTCTTCCCACGTTGCGGGAGGGTTCACGCCTGCCTGCTTGAACAGCTCCACGTTGTACCAGATCGGGGAGCCGTTGTTGGTCAAGACAAGAAAACCGTAGAGCGTTCCGTCGACCGTCCCGAGCTGAACCGCATACTCACCGAGGTTGTCTGCGACGGCCTGGCGAGCAAAGTCAAGCGGCTGAAGCGCGTCTCTGGCGGCAAAGTCGGCCACTACACCCGGCTGCGGGAGCATGGCTAGGTCCGGCGGATTGCCTCCCCTGACGGCGGTCTCGAGCACGGTGGGCAACTCGTCGCCTGCCGATCTGTACGTGACCTCGATGCTCGGGTTGGTTTCCATAAAGTCGTCCAGGACTGCCTCGAAGGCTTTCTGCTCGCCCCCGGTATAGACGGCGGTGATCGAGATTTCTTCTCGCGTAGCGGCGGAGTCGGCGCCACTCGACCCTTCTCCTCCCTGACAGGCGGCGAAGACCGTCAGAAGCGGCAGCAGCACTATCCCGATGCTGAGATGTCCGTGGCGGAACCTCATGTGATTCTCCCTCCCCAAACTTTCGGCTTGACGACTCCCAGGGCGGCGGAACAGAATGTAGATTATAGATAATCTCTTAAAGGGTCAACCAATGCTGATCACAGAGGTGAAGGCAACGGGGCTGTCGGGCGCCACGCCCAAGGGCGGGTGGAGCCATGAGCTGCGTCCCTCAGATGTCGCCCACACCCTCATCGAGGTCTTCACGGACGAGGGCCTCGTGGGGGTCGGGAGCGTCTTCACGACCGACGCCCTCGTCAGGGGAGCCTTGAAGGTCCTCGAACCCCTCTACCGGCGAGAGAACGCGCTCGAGCCTCAGCGGGTCACCGAGAAACTCCATCAGAACAGCTTTTGGCTCGGCCGTGGCGGAGCAATTACTCACACCATCAGTGGCATCGACATCGCACTTTGGGACCTCTTGGGTCAAGCGACGGCACAGCCCGTCGGGCGCCTTCTGGGAGGACGCTACCGCGATCGCGTCCGCCCCTACGCGTCGGTTTTGGCCCAGGATGCCGAGCCTCTCGTCGAGCACCTTCTCGAACTGAAGAAGGCGGGGTTCCGCGCGTTCAAGGTCGGCTGGGGGCCGTTCGGGCGTCACGGCGAGAGCATTGATGAAACCATCGTCGCTGCGGCGCGCGACGCGATCGGCCCGGACGCGGCCCTGATGGTAGATGCCGGAGCCAGTGATGCCTTCTGGGAGCACGGCTACAAGTGGGCCTTGCGAACGGCTCGGATGCTCGATGACTACGCGGTCAAGTGGTTTGAGGAGCCGCTGCATCCGGACGCTTTGGATGACTACGTGGCACTGCGGCGCACGGCACCCATTCACATCGCTGGAGGCGAGGTGTTTACGCGGCGCCAACCCTTCGAGCAATGGCTAGCCGCCGGAGCGTTCGACATCGTTCAGCCCGACGTGACCAAGGCGGGTGGGATTAGCGAGGTCCTACGCATAAGCTGGGCCGCACAGAGGTGCGGTGCTCGCATGGTTCCGCATGGTTGGAACACGGCGATTGGCCTCGCCGTCGATCTACAACTGTCATCGGCGTTCCCGGACACCGACATGGTGGAGTACATGACGGGGTCCGCATACATCGACGACCTTGTCGTCGATGCGTGGCAGTTGGACGAGGAAGGATACCTACCCATACCGTCATCTCCCGGGCTTGGGGTGCGACTCGATCCCGACGCCGTCAAGAGCCACAGCACCCAGAGCTCCGACCGCCTATCCTGAGACAATGACAAGACCCCCTTCCATCGATCACCTTGTCGAGAAGCCGACGCGGTCGGTGCGCCAGCAAGTCGCCGATGCTCTACGTGAAGCCATCGTGTCGGGGGTATTGCCCCCCGGGGAAAGGCTGAGGCAGGAACAGCTGTGCACCCTGTTTGGAGTGAGTCCAGGACCACTTCGCGAGGCTTTTCGCCAGCTCGAAAGCGAGGGCCTCATCGAGCACTTCTCGAACCGAGGTTCGTTCGTGCTCGATATCTCAGAAGAGGAACTGAACCAAGTCCTCATTCCCGTGCGACTTGTGCTGGAGAAAGAGGCTTTCAAGCGGACGGCACAACAGCTTTCCGAAGAAGACGTTTTCAGGCTTGATCGTTACATCACCGATATGGAGACCGGCGCCGCCACAGGGAGCATAGGACTCATAAACGAGGCCGACCATCGATTTCATGAGTATGTGGTGGCGGCCTCTGGTTTGCGTCACACCCTCCAGCTATGGCGCAGTGTTTCGCCCCGGCTGCGCGTGCAGTTCGCCCGCCTCGCCCCTCGCCATGAAAGACTGAGCGAAATTGTCGACGAGCACCGCGTTTTGCTTGAAGCTCTGCGATCGGGAAAGCCCGATGCGATCGACAGCGCGCTGGAGTTACATATTTCTCAGTCTGCGAGAGACCTGCTCAACCGGCAGTCAGGGCCTCGCATCGATGCCACCGGCGGAGCGAAATGACTTTGGGCGTTGTCGGCTCACTCAAGGACAAGCCTGTGATCGTGACCGGAGGAGCCTCCGGCATCGGTGCTGCGACTGCGCTGCTTGCCGCAGGTGCGGGAGCGCCCGTCGGTGTCCTCGACATCAACGCGGCCGGTGCGGATGAAGTTGCGGAGTCCTGTAGGAAGCAGGGTTCAAGCGCGGTAGGCATTGAATGCGATGTCAGCAGCGAGACAAGTGTTGCTGGTGCCGTCGCTCACTGCGTCGAAACCCTGGGTGTACCGCATGGCCTGGTTGCGGCCGCCGGAGTAGACGCCGGAGGCCTCGTCCATCAGATGGATGAGGACGACTGGGCTTTCGTTTTGGGCGTCAATGCAACCGGGGCCTTTCTCACGGCAAAGCATGTGACGAGCGCCATGCTGGCGGAAGGCGCAGGTGGATCGATCGTGTTGGTGTCCTCGGCGGCTGCATTCGTTTCCTTCGGAGCAGGAAAGATGGGTGCATACGCTGCCTCCAAGGGTGCGGTGAGCGCTCTGGCGCGCGCCATGGCAGTCGACTATGGATCCCTTCGGATCCGTGTCAACGCCCTGGTCCCCGGAGCGACAGAGACACCGCTGATGTGGTCGAACGTCCCGACCGGCTCAATCGCGGAGGCGAGGAAAGAGGTAAGCAGGGAGGTGCCCCTTGGACGCCTGGCGACTCCGGAGGAGCCGGCGCACGCAGCCCTTTGGTTGCTGTCCGACGACTCCTCCTACGTGACGGGCGGACATCTCGTTTGTGACGGGGGCATGCTCGCCAAGAGTTGCGTTCCGTTCTGAAGCCACGGTGAGGGCGCGCCCTCCTGTCGCGCTGGACTCCACTGAGGAGGCGACCATGGAACAGCTAGTAGTGGGGGCAGACTTCGGCACCGAAGGCGTGCGCGTAAGGTTGTTCGATCTCTCCGGGGGGCTCAAGGGCTATGCGACCGAGCCCTATTGGACGGTTCATCCTGGACCGGCCGCAGCCGAGCAGGACCCTCAGCAGTGGTGGTCGGCTTTCATTTTGGCCATGGGCGCGCTTGTGTCGGATTCCGGTGCGAGTCCAGACCAAGTCGTTGGCGTCGGCCTCGATGCAACCTTGTCTCGAGGCGCTGGCGGAGCAGTGGGAGTTCAGGAGATCGCCGAGGTCCCGGTCGTCCCCGTGACTTCCCAGCCTCCGCTCCTGAGCTCCACCACGTAAGTGAGCCATTGGCCGCACAGGCCACCGCACCAGAGGGAGTTAGGTACCTCCACCTTGTCGCCGTCTCGTGCAATGGGACTGAGCGTGATGATCACGCCCTCGTTCTTGACTCCGTCCATCTTGTCCGTTCCCAGCCGGACGTAGTCGGGGTCCGAGACGAAGTCGATCGGCGGAAGGCCGCCCAGCTCCTCCTTCAGGCCCTCTTTGACCTCATCGCTGAAGGGTGGACCCGGTTCGCCGTCGCCCTCCATTGGATCTCCTGCATCCTCCACAGCGCCGTCCACGACGTAGACGTGCTCGAAGGGTGAGGAGGACCCGCCAAAGGTGTGATCCTTGGTGACGAGTCGGCGGATGACGGCAGCGTAGATCTCGATTGTCCGCTCGCCGGAGTCGGAATTCGGTGGCGCCCCCTCGGGAGCTCCGCCTGCCCCCGACTCGTGTGACGTTGCGCCGCATGCAGCCAGCATCACTCCGGTCAGCAGGAGAGCCACAATCTTCTTCACGACCTTTTTGACGGACCAGGGCACTCATTTGTTCCCGGGACAGCCGGTGCTAGGCAACAGACAACTCACCATCGCGTCGTTATGCTGGCTGCGAAGGAGGATCGAGACCTCGAGACGCCGATGAACTTTTCCCGGCCCGTACGATCGAACGCGGCGGGAAACCGGACGTCTTGATAATTGGTGCCGGGCTGGAAAGGAGTCCATGAGATCTGGGAGCAGCGGGCGGATCGCCTGGGCGACGTGGGGGGTCACCGCGGTGCTCGCCGCCGCCGACGCTGTGCTCGCCCTGATGAATCGGTCCACGACCAGCGTGGATTCAATCGGCTTGCCGGGACAGGCCGCCGCTCTGGGGGTGGCGGTCGGGACAATTGGAGCGATTGTTGTCTCGCGCCGGGCAGGGAGAGCCATCGGCTGGCTATTTTCCGTCTTGGGGCTTGGACTCGTCCTTTCCGTCCTTTCTCAGGACTACGCAATCCGAGCGCTTGTCTCGGCCCCCAACTCGCTGCCGGCCGGGGAATTCTCGGCGTGGCTAGGTTCTTGGCTTCCCGCCGCTGGCGGAGCGGTCATCTTTTTGTTGCTTCTGTTTCCCGACGGGCATCTGCCGTCCCGGCGATGGCGCCCCCTCGCCTGGGTTGCCATTGCCGAAGTGGTGGTGTTCACGACCACGGCCGCCGTGATCACGGCCCCACCGGGTCCGGAGGACCTGCTGGCTTTCAACGGTCCTAGCGGCTTCGGATCGGGACCGTGGGCTGTGGCCCTCGGGGTTTCTTTCTTGGGTGCGGTAGTTGTTGCACTTGCGTCTGCCTTCTCACTCGCCCTGCGGCTGCGGCGAGCAAGAGGACGCGAGCGGGACCAGCTCAAGTGGTTTGTTTACGCCGGCTCATTGCTGGTGCTGGCGGTGATCGTCTTCCAATTGGGCGTCGTCCCAGCGTCTCTGAACCGCTGGACGAACGCCTTGACCTTGTTCGCCTTTGCCGGGATTCCGACCGCCGCCGGTGTGGCCATTCTCAAATACCATCTCTACGACATAGATTTCATCATCAATCGCACCGTCGTCTACAGCACTCTGTCGGTCACTCTCGGGTTCGTTTACTACGTGGTCGTCGTGCTATTGCAGCAGTTTGTCGGGGACCGCATCGCCGGTTCACAGGTTGTGGTTGCGGGCTCGACGCTTGTGGTAGCCGCCATGTTTCGTCCGGCACGAACCCGAATACAAGATGTGGTCGACCGTCGCTTCAACCGGAAGAAGTACGTTGCCGAAGCAACGCTCGATTCTTTCAGTACGAGGCTCCGCGACGAAGTCGATCTCAATGCATTGACGCGGCACTTGCTTCAGGTGGTGCGCGAAACTATGGAGCCGACTCAAGTTTTCCTCTGGCTAAGAACTCCGGAGGAAAGCACTGGGAGGACACAGCAAGGCTCAGGGGCTGGGGCTAAGCGAGTGCCGAAGCGATGAGTGGCGCGCCGGCGACGGCGAAGCCCCCGAGCGCCCCGAGGACGCTCGCCGTCACTGCTGTCTGTCGGTCGGGCGACCTGCGCAGGTAAGACCAGCCGGCTGCCATGAACAGGATGCCACCGACCATGAACCAGGGTCCCCAAAAAACCAAATACCAGAGACTCGCGGACGTCCGAGTGTTGGCGCGGCTCGCTCCCAGGACGCCGAAGCCCACGAACAAGCCGCCGTGTCCCGCAAGCAGCGTGCCCGCGCCCCACGCGGGGGTAAGGAGCATCCAGCCGGGAACTTTCTTGCCCCCCACGAACGGCAGCCGGTTTGGCAACGTCTTGCCCGATGGGCTGACGAGCGCCAACGCGAGCAAAACACCAACAAGCTCCAGGGCGACCGTGATCCACAGGGCTGCAAAGAGGGACGGATCACGCTCGGCCGCCGCGCGCTGTATATCGGGTGAAAGGGTTCCAAGACCCACCGTTCCGCCGAGGGCCCAATAGGTTCCCCGAATGGCGAAGACGACCGCCCAGCCTGCGGCCACATGACCCGCCCGCACCTGCGACCACGGCCGGGGGATCGGCGTCCACTCGGTCATTTGATTCCTTCCTGACCCGGCGGCTGCGACAAGGTGCGCTCTCCAGGATGGATACCTTAAGGGCATCGATGCCCACGTCGCCGAGTTCCTGCCGGCTGCGCAGCACCACCACCGGGCGTTACGGTCCGCCATCTCCTGACGATGTCCGTGAGTGTCGCAGGCGACGGCTTCCTCGACATCGACCGCTTCATGGACCTGGAGTTTCGTTGGTCGACGCCATCCTTCGCTGCATTCCGAGCGACCCCCCGGAATCGCTTTCAAATATGACAACAACAGATCTCGCAAGTTCGGGTAATTGTGGCTGAACGGGGGCAGGCAGAGCTCTCCCCGCTCACGTTTCACGAGCTGGTGACGCGGGAGACGACTTTCCCAAGATCGAGGAGGTTGGTGCCGAGCCAACGGAGTCCGACTCGCAAGGGACCCGTAGTCCGCTAGTCCGCAAGCACTGACCTCTGTCCCGATCAAAGGAGCATTCGATGGCCTCTCGTCTCAACCCCTACATCAGCTTCACCGGCAACGCGCAGCAGGCCATGGAGTTCTACGAGAGCGTCTTCGGCGGCAACTTGACTCTGAGCACCTTCGGTGAGTTCGGCCCCCAGGACGCCCCGAACGCCGACAAGATCATGCACGGCATGCTCGAGACCGCCAACGGATTCACGCTGATGGGCGCCGACACCCCGCCTGGGATGGAACACAGCCCTGGGAACAACATCGCGGTGAGCCTGAGCGGGGACGACGCCGGCGAGTTGCGCGATTACTGGGAGAAACTGTCCGACGGCGGCACCGTGTCGGTCCCCCTGGAGAAGCAGATGTGGGGTGATGAGTTCGGCATGTGCGTGGACCAGTTCGGCATTGCTTGGCTGGTCAACATCAGCCAGCCGCAGGCGACCTAGGGTCTCCGAGGAGGCTTCCGAGCAGCTCAAGTGGCAGTCAAAGGGAGAGTCGTTGACATCGAGGCATTCGGAAAGCCTCGTGTGATCGCCCGCAGGTGCCGTCGCCCCGAGTGGCCCGCCTGGATCGTCGCCCTTGTTTTCGGCGCCGCAATCGCGTAAATCGACTCGCGCCCAACTTGGGACGACACCGGAGTAACCGCCTTCTCGATCCTGATCATGAGCCGCGCCGTTGCCGCTTGGGCGTCCCGCCATCCCTGGCGATGGATCTTTGGTGTTGGGGCCTGGCTGCCCATTGTCGAGATTGCGCAGACAGGCAACGCAGGATCACTCGTGGCGCTCGCGTTCGCAACCGTCGGCGCGTTTCTCGGGTCGCTGATCTCACCCGAGCGAACGACGCCGACTCCGGCGTGAGCCCACCCGCTGCCCGGTTATGCGAAGAACAACATGTTGCTCCCAGGCTGAGACCTTAAGCGTGAATGACGATTACGGGAGTCACCTCAGGGACCTGTACGAGCGCGTGTTGGACGGCTGGAAACAGGGCGAGCGGCACTGACTTTGCGGCTCCATTTGCCGAGGATGGTGAAATCGTCGGTTCGATGGGAGTGAGAGCAAGGGTCGCGCTGCCATTGCCGAGGAGATGAGTGGGATTTTCGCCGACCATGCCACAGGGCGGTATATCGGCAAGGTGCGGAGCGTTCGTTCCCTTGGTCCTAATGCAGCCGTTCTCCGTGCGGTCGCAGGCGTGGTGCCTGCGGAGGCGTCGGATCTGAACCCGCAACTCAATTCGGTCCAGGCGCTCGTTGCTGAGCAGATCGAGGGCGAGTGGCGTGTGGTGCTGTACCACAACACCCCGGCACAGTTCCACGGACGACCCGAGCTGGCCGAAAGCCTCACCGACGAAATGCGGCAAGAACTACAAACCCGCGCGTAGCGCCGGTTGCTCGAATAGCGGCCGTAGAAAGCTCGTTGAGAAACACCGGGCGAGTGACGACTATCAGCCTTTGCGGTACAGGCGGGTCGTCAGCGGAGCGAAGATCGCAGTCAGTGCCACTGCCGTCGCGAGCACTGTCCCGATGTCTCCCACCGACGCCGTCCCTCCCATCAGTCCGCGCGACGCGGTCGCCAGGATGGAGATCGGATTGACCTTGACGAATGCCTCGAGCGGTGCAGGCAAGGTGGCCGGGTCGACGAAGACGTTGGAGAGGAAGGTCAGCGGGAAAATCCCCATGAAGCCGGCGTTCATGACGGCATTGGGCGTGCGCAACAGCAGGCCTATGGTCGTGAAGACCCATGAGAGGCCGAAGGCGAAGAAGACCACCAACGCCAGCGCTGCAAGGACGCCGCCGACACCCGCGTCCGGGCGGAAGCCGAGCACCACACCAAGCAGGACGATCACGGTTCCGGCGATCAGGTAGCGCACGCTGTCACCGAGCAGCGATCCCAAGAGCGGCGCCGGGCGCCAGATCGGCAGGGAGCGGAACCGGTCTACGACTCCCTTGGTGAGGTCGGTGTTGAGCGCTATCCCCGAGTACACCGTTGTGAACAACACCGACATCACCAGGATCCCGGGAAGGATGTAGTTCAAATATTCACCCGTGGAGCCGGCGATCGCTCCGCCGAACAGATAGGTGAACATCAACACGAACATTACAGGTGTGATCGTCACGTCGAGGAGCTGCTCGGGGACATGCTTGACCTTGAGCATCCCGCGCCAAGCGAAGGTGAGGGCGGCCGACAGAGCGCCGGCGCGCGGCGGCCGTGAGGTCGAGGAGATTGCCTTGCGGACCGCCTCTTGGTCGGCGCCGGAGGTTGGAGGGGCTTCGGTCGTGGGAGTGGTGCTCATGCTGGTTGCTCCTCCTCGATTGCGTTGGTTTGCTCGACTGATTCGCCCTCGGCGGGGTGACCGGTCAGGGCCAGGAAGACCTCATCGAGGCTCGGCTGCCCCAGCGAGAAGTCGGCGATCCGCACGCCGTGGTGGGCCAGTTCGGCGACCGCCTCGGCGGCTCGATCGGCATCGGAGCACTGAGCCGACAGCGCGGCCGGGTCGGGTTCCAGCTGTAGGGCGCCGAGCCGGCGAGCCAGCACCCTCTCGGCCTCAGGCCGCTGCTCGGGGTCCAGCAGCCGCACGTGCAGTGCCCCCGTGCCCACCGACGCCTTGAGCTGGCCGGGTGTTCCCTCGGCGATCACCCTGCCGTGGTCGATCACGGCGATCCCGTCGGCGAGCTGGTCGGCCTCTTCGAGATACTGGGTGCAGAGAAGGATCGTCGTCCCGTCGGCGACCAGCAGGCGAATGATGTCCCAGACCTGATTGCGCGAACGCGGGTCGAGCCCGGTGGTGGGCTCGTCGAGGAACATCAGCCGTGGGGTGACGACAATGCTCGCAGCGATGTCAATCCGCCGACGCATCCCGCCGGAGTATTTCTTGACCAGGCGTGCGCTTGCATCGGCGAGGCCGAATGCCTCGAGGAGCTCGTCAGCCCGGGCCTTGGCGTGGGCTCTTTTCAGGCCCAGGAGGCGGCCTATCAGGATCAGGTTCTCGCGACCGGTGAGGTCTTCGTCCGCGGACGCAAGCTGGCCGGTGAGGCTGACGGCGCTCCGCACCGCGTCCGCCTCCTTCACGATGTCGTGCCCTAGCACCCGGGCGCTGCCTGCATTCGGGCGAAGCAGGGTCGCCAGCATCCGGATGGTCGTCGACTTGCCGGCGCCGTTGGGACCAAGGACGCCGTAGACCGCGCCGCTCTGCACGGCCAGATCGACGCCGTCCACGGCGCGGGTTTCCCCAAAGACCTTGACGAGGCCGGTGGCTTCGACCGCGAGAGGGGTGTGTGCTGTCATGTGGCTCCTCGGCTTCCTGTTGCTTGGGCTTCACATTAGACCGGAACACGAGCCGGAAATCATCGCGAACTGACCATTTCGTTTGCGCACTGCGGGCGAGGAAGAATTCGTTTTGCGCACTGCGAGGAAGAAGCCGGACTGTACGGGATTGCGTCCCCTAGCCCTTTCCCCGCCCTCGCAGGGGTCACCACGAGAGCACTGCCCCTGGGCTTGCCGGGTGTGTGAACGGTGCCACTGTTGCCGTGGGGCGATGATTATGGAGGAGTGGGCTCGGTCGCCGGCCGATGTGGCAGAATGCCTACCTGCATGGATACGCAGATAACCGGATACGCTTTCGAAGATCAGGTCGAACGGGCGGTCGCAGTCCTGAAGTCGCCGATTCGACCGCTTGAAGTTCAGCGCGGCTCTGCTGGACGGCGAGCACGCCCGGCGATTTGTCGCAGAGGAGCTTTCCCGCGGCGATCACATCGCCCAAGGTTCTAGGCGAGCGTCCGGGTCTGGGCCGAGCGGCGAGTCAGCTTCGATGAGCCATAAGCACATCCATGATCATCCCGGGGACGAGAGACGGTCGCTGCTGACGTTCTTGAGGCAGACCTTTGCGCACAATCACGACCACCACGAGCAGGTGGGGGAGGTGTTGCAAGCCAGTTCGGAGGGGTTGAGAGCGCTTGCCATCTCGTTCGGCGGTCTCATGATGACCGCCGTACTCCAAGTCGTTCTCGTGCTGGTGAGCGGCTCGGTCGCGCTTCTCGCGGACACGATCCACAACTTCGGCGACGCTTTGA
>JACDCD010000069.1 GCA_013694625.1 Actinomycetota bacterium | reverse complement strand
GGTGGCCGTTCGACCTGGTCTGGTGGCGGGCGCTCGTTCGATCGGGCCCGGCAGGCACGATCGAGGGGCCGCTGGTGGCGACGGGCTATGTGGTGTCGGGATTCGACAACTCGTCCGCCCAGGAGGTGGTCGAGGTTATCGTCGCCGTACTGGCCGCCATCGCGCTGCTGCTAACGGCCGCCGTCGCTCTCTATAACCGTCCCAAGCTCCTGGTCCCTCCCCACCTGAGGGAGCTCCCGGGCGCCGTCGACGTGTCGAAGGACGCCCAGGTAGCCAAGGAAGACTCGTCGCGACGGCGGTAGCTGCCCACGCACGCCGGCAGCTACCGCCTTTCTGCGTCGAACGGCAATCGCCCACCGCTGGGCGGGTGCTACCGCAGAAGCGCGTCACAGCCTGCCTGTCTGTTCGACCGACATACCTACGGAAACTCCCTTTCCCGTGGGTGAAGCTTGTGGTCCGGCTGCATCCGAGAAGCGCCTACCGGGCGGGAAACCACCCAAGAACCCCGGGTACAAGGGGTCCGAACGGCGATCTCATGGCCTCCAGAGCCCAGCCTGACCCGGAAGACGGCTCAGCTTGGGCGGGTGGCCCCCGACGGTGAGAGGACAATCACGGCCAATTCGTGACCGGCCCGCCTGGAAGCTCGTGCGAGCCAGGGGTTTCCCTCGGCGAGGAGTGTCCAGAGCCGCTCCCGCTCCTCCTCCTCTTCGCGAAGCGTGCGTGGACGTCGGGCCAGTGCCCCTCGACGAGCGCCCGGCACCTCGGCTGGCGGTGGAGGTTTAGCGACCAGGCCGGCGGCTCGCGGTGGCCCGCGTTCGAGGCCACGATGAGGAGCTCGACCCCGCGGCGTGTACTGGAGCGGGGTGCAGAGCTGATGCAAGGCGGCCCGCTTGAGGCGAGGGCGGCTGCGGTGGTGATAGACGGGCACCAGGTTCTCGGGTCGCAGCACCCGTAAGGTCGTAGACGGCGAGCAGTACACCTTGCCCTGGCGGGACAGCGTGTGGGTCAGCTTGCGGTGACGGAGATGGGCGAGGCGCTTGTCCTTGGTCGCCGTGACGATCTCGGCGCGCTCAGCCGGAGTGATGGCGTGCGGGCATATCTTGGCGATCGGCGCGACGTCGGCGAGGTCGGTCTCGGTAAGTGCGTGGGGATCGCGGCCTGCGGTCCCGCAACACCAATTCTCACGGCGTGTAGGGATCGCTGAGGTTGGTGATGATGCGGTCGATCTCGGCTCGGAAGAAGTCGCAGATGCGCTTGTTCTCGGCGAGATCGTTGGGCCCGCCTTCGGCCTTCGGGAGGTTGGCATACGGGGAGCCGAGCACGAAGATGTTTTCGTCGTTGTAGTCTTTGGCGGGGCCTGTGTAGTTGAAACTTCCCGCGACGACGATGGCGTCGTCGATGACCATGAGCTTGTGGTGCAGCTTGCGGACCGGCGTCTGCTGCCGAGGGAGGAAGATCTGCACCCCGGCCTCGTGCAGCCAGCGCGTCGGGGCCCAGCCGAAGCGGCCCTGGCCGGGATCGAGCGCCCCCCGCACCGCGCAACCGGCGCGCTGCGCCATGATCATGGCGTCGTCGATGCCGGATGAGCCCGAGAAGGTGAAGATGGCGAAATCCAGACCTCGCGTGGTCTTGTTTATCAGTTTGGTGATCTCGAGTTCCGGCGTGTGATCGGGCGCGAACAGGACCTTCACCGGGACGCCGTCGAGGTTGTGCGGCTTGGGGACCTTGCCGAGCCGCTGGCGCCCGAAGCTCCCCAAGGAAATCTCGTCGAACTCGACCATGTAGTCGCGACAGATGCGGTAGTCGTGAAAGATGACGATGTGGTTGAGGTTGCTATGCGTGTCGGTTCCGGTGAAGTTGGTCGAGCCGGTGAGAAGCGCGGAGGTGGGCTTGGTGCTGCCGCGGTAGTCGCGGATCACAAACTTCTGATGGAAGATCTCGTTGTTGAGATCCGAGTGAACCTCGATGTCGGTGCGCAACAGGGCGTTCAGGATGTCGCGATTCGTGCGGAAGGTGGGGCTCGGGCGAGGCTCGACCCACATCGGGTCGAGACGGGCGGGGCTCGGCCCGATGTCGGCTATCTCATTCGCGGTGAGATCGGTCTGCAGATAGGAGTGCTCGAGGAAGACTCGGACCGAGAGGCCGCGCCAGCGGGCGTCGAGGATCGCCTGGGCGATGGGCTGGGAGTCGATCTCCTGGACCGCGATGTCGAGGGACTCTTGTGCGCCGGCGATGAAGTCGACGATGGCCTGCTCGAGGTCGTCGGGAGCCCCGAGCTCGGTGGGGCCGACGAAGGCCTGGATCTTTCCGTTAGCGAAGTCCGCCATCCCAAAGTCAGTCGATCAATTCCGACAGCAGGCCGGCGGGAGTTCGAGTCGGCGGCCGGCGCTTCCTGGACTGTGCTCGTCTTCGCACACAGCCCAGAGTCGCCGTCACTAGGTTGCCGCTGTTCTCAGCGCGTGCAGAAAGAGCGCCTCCAGCTCCTCGCCATGGCTCACCCGCCCCCTGATCGAGGCGCCGTGCAGGGTGTGGGGTGCGAAAAACCGATCACCCTGCTCATGCCGCACGCTCATACTCGTGGATCAGACCACCGAGACGGTCCCTGCGAGCAATGCGACTGAGAGGAGCGGGCTCCGGGATGGTGAGATCCAGGCCGCGATGAGGCCTCGCTCCGTTGTAGTGGTTGACATAGGTGCGCAGGACTTCGTAGAGATGACGTCGGCCGATGATCAACGACCAGTCGAGACATGCCGTCCTGACGGTTTTGACCCAGCGCTCCGCCACGGCGTTGGCCTTGGGCGACCGGATCGGAGTGAAGAGGATTTCCACGTCTTCCGTGCGGAATAGGTCATCGAAGCGTGCCGTGAATTTGGCGT
>JACDCD010000194.1 GCA_013694625.1 Actinomycetota bacterium | reverse complement strand
GCGTCACTGCGGGCGACCGGACGCCACCCGGAGCTCAAGGCCGGATGCGTGTTCCCGAGGGTGGCGCCAGCGAACTGGGTCACGGTGTCCATCCCGCGAACGCGTCGATCATCGTCCCGACATCGTGCCCGAGCGGGTACAGAACTGGGCAGGTGCAGCCGGCTTCCATGTACTCCGCCACCTTGGCCCGGCATTCGTCGGGCGTACCGGAGGCGGTGATCAGCTGGACGATGTCGTCGGGGACGAGTTGCGCCGCCTCGTGCACCTGCTCGTTCGTGGCCGGCCATGTGAGCACCTCACCGATGCGCTCGAGCAACGACGCCGGGACACCGGACGCCTTCATGATGTGGGGTTGCTGGCCGAGGTACTGCGTCACGAGCAGGCGGGCCGAGTCCAGGGCGGCGCCGCGGTCGTCGTCCATCGAGCACACCACGAGCTGCGGGCGGTCGATATCGTCGATGGTCCTCCCGGCGCGCCGTGCCCCCGCTTCGAGGCGCTCCATGGCGTTGTCGTTGTAGGCGGGCGCCACCATGTAGTTGAGGAGCACTCCGTCGCCGATGGCGCCGGCGAGCCCGAGCATCTTCGGGCCCGTCGCCCCGATATATACCGGGATGTCCCTGGCGGACGCGTCCCCGTGAACGACGTCGATGCGCACCCCGTCGAGGTGGACGAAGTCGCCCGAGTAGCTCACCTCTTCGAGCGTGAAAAGGGCGCGGCACGCTTCGATGGTCTCGCGCATGCAGGCCAGGGGCCGCCGGCGTTCGATCCCGACCTTCGAGGCAAGGGGATCCCACCATGCGCCGAGGCCAAGCATGACCCTGCCCGGCGCGAGGTCATCGAGGGTAACGAAGGTGGCGGCGAGCAATCCGATGTTACGTGTCCAGGTGTTGACCACGCCGGAGCCGATCCTTATGTCGCTTGTCGTCGCGGCGAAAGCTGCCATGGGGACGGTCGCCTCCCGCACCAGACGGGACTCCGCCTGCCACACGGCCTCGAACCCGGCCGCTTCGGCGCGCCGGGTGAAAACCATGCCGTCCCGGATCGGATGCTTGTCCTGGAGGTAGAGGGCGACACGTTCGGTCATCTGAGGATTATCCACCACCGCCCGGCACCCTCGAGGGAGAGGCGATGCCGACGGACCTTCTACCCCAGGCGTGGCACACGCCACGTTCCCGCCACGCTGCCCGCGCCATTGTTGCGCCCATGAGCCGAAGCCGCAGGTGGGTTCCACTTCTAGCATTGATATTTGCGATCTCGGCCCACGCTGCAACTTCGGTGGCGGCACCCGGCTGGCTCGTTCCCCCCGTGGACGGCCCGGTCCTGAGGCCTTTCATGGCCCCCTCGAGCCCGTACGGACCGGGTCATCGCGGGATCGACTACGACGTTCCGCACGGCGCCGCCGTCCGGGCGGCGGGGGCGGGGGTCGTGACCTGGGCCGGCTCCGTCGGCGGGGATCTCTCGGTGACCATCGACCACGGTGGCGCGCTTGAATCGACCTACTCGATACTGAGCCAGATCGAGGTGACCCGGGGCGCCGGGATCGAGCAGGGAGCGTGGATCGGACGGGCCGGGGCGGATCATCGCGCCGGAACCGGCGGTCTCCACTTCGGAGTGAAGCTCGATGGAGCTTATGTGGATCCGATGGAGTATCTCGGGCCGGTCGACCTCAGCGCCGCCGTGCACCTGGCGCCCGTGCTCGACGATCCCGAGTCGATGGACTCGACGCCGTCCCAATGCATCGAGCCCCGCCCCCTCGCGGCACGGCCGCCACCGCCCAACGACAACGTGGCGGTCCTGGTGGCGGGGCTGAGCAGCGCCACGGTGGGAGGGGGCAATTCCGACCTCTTCAACCTCGGCCGGAGCCTGCTCGGCTACAGGCGTAAGGACACCTATCGGTTTTCCTATGCCGGCCTCGACGAGCAGGGGCGTCACCGTCCCTACCTGGCGGCGGACACCTACGGCGACCTCATGCCGGAGGCGAGGCGGCTGCGCGACCTTCTCGCGCACATCGCCCGGCGCCGTCCCGGTGCCGACGTCGACCTCATCGCCCACTCCCAGGGAGGCGTGGTGGCGCGCTTGTTCCTCCAGAGACTCGCACACCCGTGGGTCTCGGAGCTTCCCCGGGTAGAGCATCTCGTGACGCTCGCCACGCCCCATACCGGCGCCCCGATCGCGGGGTCCCTCCGGGCCATCCGGGACGGAACTTTGTCGGGCGCGCCGATACTGTGGGGAGCCCGGCGCCTCGTGGAAGGTCTCCCGGATCCGGGCGGCAGGGCGATCGACCAACTGGCGCCCGGATCGAGCCTCATGCAAGGACTGGCGCGCGAGGACATCGTCTACGGGACACGGGCTCTGGCGCTGACGATGCCCAACGACCTCGTGGTCCCTTCAGACCGAGCCGTTATGCCCGAGGAACAGAGTCACGTCCTCGGGCCGGAGGGCTGGAATGGGCACGGGGCCATCGTCCGGTCGCCGGCGGCCCGAGGCCTCGCCCATGCTTTCCTGAGGGGGGCGCCGAGCGTCTGCGGGAGCCCGTGGAACACCTGGGGCCGGGGGATCGGCCGGGCGATCAGCTTCGCGGAGGGGCGGCTTGGATGGCTCTACGGCGCCCTCGAGGGCAGAGCCGTGGGCGCTGTGGGCGGGCTCGCGGGAAAGCTCCGCCGGGTTCCGGGTGAAAAAAAGGAAGAGCCCTCTCCGCCGGGGGGGATGGGCGGATAACGGAGAGGGCTCCGGTACTTCAGAAACCTTTGTCGCTCAAGGACATTGTGAAGTGTTTCACAAGGACTTGCAAACCGTGAGGGGGCAGAGAAAAAGGCCTGCGTTTGTGGCTCAGCCACAAGACAGTTGTGAGGGAACTTCGCGTCCTAGGATCACACCATGCCCGACAACCGCCTGCCTTTCGAGGTCCCCGGACTCGAGGAGGATTTCAGCCGCATCGAGGTCCGACGGAGCGCCAGGAGGAAGAAGACGATCTCGGCCGAGATCGTCTCCGATGCCCTGGTCGTCTCCATCCCCGAGCGCCTCTCCCAGGCAGACGAACAGCACTGGGTGACCGAGATGGCCTCCCGGCTTAGCTCGAGGATGCGCCGCGACCGACTCAACGATGAGGGGGCGCTCCTCCGCCGGGCGGCCCAGCTCGGCGACAGGTTTCTCGGTGGGCTGCGTCCACGGGACATCTCGTGGGTCGGCCAGCAACGGTCCCGCTGGGGTTCCTGCTCTCCGCAGGACGGCTCGATCGTGATCTCCTCCGCGATCGCCGATTATCCGCCCTGGGTGCGCGACTACGTAATCCTCCACGAGCTTGCTCACCTGCTCGTGCCCGACCATTCGGAACGGTTCTGGACGCTGGTCGGCGCCTACCCGATGACCGAACGCGCCCGTGGCTATCTGATTGCCAAGGGTGAGGCGTAGCTCAGCCCAGCGTCCTCCAGAAGAGGATCTTCTCCACCCTGTGCTGCTCGAGGATGCCGACGGCCAGCGCCGCTCGCACTCCGTAGCCCGCGGCGAGGGTCACCGGAGCCATGCCGTCGAGCTCTGCGGCACGTCCATACAGCCCTTCGATGGGGATGGAGAGGGCCCCTCCCGGGGCCGCCGCCCCGGGGTCTCCGACGTCGAGCACCTGCCCAGAGGGGGCATCGTGCGGGCCGATGGTCCCGGTCGATCCGAGGGCTTCGCCAGACTCCGACCAGGCGTCCAAAGCATCCTCGACACCGCCCACCACGGTGAACCCTTTTCCCCTGAGAGCAGCGGCCGCGTTTCCCAGGTCGACGTCCCCAGGGTCGAGCAGAATCAACCGGAGGTCGAGAGGCAGACAGTCGCGGGCGCGGCCCGCCAGTCCCGGCCCGAACTCGTAGACCAGGGCAAGCGATCCCGGGATATGGGATTCGAGGTAGCTCGTGACGGGCCGAAGGTCGACCAGTGTGGCTCCGCCTTCACCCAGATGACCCAGGCCCTCGCTGAGCTTGAGTTGGCGGACGGTGGAGGTCACGGGCACCGGGGGCCTCCCGGACCGAATGTACAAGTTGTCATGGACGTAGCCATATCACTCCCATACTGGGTCCCATGGTTGGGGCGCTCTTCCTGCTGCTGCTTGCGGTACCGGTTATCGAGCTCTGGATTATTATCCAGGTGTCCGGTGAGCTGGGGCTCGTTGTCACGCTCGTCCTGCTCGTGCTCATTTCGGTTGCGGGGGCGTGGCTGCTCAAGCAGCAGGGTCTCCAGACCTGGCGCCGGCTCCAGTCGACGTTGTCCCGGGGCCAGATGCCCACGACCGAGGTGACCGACGGTGCCCTCATCCTCCTTGGCGGGGCCTTGTTGATGACCCCCGGGTTCTTGACCGATGCCTTCGGGATCCTTCTGCTGTTGCCGCCCGCTCGGGCGGTGGTCAAGGGTGTCGCCCGGAGGCCCCTCGGCTGGTGGGCGGCCCGAAGGTTGGGGCGAAGCCGCTGGGACGGTGGCCCGGTCCGTGGCTCAGAGGCCTCCCGCCCTAGGGACCGTCATCCTCCGGTGATTGACGTGACGGAGGTTGGGCCGTCCTCTCAGACCCGGCGCGCCGAGGGCGATTCTCGGGATAGGGGATGACCGGGCCCACCCGGCCCTGCTCCGGATAGGCGCCGTGTCCGAAGCTCTGGGCGTTACGCCGGTGACGGTTCATCCGGACACGGACCTCCTCCGGGTACTCGCCGGTGTGAACGGGGACCTCGAGGGCTCTCGCCGCCTCGGCCGCCTCGCCCACGGACGGGAAGACCCAACGCTCCCATTCCCCGTCGTCGTCGACCAGGACTAACTGTGCCCCGTTGAGACCGATGCGAACCGCGATCGCGTCAAGCCCCCGTCTTCCGTTCATCCAACTGCGCGGTTCTCCGCTCACGTCCGCACTATTGTCTGCGATCTCGTGCATCCTTGTGGTCGCATTGCAGGTTTCCGGCTCCCTGAACCATCAGACACGAAGGTCGAGAAGCAGATCTGTGAATAGACCATCATGAATCGAACCGAAGGCGGCGTGTCGTCACAGCAGGAGGGGGCAGCCGGGGCTGAGGAGCCCTCTGATGTCCGCAGAGGCACCGGCGCTCTGATCATGCACCGGGCGTGGGGGCTGGTCCGGTTCCTGGGGGCCCTGTTCCTGTTCGTGGGAGCTCTCCAGTTGATGAAGACGGGAGCCGCAAGCCTCGACATCTTGAACAACGAAGGGCTGCTCGTGCGCAACCCCGGTTCGACGCTCGGCCTGGGGTGGATCGGCGCTCTGTTCGTGCTGTCCGGCTCTCCCATGGCCGCCACCGCCCTCACACTGGTCGAGGCGGGGTCCATCACCGAGATTCAGGGCTTCACCATGCTGACCGGTTCGCGGCTCGGAGCGGCCTTCGTCGTACTGGTCGTTGCCGTGATCTACGCACTGAGGGGAGGGGCCGGCGAGCGCAAGGCGCCGGTCGCCACCGCGGTGATCGCGCTTTCGACAACCGCATTGGTCTATGTACCCGGCGCGCTCATCGGACTTGCGCTGCTGAACTTCGGACCCTTCCATTCCCTCGAGCTTCATTTCCCCGGGCAGTTTTCAGATGTCATCGATCTCGTGTACGGGGGCCTGCTCGCACGAGTAGAGAACTTACCGGCGGCGGTGATCTTTCTCGGCGGGCTCGGAGTGCTCCTGGTGTCCTTCAAATTGACCGACACCGTCCTTCCGGAGATCGACAAAGAGGTCGAGGAGCGTTCGCAGAGGAAATGGCTGTCACGCAAGTGGCCGATGTTCGGCTTGGGATCACTGGTTGCGCTCGTCACCATGTCGGTGTCGGTTGCGCTCACCGTCCTGGTGCCTCTTGTGACCAAACGTTATGCGCGTCGCGAGGACATCCTCCCCTACGTCATGGGGGCAAACATCACGACGCTCGGAGACACAATGCTGGCTGCGTTTGCTCTGAACTCACCAGAGGCGGTGCGCATCGTGCTCGCGGAGGTTATCGCGGCGTCGGTTTTGAGCGTCATCCTGCTTGGGTTCTTCTATACGCCGGTACACAGGTTGGTGTGGCGTTTTCAACGACAGGTGATCGAGAGCAAGATGCGGCTCGCCGCGTTCACCGCAGCATTGTTCCTGGTCCCCATCACGGTCATCGCCGTGTCGGGTTTGCTCGGCTAGCGACAAGGGCCGGGCGTGTCCGTCGGTTTCCTTACGCCCGTAGCGCGTTGCGCTGCTAGATCACCAGCCCGCCGTCGACGCACAGGGTCTGTCCGGTAACGTAGTCCGAATCGTCCGAGGCGAGATAGACGAACGCGGGGGCTATCTCGTCCGGACTCCCATAGCGACCCAGAGGGAAGCGGTCCAACCTCTTGGCTGCCGCTTGGGGATCGGACATGAGTGGCTCGGTCATCCCGGTGAGCGCCGCCGGCGCGATCGCGTTGACGTTGATCGACAACGGGCCCAGCTCCTTCGCCCACGACTTCGTCAATCCGACGACGCCCATCTTGGCGGCGGCGTAGTTGGATTGCCCTACCGCGCCGATAAGACCGGAGGCCGACGTCACGTTGATGATCTTGCGGTTCGGCGCCCCGGGGCCCTCCGCTTTGGCGAGCGGCCGCCAATGTCTTACGACTGCGCGACCGCAGGCCCACGTCCCTTTCAAATGGACCCGGATGACCTCATCGAACTCCCCTTCGCTCATGTTGTGAAGCATCCGGTCACGCAGCACGCCTGCGTTGTTGACGAGGACATCGACGCGCCCGAACAGGTCAAGTGCCCCTGCGAGAAGACCGTCGGCGGCGGCCACGGTCCCAATGGCATGGTCGTCGGCGGTGGCGTCCGAGCCCAGGCCCAGAACCACTTCCTCGGCTGCGGCCCGGTCCACATCGTTGACGACCACGCGGGCGCCCCGGCGCGCGAACGCTTCGGCGACAGCCCGGCCGATGCCGTTGCCGGCGCCGGTGATGATGCAGACCTTCCCCTCGAGGCTCTGTTCGCCACCTGGCATCGGGCGATCCTATGCGGCCGATGTGGCATGCGTCGCGTAGGATCGCCTCATGGACGACGCAAAGAAGGTTCCGTTGACACAGGCGGCATATGAGCACCTCAAAGACGAGCTCGCTCACCTCGAAGGTGAAGGGCGAACGAGCATCAGCCACGCAATCGGGGTGGCGCGCTCCCACGGTGACCTCAGTGAGAACGCGGAATACCACGCGGCGCGCGAGCAGCAGGGTCTGCAGGAAGCGCGAATCAGACAGCTCCGGCAGATGATCGAGAACGCCGAGTTGATCGTGACGACCGACGATGGCGTGATCGGCCCCGGCAAGCTCGTGACTATCTCCTACGAGGGAGAAGAGCCGGAAACCTATCTCTTGGGGTTGCGTGAGGAGCGGGGTGGCGGTCATGACGTACTCACCCCCGAATCTCCGGTGGGACGGAGCTTGATCGGACATCGCACCGGGGAAACGGTCATGGCCGACACTCCCGGTGGCGTTCTCAAGGTTGAGGTTCTCGAGGTGCGCGCCTCCTAACCTTTCGGTCCGCTTTAGGCTGTGGGAGGGGTGTAGGCGCTTATTACACGGCCGGATGGGCTGGGCTGTCCGAATCGCGAGGAGAAGAGATGGAGCCAGGGGAAGTCATATGGGAAGGAAAAGTTGGGGCCACCCCTCTGCGGGTAGGGGTCCCGTATGCGGGCCGCATCATCGCGGAGTGGGATTCCCCGACGGGCCGGCGCGACAAAGTGAGCGAATCGGTCGAGCAGTTCGAGAGAACGGTCCTGTTCCAATTGCTCCTCAGCTCGGGCGCCACCGATGAGAAACTGCAACAGGAGATCGTGGCCGCCATACAGAAGGCTCAGCAGCAGAGACCTCGGCGCATGCCGGAGCCCGAGGCACGCCCACGGCGCAGAAACCCGAAGGTTCGCCAGCACCGCCGCTCGCGGAGGCCGCCCCGACGAATCTGAGGATGTCTCGGTCTACCTCCCGTTGTGCGGTTCGGGCGGTGTGGCCAAGGGATGCTCATGGGTCTCACCCGGATCGTCGTCGTCGCGCCGGGGATGGTCGAGCATGAGATGTTGCTGGAGCTCCGAGCGGGACTTGAATCGGAGCACGCATTCCGGACATTGGAGGATGTCGTCCACACCCGCCTCCTTGGGCTTGTAGGCGATGTTGAAGCGCACCGTTGGCTCTTTGGCGCTCGTCCTCGTGAGTCTAGGCGCGATCCTGGGCGTCGAGATCCTGATCGCAGCGCGCCGGGAGTATCTGCCGACCGGGCCCGCCCTCGAGATCGGCGGACGCTGGGGCACGGCCTCCGGCACACCGCTCAGGCTGGTGGTGCTGGGTGACTCGACTGCAGCCGGTGTGGGAGCAGGCCGGCCCGAGCTGTCCTATCCCGCCCGACTGGCGGCACAGCTGGGCGACGACGGCTACAGAGTGGATCTCAGCGCTCTGGGAATGTCCGGGGCGCAAACGGCCGATGTCCTGGCGGAGCAGGTGCCCCACGCCGAGGCGTTGGATCCGGATCTTGTGTTCGTCGGGATCGGCGCCAACGACGCCATCCACGTGACTCCGATCGATTCGGTCCGCAGGGACATGGACGAGGTGCTGCGGCGGCTGAGGGCGACCGGAGCGGCCGTCGTGGTGGCCGGCGCACCAGACATGCACATCGAAGCGTTCCTCGAGCCGCTCCGTTCGCTATCGGCCTGGAGGGGACGGATGGTCGAGGACGCCATCGCTTCTGTGGCTCGCTCCCAGGGCGTGCCGGTGGTGCCGCTCCGGGCCGTGGCCGGCCCCCGCTTCGCCGCCAAGCCGCGGGTGTACAACAGCGCAGATGAGCTTCACCCCAGCGCCGCAGGCTACGGCGTGTGGGTCGACGCCATCCTCCCCGTGATCCGCAAGGCCTTGCCCGCCGCACCGGTTGGGTGAGAGCCATGGACGGTCCACCGCCTCGACGCGTCCGCCGTCGATTGGCCTGAGGCTTTGGAGACCCTCGGCGCGCTGATCGAAGCGGGGGACCTGAACGGCCTCCTCAGGGGCGTGGATGGTCTGTGTGCAGCGGGGAGGTGGGACGACCTCGTCGATCTCGCCGACCGGTGCGAGGAGGCTATCGAGCGCGGGAAGCAGTTGTGGCCCATCGCCGGGCACATCGATTACCGGCTCGCCCTCGAGGCACCCGGGGAGTACGCAGCGGACGTCCTCGACTCGAACACGCCGCGGTTTTCGATCGGTCCGCTGACCGAGGTGGCAGCGTTCGGCCACACCTGGAAGGAGCTTGCGGGGCATCTCGGCTCCCCCCACGTCGCCGCCTTTGTCGCTCAGGAGAGGGTGCTGCGCGGCGAGGATCTGACCGGCGATCTCCGGGCACATCCCGAGGTGCTCAACCTGCCCCTGAGGATCGAACCGTGGGAACCGGTGTACCCACTTGCCTCCTACCGCTCGACCTTCGTCGAGGTCGCCGAGCCATGGGAGCCGCGCGCCGGGCTCGCCGGCGTCGAGCCGGTGGCGGCCGGGGAGGTCGACGACCCCGAGCTGATCGCCGCCTGGCTGGATCTCGTGGCCCCCTGGCTGGCCGAGTCCAACGGCGCCGCGCGCGCCGTTGTGGTCGACGGTGACGCGGTCGGCGCTGTCTCCGCGCTCACCCTGGGCCCCCTGCGCGTGGGCCCGCTGGAGCCGTCCGAGGCGATCCAGAGGATGGGCTGGGCCGCCGCAAGTGGAGGGGCGCACGGGCGCCGCCGAGGCGGTGCGCTGGGACGGTCGCTGGCCTGGTACACGACCGGCGTCACCGCCTCGACGGACTGGCCGGTGGGGGCCGGCGAGCTCGAGGACGCCCTGGGAACTTTGCGCTGGTATCGCTTCGACGAGGGAGCCCCGGACGAGGGGTGGTCGTTGCGGCTCGCCGTGGAGCACCCCGCCGAGGGATGGGCGGCTGCGATCGCCGCAACCGACCTGACGCACGAGGTCCTTGGCACCGGCACCGGCGAGGGGTGACCGTGACGATCCGTAAGGTACGCGACCAATTGGTGTAGTCAGCCCGTGGCGCGAGGATCTACCGGGACGCTGGAGGCGCCGGCCAGACCAATGGCTCCTTTTCACTCTGGAGCCCGTTAACCGAGCTCCTTGGTGCAATGGAACCCAATCGGGATTGTGGAGGCGATGAGGAGAACGGGCGGCATCCTGGCGGCGCTGGGGCTGGGTGCGGCCCTGGTCGTGGGGGTTGCGATCCTTGCCCCACTTGCCTCTCTGCGGAGCGACCCCCCGGCGACGCCGGGTGGCAACTCCTCTGCCGTCGGTGCGCTTCTGTCTCCGGCGCCCGGGGGCGGCCGCCTGTCCGATCGGGTCGGAGCGCTCCAGAGCCGGCTGAAGGAGGGTGGGAGCGAGAGCTGGAGGCTGTACGCGTCCCTGGGGCTCGCCTACCTTGGGGAGGCCAGGGCCAGCGCCGACCCGAGCTTCTACGTCAAAGCCGCCGGTGTGCTCCGGCGTTCGCTCGCTCTCAACCGGTCGGACAACTACGAGGCGATGCTCGGTATGGGGGCACTTGCCTCGGCCCGCCATGACTTCAGGGGCGGGCTCGCGTGGGGGCGGCGTGCGAAGGAGGTCAATCCCCACAACTCCTACGCACGGGGTTTGATCGGAGATGCTCTGTTCGAGTTGGGGCGCTATCCGGACGGGATGGCCGCGTACCAGAACATGGTCGACCTGCGCCCCGACCTCGCCTCCTATGCCCGTATCGCCTACGCCCGGGAACTGACCGGAGACGTGAGGGGCGCCGTCGACGCTATGGGCTTGGCGACGGGTGTCGCCTCGGGCAGCCCGGAAGATGGGGCGTGGGCGTACTACCAGCTCGGTGAGCTGTTGTTCGGGAGCGGCCGGGTTGGCGCCGCCGAGCGGGCCTACCGCCACGGGGCTGCGCTTGCCCCCGATTACCCACTGCCCCCGGTCGGGCTGGCGAAGATCGACGCCGCACGTGGCCATCCACGGGCGGCCGCACGGCAGGTTGCCGACGTCGTGACGGGATACCCCGCGCCGGAGTTCGCGATTCTGGCGGGCGACCTCTTTGCCCTGGCGGGCGAGCGCCGGAAGGCGCGGGCGCAATACGACCTCGTGCGCGCCACCCAACGGCTCCTTCGGGCGAACGGTGTCGAAACCGACCTCGAGGTGGCCCTCTTCAACTCGGACCATGGTCTCGCGTCCGAGTGGGTGGTGATGAACGCCCGATCCGGATACGCCAAGAGGCCCAGCGTGCAGGCGTCCGACGCACTGGCGTGGACCCTCTATACGGTCGGCCGCTACCGGGAGGCCCGCCGTTACTCGCACGAGGCGCTGCGTCTGGGTACACGGAACGGTCTGTTCCACTTCCACGCAGGGATGATCGCCCTGCGTCTCGGCGACCGGGCCGGAGCACGCGCCCACCTCCTGAAGGCATTGTCCATAAATCCGCATTTCTCCTGGATCTACGCGCCTGAGGCGCGCCGGACGCTGCAGAGACTGACCGCCCGCCCATGAAGATGTTCGCCGGGGTTGCGGCCGGCGTTCTGATCTCTCTGACGGTTGCTGCACCTGCGGCCCAGGCGCATCCCCTCGGAAACTTCACCATCAATCGCTCGAGCGCCCTCGCCATCTCGACGGATCGGGTAACCGTCCTCTATTCCGTCGATATGGCCGAGATCCCAACCTTCCAGGAGAAACCCCGTATCGACGCCGATGGCGACGGCGACCTGGCCGGTGAGGAGCTGGACGGCTACGCGCAGAGGCTGGGGCGTAGCTTGATCCAGGAGGTGACGCTCACTGCGGACGGCGAGATCGTGGAGCTGACCCTCGGTGACTGCCGGGCGAGCCTTCGTCCCGGCCAGGGCGGGCTATCCACCCTCAGGATCGAAGCCACTTTCAGCGGGGACCTCCCTTCGGAGCGCACGGCGCTTGCCTACGAGGACCGTAACTTCACCGATCCCGAGCGGCTCGGCTGGAAGGAGGTCACCGCCCGGGCCGTGGATGGCCAGGGCATCGAATCCTCGTCGGTGCCGTCCACCAGCCCGAGTGACAGGTTGCGCCGCTACCCTCAGGACCTGCTGTCGAGCCCGTCCGACGTCACGGACGCCCACCTGATCCTTGCTCCGGAGGCGGCCGGCGGCGGACGATCGAGCTCGGCAAGCCAGGGGGGTGGCCGCCCGGGTGCCCTCGGGGGCTCTTTCGCCGCGCTGATCGAGCGGCCCCTGTCGCTCCCGTTCTTCCTTACGGCGGTGCTTCTGGCCCTTGCATTCGGCGCGCTGCACGCCCTGGGGCCCGGGCACGGCAAGACCGTCATGGCCGCCTATCTCGTCGGGGCTCAGGGCCGGATGCAGGACGCCCTGCTGGTGGGGGTGGCAGTGTCGCTCATGCACACGGCCTCGGTTGTCGCCCTCGGGCTGGCCAC
>JACDCD010000180.1 GCA_013694625.1 Actinomycetota bacterium | reverse complement strand
GCCTTCTGTTCTCGAACTGCGGTGTCACCTCCACCGTGTAATCATCGACGACCTTGGTGCCGTCCTTTGCCAAGCCTGGAGTGCCTCCGCCTGTCTTGGCGACACGATCGAAGGTGTACTTCACGGCTCCGGCGTCAAAAGGCGTGCCGTCGTGGAAGGTGACGCCCTCTCTCAACTCGAAGCGCCATGTGTTGGGTGCCACGAATTCCCAGCTGGTCGCCAGAGCCGGTTCGATCTCGTAGTCCTCACTCATGCGGACAAGGCTCTCGAAGATGTTGGCGTTGAGCGGATACTGGCCGACGTCGGCCTCGGCCCCCTCGGTCGTATAGCCATCTTCCTCGGCGCCCACGATGAGTTTCTGCTCGACCGCACCGGAGGATCCGTCGTTCGAGTCGTTCGACCCCCCGCCCACCGAGCACGCCGGCAAGGTTAGAGTTCCGAGGAGCCCCAGCGCGACCAATCGACCGGGCCACGATCCTTTGAATGCGGTCATCATTCCCCCTCGATTTCGTCTCCGCGACTTGCAGACGAATCTACGTCTCGCTGGTCTTGGCCCGCCCGTTTCTGTGAGAGGTACAGTAACCGCGAAGGGTACCTGTATAGAAAGCTCTGAAGGGAGACGCACGTGAGCGACGTCTTTTCCGTGGCCGATATGACCTGCGGGCACTGCAAGACCACGGTCGAGAACGCGGTTTCATCCCTGGATGGAGTCCGCTCCGCCGAGGTGAACCTGGAGGCTAAGACCGTGACGGTCAACCACGACGAAACGGTCGACAGCACGTCTATCGTGGGCGCCATCGAGGATGCCGGATATCAGGTGGCGTGATCGCGCCCAACTATCCGGGCGCTGTTGAGCGGCGCGTCCCAGTAGCGTCAGGGTGACGGCTATCCCTCATGTAAGCAGTGTCGCGTTCCGGGGTGCCTCCCAAGCTTGAAATTGAGGTAGGCTCTTATTACCCTACCGGGGTAAGGGAGCAGGGGATAAAGCAGAGCCATAGGAGCAGAGGAGTGCAGGGATGAGGGACTCTCAGAGGCCAAGGGACGACATTCTGGACCGCTCCGCAGCCAGACCCGTTGTACGAACGGAGGAGTTTGAGTGACGACTGACCTCGGGTCGAAGGATGGAGAAGTCGCCGTCCTGAACTTCCGGGTGGAGGGAATGACCTGTGGCTCCTGCGCCGCAAGGGTCCAGCGAGCGCTCGAGAGGATCGACGGTGTCTCGCGGGCCGACATCAATTTCGCAACCGGCAAGGCCCACGTGACTCTCGCTTCGGACGATTCCGACGTGGGCGCCCTCTCTTACGCCGTGGAACGCAGCGGTTACAAACTAGTCCCACTCGACCATCGACGGAACGCGCCACTCGATTTCGAGGTCGAGGGAATGACTTGTGGCTCATGTGCGGCCCGGGTTCAGCGTGTGTTGTCCCGGCTGGACGGCGTGGTCGACGCCAAGGTGAACTTCGCAACGGGCAAGGCACAGGTCACGACCGAGGGACCCGCACACATCGAGGGTTTCTCTGCTGCGGTCAGAAAGGCGGGATACGGGCTGAAGCCCCACGAGACGCGCCCCGCGGCCCATGTAACCGATGAATCCGCCGACCCAGAGGATGAGCACCGGCGGATGTGGTTTCGGCGGCTGCTCGCGGTGTTGCCGGCCGCAGCTTTCATGGTCGTGACGATGTTCATGGGACACGAGGCCATGATGAATCCGGCGCTGAGGTGGACGATGTTCGCCCTCGCCACCCCGGTTCAGTTCTGGGTTGCGTGGCCCTTCCTGTATGAAGCGGCCAGACGCGCTCGCTATCTCACTGCCAACATGGACACTCTGATCGCCATAGGCACTCTGTCCGCCTACATCTTCAGCATCTACGGGCTCCTGACCGGGCTCGAGGAACTCTACTTCGAGACGTCGGTGCTGATCATCGCCTTCCTCTCACTCGGCCGGTTTTTCGAAGCCCGTGCCAAAGGGCGGGCGGGCAGAGCGATCAGGGCTCTTCTAGAGCTGGGGGCAAAGGAGGCCCGCCTGGTCGTCGACGGGGAGGAGATCATGGTCCCGGCCGAACAGGTGCAGGTGGGAGACGTCGTGAGGGTTCGCCCTGGCGAGAAGATCCCAACCGACGGCGAGGTCGTCGAGGGCGCCAGCGCAGTCGACGAGTCGATGCTCACGGGTGAAAGCGTGCCCGTGGACAAAGCGCCCGGGTCCCATGTGTCCGGCGCAACCATCAACTCTTCCGGAGTGCTCACGATACGCGCCACCGCAGTTGGAACGGACACCGCCCTGGCGCAGATCGTGAGCCTTGTCGAGGGGGCCCAGACAGGAAAGAGCGAAGTGCAACGTCTGGCCGATCGGATATCCGCTGTGTTCGTTCCCACCGTTATCGGGATCGCATTCGCGACCCTGGTTGGGTGGTTCATCGCGGGAGATCAGGTCTCGGGACTGCTGGCGGCCGTTGCGGTTCTGATCATCGCCTGCCCGTGCGCGCTGGGCTTGGCCACCCCCACCGCGATCATGGTTGGAACCGGCAGGGGGGCCGACCTGGGCATCCTGATCAAGAGCCCCGATATCCTGGAGCGCACCAGGGACATTACGACCGTGGTCTTCGACAAGACCGGCACGCTTACGCGGGGTCAGATGAAGGTAACCGACATCGTCGGTGAGGACGAAAACCAGATACTGGCATTCGCCGGAGCCGCAGAGGCAAACAGCGAGCACCCCATCGCCGCAGCAATCGCCGCAGCGGCAAGAGAACGCTCCGAGATCCAACCAGTTACAGACTTCGAGTCTTACGCCGGGCAGGGCGTCAGAGCAAACACAACGAGCCCAGCGGGCGACACACTGTCGGTGTGGGTCGGGCGTCGCAAGCTCATGGCCGAGGCGGGCCTTCTCCTGCCCTCGCCACTGGAGGATGCAGCGGAGCGACTCGAGGGCGCAGGGAAGACGGCGGTGTTCTTCGGCTTCGGCTCGGAAGTTCGGGGCGTGCTGGCGGTCGCCGACACCCTGAAGGACGGTGCAGTCAAGGCCGTACACCACCTGCACAAGATCGGGCTAAAGGTGGTCATGATCACCGGTGACAACGAGCGGACCGCCGCCGCGATCGCGGGTCAGCTCGGCATCGATCGAGTGCTGGCGGAGGTGTTGCCGAAGGACAAGGTCACTGAGGTAGAGCGGCTTCAAGGCGAGGGCGAGCGAGTGGCGATGGTGGGAGACGGGGTGAATGATGCTCCGGCCCTCGTACAGGCCGACCTCGGCATCGCGATCGGTACCGGAACCGATGTCGCAATCGAGTCCTCGGACCTCACACTGATGACGGGAGATCCGGAGAAGGTCGCGGTCGCAATCGAGCTCGCCAGGAGAACGCGGCGGACGATCGTGCAGAACT
>JACDCD010000175.1 GCA_013694625.1 Actinomycetota bacterium | reverse complement strand
GTCACGAGCTTGGGGTTTGCGCTGCCGCCCGTCTTGCGCATGACCCTGCCGACCAGGAAGCCGATCGTGTTGAGCTGCCCGGCGCGCACCTTGTCGGCGGCCTCGGAGTTCTCGGCGATCACCTCTTCAACGACCGCGTCGAGGACCGCCGTGTCGGACTCCTGCTCGAGTCCTTTGTCCCGCACGACCTCGGCCGCGTCGTCGCCGGTGTCGAACATGTGTCCCAGGACCTCTTTTGCCTGCTTCCCGGAGATCGTTCCGCCATCGACGAGCCCGACCAAACCGGCAAGCTGGGCGGGCGCGATCTTGCATTCGGTCATGCCGACGCCGGCCTCGTTCAACAGCCCGAAGAGATCCGCGATGATCCAGTTCACGATCTTCTTGGCATCGCCTCCGTAGGCCGAAGCCGCAGCCTCGAACCACGCCGCAGTCGCCTTCGAGGACGCGAGGACGGCAACGTCCCCCGGCGGCAATCCGTACATCCGCTTCCACCGCACTCTGCGCTCGGCGGGCAATTCGGGCTGGCTTGCCCTCAGAGTCTCGACCCACTCATCCGCCGCCTCGAACGGAACCAGGTCGGGCTCGGGAAAATAACGGTAGTCGAACGCGTACTCCTTGGTGCGCAGCGAGGACGTCTTCCCGGTCTTCTCGTCGAAGTGACGCGTCTCCTGCACCAGGGTGTCACCCGCCTCGAGAGACTTGCGCTGGCGCTCCTCTTCGTACTCGAGCGCGCGGCCCACGGACCGGATCGAGTTCATGTTCTTGACCTCCACCTTAGCCCCGTGCTCGACCTCTCCGGCGCGCCGCACCGAGATGTTGGCGTCCACCCGCAGCGAGCCCTCTTCCATACGCACGTCGGAAACTCCGAGCGCCTCGACGATGGCCCGCAGGTCGCCCACGAAAATGCGGGCCTGCTCGGCGGTGTGAAGGTCGGGCTCGGTCACGATCTCGACCAACGGCGTCCCGGCGCGGTTGTAGTCCTCGAGTGAATATTCGGAATCGGCGATGCGCCCCGAACCTCCTATGTGCAGGGACCCTCCCGTGTCCTCCTCGAGATGGACACGGGTTATGCCCACGCTGGTCGGCCCCGATTCACCATCCAGGCTGAGATGTCCTTGCGCCGCCAACGGCAGCTCGTACTGCGAGATCTGATAGTTCTTGGGCATGTCGGGATAAAAATAATTCTTGCGCGCGAACAAAGATCGCTTTGCGATGGTGCAGTTGAACGCAAGCCCGATCCTTGTCGTGTACTCGATGGCGCGCTCGTTCACGACCGGCAGGGAACCGGGCAGGCCCAGGCACACGGGGCAGGTGCGCGTGTTGGGCTCGCCGCCGAACGCGACCTCGCAGCCGCAGAACATCTTCGACGCGGTTGCCAGCTCGACGTGGATCTCGAGGCCGATGGTGGTCTCGAGCGTGTGCGGCGGAGCGACGCTCACAGGTTGGGCCGCCCGTCGTCGGAGCCCGCCCACCCGAGGTCCTGCTCGAACGCGTAAGCGGCGCGGACCATCGACCGTTCGTCCAGGACGGGGGCGATGATCTGAAGGCCCACCGGGAGCCCGTCGTCCGGCGAGGTGCCACAGGGGACGCTTATGGCGGGGACCCCGGCGAGATTGACGGGAACCGTGTAGACATCCGACAGGTACATGGACAACGGATCTTCGGTGCGCTCCCCGAGCTTGAATGCGGTGGTCGGGGAGGTCGGGCACACGATCAGATCAACCCGTGTGTAGGCGCGCTTCAGATCCTCGACTATGAGCGTTCGCACCTTCTGGGCGTTGCCGTAGTAGGCGTCGTAGTAGCCCGCGGACAACGCATAGGTCCCGATCATGATGCGGCGTTTGACCTCGGCGCCGAAGAACTCGGCGCGCGTCTGTGAGTTCATGGCGACGATGTCGGGGGCTTCGAGTCTCGGTCCGTAGCGCACACCGTCGTAGCGCGCCAGATTGGAAGACGCTTCGGCCGGTGCGATCAGGTAATAAGCGGCAATCGCGTGCTCGAAGGAGGGGAGCGACACCTCCTCGAGCACGGCCCCGAGCCCCTCAAGGCGGCCGTAGGCTTCGTCCACCCTGGCGCGCACACCCGGCTGCGACCCTTCGCCCCCGAATTCCTTGACCACGCCGATCCGTTTCCCGGCGATGCCCTCGCCGAGGCCCTCGAGGAGGTTCGGCGCGCCGCCCGGTATCGAGGTTGAGTCCCTGGGGTCGTGGCCGGCGACCGTGCTCAGCAGCGCCGCCGCGTCCTCGACCGTGCGCGTGAGGGGCCCCGCCTGATCGAGCGACGAAGCGAAGGCCACCATCCCGTATCGGGATACGGCCCCGTAGGTGGGCTTCACCCCCACGATTCCACACAACGCGGCGGGCTGGCGCACCGAGCCACCGGTGTCGGTCCCCCATGCCCACGGGACACCGCCCGCGGCCACAAGCGCGGCGGAACCGCCGCTGGAGCCTCCGGGCACCCT
>JACDCD010000168.1 GCA_013694625.1 Actinomycetota bacterium | reverse complement strand
AGGACTTCCGACGCCGGCATGGGCACGGCATAGAAATAGCCTTGGACGAAGTCACATCTGAGGTCGCGCAGGAGCTCGCCCACCGCGGCACTCTCGACCCCTTCCGCAACCACATCCATGCGAAGGTCGTGGGCCAAATCGATGGCGCAGCTCACGATGGAGACATCCCGTTCGTCGGTTGCCAGGTCGCGGATGAAAGACTGATCGATCTTGATGGAGCGGACCGGTAGTCGCTTGAGATAGGTGAGAGATGAGTACCCGGTTCCGAAGTCATCGATGGTGAAGGCCACTCCCGCAGAGTCGAGTTTGGTGATCGCTTCGATCGCTCCCTCAGGGTCCGCCATGAAAGCGCTCTCGGTTATCTCCAACTCGAGGCGGCCATCGACAGACAAGGAGGAGCGTAACGATTCATCGATCGTCTTGTGCATGTTGCTGTCGTGCAGCAATTGAGCCGAAAGGTTCACCGCAAGGGTGATGTCGACGCCCTCGGCGCGCCACAACTCGTTGTCCGCCAGCGCCCGCCCGAGGACCGCAACGGATAGCTGCTTGATCAAGCCCGTGTTCTCTGCCAATGGAATGAATCGGCTTGGGAGGAGGAGGCCCCGGCGGGGATGACGCCACCGCACGAGGCTTTCGACGCCGACGATCTCGCCGGTGGCTAGTGACACCTTCGGCTGGTAATGGACCACCAGCTCTTCGGAGTCGATTGCCCGGCCGAGCTCCGCAGCAAGCTCCAGCGCACTAAGACGTTCCTCGTCATGGTACGGCTCGTAGAACGCGTGACCGCCTCCTCGCCGCTTCACGCGATACATCGCGATATCCGCCCGTCGCAACAAGGACGTCGCATCCGAGCCGTGCTGCGGGAAGAGCGATACCCCGATACTCGCGTCGGGATTTAGCACAATGCCGTTGCAATCGACCGGCTCTCGCAACCTGCGCAGCACTTTGCCGGCGACGCGGTCGGCATCTCCGGCGCCATCGATGCCAGGCAGAACGAGGGCGAACTCGTCCCCGCCGAGACGGGCCACGGTATCCGCCTGTCTAAGTGATCGTCCCAGACGGGCGGCCACATGCTGGAGTAGCTGGTCCCCGATCTCATGACCGAGGGTGTCATTGACCACCTTGAAGTTGTCCAGGTCGACAAGCAGCAGACCAACAGACTCCTTGAGACGCCGGGCGCTGTCCAGAGCCTGCTGAATCCGCCCCTCCATGAGCGCGCGGTTTGGCAGTCCGGTAAGGGGATCATGAAGGGCACGGTGCAACGCGTCCTCGTTCGCCTGACGACGCTCAATTGCTATGGCCGCCAGGTCCAGGGCGCGCGGGATCAGATCTGGCTGAGCCTCCTCGAGGCGCTCGAGGCCCAGCTTGGGCATGACGAAAAACCCGAGCAGCCGGCCACCTTTGGCTGAGCGAATGGGCACTTTGGGGAAGGACTTCTGCCGGAAATGGTCGACGAAGGAATGAAGGGCGCTGACTGAGAAGGAGGTCTCGATCTCTCCATCCGCTCGTCCGATCGCTGCCAGGACGGTGGGGGTGCCGACGTGCGTCGAAGGTCCTCCGCGCTGCCCTTCCAGGACCAAAGTTGTAGGAGGTGATTCATCGGGTAGGAGGGGCACGTCGCGATCGGCAAGTGTTGCCACGCTCACTTCCTCGGCCCCGTAGAGGGATAGCAGCTGAGCAATTGCGCCGAGTATCTCTTCCAGAGGTAGATCCTGTGCGACGAGTTCGAGGATCCGGTTGCGCTCGGAAAGCTGGTCCTGGGCCGCGCGGCGCTCACTTATATCGACTATCGTGCCGGCGTTACCGGTGATCTCGCCCGCCTGGTCGCGCAGAACACTCGCTCGAATCTCGAACCATCGGTAAACGCCGTCTGCAGTGCGATAGCGCGTTTCGTGGTGGCAGTAGTCGGCGCCCCCAGAGACGACGCCCATGAACAGAATTACCGTCTCTTCACGCTCGTCGGGGTGCACGTGATCGAGGAAGTTGGAGCCCAGCGTCTCTTTGACGCCGAACCCTGTGATGGTGGTCCACGCCCGGTTGAGATAGGTCCAGTTGCCGACAGGATCTGTCTCGAAGACGATCTCGCTCAGTTTGTCCAGCACATCGGTGCGCCGGATGAT
>JACDCD010000159.1 GCA_013694625.1 Actinomycetota bacterium | reverse complement strand
GCCGGCTCTTTCTCGATGACATTGCGGTGACCCTGGAGTACCCCGTCGAGGGATGGGGCTACGAAGAGGTTGGCCGGGTGACCGAAATTGGAGCAGCGGTAACCCAGGTCGCTGTCGGTGACATCGTCTGGGGGGCTTGGGGTCACAAGTCTTCCGTAACCGTGGCCGAGGGATGGGCAGCGAAGCGCCTGCTCGACAATCGCGTTGACTCGATCTACGGAATCTTTTCCTTCATCGGCGCCATCGCATTGAACGGGGTCCTCGACGCCGATATACATGTCGGGGAGTGCGTTGCGGTTTTCGGCCAGGGAGTACCGGGTTTAATCGTCACCCAGCTGGCACGGCTGAACGGCGGGACGGTTATTGCGGTCGATGGAATCGAAAGGCGCATCGAGCTGGCCAGAAAGCTGGGCGCCGAACACACGATCGACTTTACGAAGGAGCGCCCGGGAGAGGCCGTGAAGTCGCTGACCGAGGACCGGGGGGCTGATGTCTCGATCGAGTTCAGCGGCAGCTCGAGGGGGCTCCACGACGCGATCAGCTCAACCGCCTACAATTCCAGGGTCGTCGCAGCGGGCTTTTTCCAGGGCGAGGGCGCCGGATTGTATCTCGGGGAAGAGTTTCATCACAACCGCATTGAGGTCGTCTGCTCGCAGATTTCCGGGGTCAACCCGCGGCTCGATCACCGCTGGAGTCCCTACCGCCTCCAGAGGACTTTCATGGACCTCGTTGGCGCCGGGAAAGTCGATCTCCAACCGCTCATCTCCAACACATTTCCCGTCGAGCAAGCCGGAGATGCGTTCAGACTGCTGGACGAAGATCGGCAAGACGCGCTCCAAGTGGTGCTCGAGTTCTAGCGGTGAAGCTCACCTGTCAGGAGCACCTCATTCCCGGAGACACGCTCATCGACAAGTGGGATTTCATTTCACGCGCAGGTTGGGACGGGATCGAGCTGCACGGCCATGGCGACTTTGCTTTTCGGGCACGCCTACCCGAGCTCAAGGCGTCCCGGCGCGCCGGCGTGGTGATGCCGTCGGTGTGCGTGATCATGGATCACTTCATCGGCGACTTCGAACCCGGCCGGCGTCGGGACGCAATCGAGAACATGAAATCCCTGCTTTCGGTCATAGCCGAGATCGACGGTTACGGCGCCGTGACCCCGGCTTCCTACGGAATGTTCTCGATGCGACTGCCGCCCTACCAGCCGCCTCGGAGCGCCGCCGAAGACCGCAAGGTGCTCTTTGAGGGGCTTACCGAACTGGGCCAACACGCAGCTCAAGAAGGGGTCCTCGTGCTTCTCGAGCCGCTCAACCGCTTCGAAGACCACATGCTCAATCGACTGGATCAGGCGGTTGACTTGTGCAGGGCGGTCGGGATCGACTCGGTAAGGGTGATGGGAGACCTCTTCCACATGAACATCGAGGAGCCGGACATAGCGGCGAGCATCCGTGCGGCGAGTCACTATCTTGTACACGCGCATCTTGCAGACAGCAATAGGTTGCAACCGGGCACAGGACACACAGACTTTGCATCCGCCTTCGCTGCCCTTAAAGAGGTAGGGGTCGAGAGCATCGCCATGGAGTGTGGCATCGAAGGCGACCCCTCCCAAGTGCTGCCCGGGGTCGCCCGGGACATGAGGGCGCTCCTCTAGATCTACTCGGGTTACCGGGCGCTTGCCTCGGCCTGTTCCCGGGCCCCCCAGGTTCTTCAAGGAAAAGGCAATTGCTGCCAACAGACGGCTTATGGGAGCAAACACCAATGTCGCCAGAGGCGACGCCAGGGTCGCGGTAAAGCGGCCATCCAAGGCCAGATTACCTGAGGGACGATCCACCTGGCTTGATCGTTGGCTCGACACATGCTCCGACCTCGCGCGTCTGAAGGATTCGCATCCGATGCTCGATGCGGTCATAGACGAAGTCGACGGACGAATGATCAAGGTGGGGGACCGTTGGCTGGCTGATTTCGCGTCCTGCAACTACCTCGGTCTGGACCTCGACGAAGAGGTCATCGGGTCGATTCAGGGTTACCTCGACGAATGGGGCACACACCCGAGTTGGTCTCGCTTGTTGGGGAGCCCCATCCTTTATGAAGAGATAGAGGACAAGCTGACTGGCCTCCTCGGCGCCGAGGACACCTTGGCCCTCCCCACCATCACCCACATTCATATATCGGTCATATCGATTCTCGCCGGCTCTGGCACAATCTTTCTCGACAGCAGGGCTCACAAGACCATCTACGACGGTTGCCAATTGGCGCGTCATCATGGAGCTACGGTCAAACGATTCACGCATGACGATCCTGATGACCTGGCGTCGCTGCTCAAGAAGGACAAGAATAGCCCGCAGCTCATTTGTATGGACGGCGTGAACAGCATGACGGGTAACGCACCCGATATCGGCGAGTTCGCAAGGGTGGCGCGGGAACACGATGCCCTGCTCTACATCGATGACGCTCATGGTTTTGGAGTCATCGGAGAGCGCAGTCCCAATGAACTCTGTAGCTACGGGACACGAGGCAACAGCATCGTTCGTCACTACGGCGAAACGTACGACAACATTATTCTCGTAGGAGGACTTTCGAAGTCGTACTCGTCGTTGCTGGCCTTCATTGCCTGTCCCACGAGGCTGAAGAGCATGTTGAAGGTCGCTGCACCTCCCTATCTTTACTCCGGTCCTTCGCCAATAGCTTCTTTGGCAACCGTTCTCACCGGATTGAAAGTGAATGAGGAGAGAGGCGAGGCCCTCCGACTGGACCTGCATCGCAAGACCGCCAGGGTGCTCGATTGCTTGAGGGAGCTCGAGATTGCAACACCCAACGAGTCTGGGCTCCCGATCATTGAGATACCCCTTGCCAAGCACCAGGATGTTGACGAGGTGGGCCGCTTCCTGTTCGAGCGGGGGATCTACACCACTATAGCCGCCTACCCGCTCGTGCCCAAGTCTGAGGTGGGGTTCAGGATTCAGATCACCGCTGCAAACGATGACGACCAGATCAAGACTCTCATGGAAGTGCTGAGCGAGTTGTCGGAGAAGTTCCGTCTGCAAACAGCTCGAACGATGTCGAAATGGTGGGATGCTCCGGAAAAAGTATCCGGGACCCGATAAGGTGCGCTCCTCAGCGCCACAGATGACCATGCCGGTCAAGCGGCTTTGGCAGGCTTATCTTGCTTTTGGCCTCCTGTGCGTGCTCCTCTACTACTTCGTTCCGCCGTTCAAGCAGAACGGCGTTCTCTTCAATGTGATCGGCCTCTCGTCGGCCGTGGCCATCCTCATAGGCATCAAGCTTCACAAGCCAACTTCCCGCCGGGCCTGGCAGGCTTTCGCCGTCGGGCAGCTGCTTTTTGTGACGGGCGATGCCTTTTACTACGGGTACGACCAGATCTTTCACCAGGACGTCCCTTTCCCCTCCGTGGGCGACCTCTTCTACCTCGCCGTGTACCCGGCGCTTATCTTGGGCTTGGTCATCCTCGTACGCCGCAGAAACCCGTTTGGTGATCGCACCAGCCTGATCGATGCCCTGATTCTCACGACCGGGCTCGCTCTCATGTCCTGGGTGTTTCTGATGGCGCCGTATGCCCACGACCCGACTCTTCGCTTACTCGAGAAGCTCGCGTCGATAGCCTACCCACTGATGGATGTGTGTCTGCTCGCAGTTGCTATACGGCTGGCAGTCGATCGCGGGACCAGGCAGACGTCTCTCACCCTTATCATGCTCAGCATTGTCTCGTTGCTGACGGCCGACGCTTTGCTGGGAGCTGTAACGCTCGAGGGCGGTTACACGGAGGGCGGGCTGCTCGATATGGGATGGGCGGCCTACTATCTCCTCTGGGGCGCGGCGGCACTCCACCCGTCGATGAAGCAGCTCGAGGACCCTGTCACGAACCGCGGAAAGCCGGTGACGAATTCCCGCCTGGCGCTGCTTGCAGGGTCCTCTTTGATGCCGCCCGCGGTCCAAGCGGTTCAGATTTTTCGTCACGCTGATCTGGAGCTCCCCGTGATGATCGGTGGCTCGGCGGTTCTCTTCGCCCTCGTCGTCGCTCGCATGTCGGGCTTGATACGGGAGTCTGAACGTTCTGCCCTACGAGAGAGAGCGCTGCGAGAAGCAGCTCGGGCACTGGTTGGGGCCCGCGGCCGCGACGAGGTGTATCAGGCGGGCTTGACCTCGATGCGGACCTTGATAAGAGACGAGCATCCCGTTCGATTAACGGCATTTGCTGCTTCCGGGGAACTCCGGGCCCAGTCCGCTGATGCGGGGGGAGACAGACAAGAATGGGTGTTACGTGCCGCCGACCTAACTTCTCTGGACGCAGCGAGCCTTCGCCGGAGAGGATCGCTGGAGATCGTCCTCGAGGGATCGGGTCTAGAGAAGGCCCTACGATTTCCTGCGGGCGGCCTCGAGGCTATGGCGTTCCCGCTCTTCGTCCGAGAAGAGCTGCGGGGCCTGATTTTCATTGGGGGATCTGTGTCGTTGTCGACTCAGATGAAAGATGCCATGCAGACTTTGGCTGTGAGCATTTCACTGACTCTAGAGAGCGCCATTCTCACGGAAGACCTTCATAAGCGTAAGGGTGAAGCGAGATTCCAATCCCTTGTCCAAAACTCGAGCGACTTGATCACAGTCATAGACGGGCGATCGATGATTCAATATCAAAGTCCATCGGTCCAGCGAGTACTTGGATACGAGCTCGATGAGCTGCTCGACACGAGCTTTGCAGACTTGCTTCATCCCCACCAGCGCGAGCGAGTGCTTGCTCTGATGCTCGACGAAAGGGAGAACTCCTCAAACACAGACGTCGCCGTCGAGTGCCAATTGCGCCACTATGACGGCACGTGGCTCATCTTCGAGATATTGCGAACCAACCTATTGGCAGACCCCAATGTGTCCGGCATCGTCCTCAACGCGCGAGATGTGAGCGAACGCAAGGAATTCGAACAGCAGTTGACCCATCAGGCTTTCCACGACTCAGTCACACAATTGGCTAACCGGGCGCTGTTCACCAACCGCGTCGAACATGCGTTGTCGCGTCAGACACGCGATGTGGGGGGAATGGCCGTATTGTTCGTCGACCTCGATGATTTCAAGATCATCAACGACAGTTTGGGCCATGCCGTTGGGGACGAAGTTCTCAAGCTTGTCGGCGAGAGGCTGATGCGCTGCGTCCGTCCTATGGATACGGTAGCCCGGTTCGGTGGCGACGAGTATGCCGTTCTGCTCGAGGATATTCAGCGGCCCGAGCAGGTTGTCGAGATAGTGGACCGGGCATTCGATGCATTGAATGAAGTCATGAAGCTCGACGACAAAGATCTATTCATCGGCGCGAGTATCGGAATCGCAATGCTCGACGGGGAAGACGCGATGACATCTGCGGCTGATGAGCTCATGCGTAACGCGGACGTCGCGATGTACCGAGCGAAGCGGGACGGTAAGGGCGCATACCGCATCTACGAGCCTGAGATGCACTCGAACGTGTTGGAAAGATTGGAGCTCAAGGGCGCTCTTCAGAAAGCTATAGAGCGGGAAGAGTTCCAACTGTATTACCAACCAATTGTCGGGATGGGCGGCGCCCAGGTAAATGGACTGGAAACCCTGGTTCGGTGGAAACACCCGAAGAGGGGAATCGTGCTTCCAGGAGAGTTCATTCCATTGGCTGAGGAGACGGGGCTGATCGGCGCTTTGGGTGAGTGGGTCTTGCGAGAGGCCTGCCGGCAGATGAAATTCATGCAGGACCTCGGCCTGATGACGGAGGCCCAGTCTGTCTGCGTGAACATTTCAGTCAGACAATTGCAGGAAGGACTTGTGGAACTGGTATCGGATGCCCTTAGGGACTCGGGCCTCAAGCCGCAGTGTCTGACCCTCGAGATAACCGAAACGGACTTGATGATTGACACCGAGGCCACGATCGCTAAGTTGCACCAACTGAAAGCACTGGGTATCCGGCTGTCGGTAGACGACTTTGGCACAGGCTATTCGTCACTGGGATACTTGAGCCGTTTTCCGGTCGACGTTCTGAAGATCGACCAGACCTTTGTGAGTCAGATATCTGCGGCCGGACACGGATCGGTATTGGTTGCGGCCATAGTCAAGTTGGGAGAGGCACTCAACCTGGAAACGATCGCAGAAGGGATCGAGCTCAAGGATCAAGCTGACAGGCTGATCGAGCTCGGGTGCCCGCTGGCACAGGGGTATTACTTTGCCAGACCGATGGACATCGATGCCACGCTCGAGTACCTGGGTGCCCGAATTGCGGTGGAGGGACGGCACGACGCTGCCCCGCAGAACGGCGCCTGATGCACAACTACGAAGGGCTTGACGGACGGGGCGGGTTTTCGCGCGCGAATCTTCTGGCGCCACTGAGGAATCGGGACTTCCGGTTGTTATGGACCGGCTTGTTCGTTTCCCTCCTGGGTGACGGGATTTTCCTGATAGCGGTGGCGTGGCAGGCATATGAGCTATCGAATCTCCCTGTCGCTCTCTCCCTGGTGTTTCTCGCGATGACCGTCACACACGTCATTTTTCTCATGCTTGGAGGTGTTGTAAGCGACCGGTTCGAAAGACGGAAGGTCATGCTGAGTGCCGACGTCGTGCGTGGCCTGGCCCTCGCCGGTATGGCTGCACTGTCCCTCACGAGCAACCTGTCATTGGGTTCTCTCGCAGCTCTAACGGCAGTCTACGGTGCAGGGACAGCTTTCTTCGGGCCTGCTTTTGATGCCATAGTCCCCGACATTGTCCCCCCTCGCTTGTTACCACAGGCCAACTCATTGGATCAGTTGATCAAACCTCTCGGGCTTCGCCTCTTCGGTCCTGCCTTGGGCGGCTTGCTGGTCGGGGCCTGGGGCCCGGGAGCCGCTTTTGCGGTAGACGCAGCCACCTTTGGCGTATCAGCGGGCGCCTTGTTGATGATGAGCCACCGGAAGCTTCACTCGTCTGGTGGCACACAGTCCTTCATCTCGGAGCTCCGGTCGGGCTATTCGTTCGTCCGAAAGCATGTTTGGCTCTGGGGCACCTTCAGTGCAGCAGCGCTTGCCTACCTCTTGTTCATGGGGCCGGCCGAGGTGCTGCTCCCCTACATAGTAAAGGTGGAGATGAAAGGCTCGGCGGGTGACCTCGGGCTCATTTTCGCAATCGGGGGGGTGGGGTCGATTCTTTCGGCCATAGTAGTGAGCACGGGTCACATGCAGCGCCGAAATATAACCTTCATTTACATGACGTGGACTTTGTCCACACTCGCCATTGCGGGGTACGGGCTTGCCCGCTTTCCGTGGCAGCTTATGGTTGCCAGCTTCGCCTTCAACTTCCTGGAGTCGGCCGGAACAATCGTCTGGGTAACCACAAAGCAGCGGATGATCCCCTCTGCTTTGCTCGGACGAGTCTCCAGCATTGACTGGTTGATCTCCATTGGGTTGGTGCCGCTGTCATATGCGGCTACGGGCCCTATATCCAGTGTGCTCGGGGCCCGAACTACGCTTGCGGGCGCAGGCGTTCTTGGAGCAACGGTGACGATAGGGGCCTTTTTCCTGCCGGGCATGCGTGACATCGAGCGTAGCGACGATACAGAGTCGCCCGACTCTGCCGGCTCTGTCGATATGCCGGTAATGGCGGAGTCGGAGGCGTCCTAGCGCGCCTCCGGCCCGTCGGCGCGTTGGAACCCGCTAGGCCCACCACATGGGGCCGGGGTGTTCCCGGAACATCAACGAGTTCAAGAAGGTGACCGCCTTCGCCAGCCCTTCATCGATCGAGAGCAGACTGTCTTCGTGCTCGATGCTCATGACATAGTCATAATCAACCGAGCGGAGAGCGCTGAAGATGTCGCGCCACACCTTTTCTCCCTGGCCGTACCCAACCGTTCGGAAGACCCAGGACCGGTCCAGGATGCGGTCATACGGCTTGGTGTCCAAGACTCCGTTGTGGCGGATGTTCTCGTGATCGAGGTAGGTGTCCTTGGCGTGCACATGAAAGATGGAGTCGGCTCGGCCGAGTTGCTTAATTGACTCCACCGGGTCGATCCCCTGCCAAAAGAGGTGGCTGGGATCGTAGTTGGCGCCTATTTGAGGGCCGATAGCCTCGCGCAGCCGAAGCAGGGTTTCGGGGTTGTAGACGACAAAGCCCGGATGCATCTCGAACGCGATCCTCACCCCATGGTCGTGCGCAAAAGCTGCTTGGTTGGTCCAATACGGAATCACGCGTTCATTCCACTGCCATTCGAGGATGTCTTGGAAATCGGGGGGCCACGCACACGTCACCCAGTTGGGAAATCGAGCACCCTCGTGGTCGCCCGGACAACCTGAGAATGCGTTTACAACCGGCACCTCGAGCTGCTCTGCAACCAGCACGGTCTTCCGCCAGGTTTCGTGCGCGCTCGAGGCGAAGTGTTCGTCTGGGTGGAGCGGATTGCCGTGCTGACTCAACGCGCTTATCACGAGGCCCCGGCTTTCGACCGCTTGCTTGAGCGCCTTTACATTCGATGGATCTTTTAGCAGAGCGTCGGGGTCGGCGTGACTGTTGCCGGGGTAGTTGCCCGTTCCCAGTTCGACCGCTTGTGCGCCCATGGCGGCGATCTTGTCGAGCGCCTCCTCCAATGGGAGGTCCTGATAGAGCACCGTCAATACGCCCAGCTTCATGCTTCTGCCCCCTGTTCATTGGTTACTTCGACCCAACCTCTTGATCGATGGCTGGCGACGATCGCTTCGACCGTGCGCAGCACTTGATGAGCGTCAAGGAATGTCGCGAAGGAAGCGCGGTATTCGTCGCCACTCGCGCGTGCATCAATGTCCCCGTAGAAGTCGATAAACATGTTCTTGAGCCCGTCCGGCCAGCCTTCTTGATGGCCTGCGGGAAAGTGGGCCAGGCGAGCTGCTTCCGGCGCCAGCAGACCCGGATCGCGTACGAGCTGACAGTTCGCCTTGTCACGGCGTCCGAGCCAGAGGTGGTTCGGCTCCTCTTGATCCCACACCACCGAGGCGGATGCCGCGTCGAGCTCGAACCAGAGGCGATTCTTTCTGCCGGGGCTCACTTGCGAAATGCTCATGGCGCCTCGAGCCCCGTTGTCAAAACGAAGAAGCACGTTGCCGAAATCCTCGGTGTCGACGGCCGTCGGCTCCGTCACTGTGGAATTCGTCGACACGAACGTCTGTGACCCCCCGGCAGGTTTGTTCCTGCTCGTGTGGATGGTGGATAGATCGGCGCAAACCTCGCTGACGCGCTGTCCGGTGATGTACTGAACGACATCCAGCCAGTGAGAGCCGATGTCTGAGACGGCGCGTGAGTTCCCAGCCTTGTCGGATTCGAGCCGCCAGTTCCAATCGTCGGCGTAGAGCAGCCAGTCCTGCAGGTAACTGCCGTGCGCGATATTTACCGGTCCGTACTCACCTGAATCAATCATCGCCTTGGCTTGTCTGACCATCGGGTAATGTCGATAGTTGAAGCACACACCGCTCACCACCCCGGCCGCCTCTGCCTGTTGCACGAGTGAGGCCGTTTCGCCGCTGTTCATCGCCAAGGGCTTCTCGGACAGAATGTGCTTCCCGGCATCTATTGCCGCCGCATTGACCTGGGCATGCAGGAAATTCGGCGTGCAGTTATGCACAACCTCCACTTCATCGTCGTCTATGAGATCGCGAAAGCTATCGAACGCCTTTTCGACCCCGTGCCGTGTCGCAGCTTCGTCGGCCTTGGGCTTGCTGCTTCCTGCGAGCGCGACAAGCTCCACCTGGGGCAGCCGGTGCAGCGCCTCGATATGGGACGCCGCTGCAAAACCGGTGCCAACGACTCCCACTCTTGTTGTCAAGCCCACCCTCCTCTAGTTATCGGTGCGCGCCTTGTCACGCGCTGGCGCGGGCTGCACGCGAGTAACAGTCATAGGCATCCCCATCGAAAAGCACGAAGCGAACCTTGCTGATCTTGGATGGTGCCGTTGCCACGGAGCTCATCGCAACCTCGGCCGCTTCCTCCAGCGGATATCCGTAGACGCCGGTGGAGATGGCGGGAAACGCAATCTCGGCGGCCCCAAGCTCCTCTGCAACCTTCAGGGCCTCCATGTGACAAGAGGCCAACAGCTGCGACGCCTCCTTCTCTTCGGAATACACCGGTCCGACCGTGTGGATGACCCATCGGGCTTTCAGGCGGCCGGCGGTAGTTGCCACGGCGCGTCCCGTCGGGAGCCCGTGAGGATACTGTTCGTGCCGCACCCGCCGGCATTCCTCGAGGATGGCAGGCCCGCCGTTGCGGTGAATCGCTCCGTCGACGCCGCCACCACCCATGAGAGAATTGTTGGCGGCATTGACAATTGCGTCTACCTCCTGGGAGGTGATGTCACCCTGAACGGTGACGATCTCGGGCATGTCGGAAAGGTAGCCCATATCTCGTTACCCTACTGGCGTGGCCGGTGGTTCGTCAGAGCGCATCGAGGATCTTCCAATCCCGGCGCGCTGGATCATCGATGAAGCGCGGCGCGCCTTTCTGACCACCATCGGACCGGAAGGCAACCCCCATACCGTCCCAGTATGCTTCGCTTTGCGGGCGGGTGACGTTGTCATTGCCATCGATCACAAGCCCAAGTCCGGCCGGCGCCTGCAGCGCCTTCGCAACATCGAGGACAACCCGGCTGTAGCGCTGACGGTCGACCGTTGGGATGAGGACTGGACCCGGCTGGGCTGGGTGATGGTTCAGGGAGTGGCCACCGTCGAGGCACCTGGCCGTCCTCCCGAGGAGCTACTTGCCCGTTACAGTCAGTACTCGCACCGCCCGCCCTCGGGAGAGGTGATCGTGGTTCGGCCCCGGCGTGCCCTGTGGTGGTCGTCTACCTGCCCGCACGACCCAACATCCCACCCCCCTTCGGGGTGAGCGGCGCAAGGAGTGCAGCACCACAGATGGCGTCTGCGAGCACAAGACCTGCGTCGAACTTGCTCTGATCTCGGCCCGGAAAGCGCGTGCTACCATCCCGGCGCGCCGGAGCAGGGCCCCCCGCATTAGGGTCTAACCCATGCCAATCGACCTCGAGCTTGCGCTCGAGCGCGTGTTGAGTGAAGGCGACGAGTGGCGATCGTGGCGCGCCCTGCGGCTGGGCGGCGACGATCCGGGGCCTGTTCCGGAGATCCCCGGTCAAGACCTGCGCG
>JACDCD010000119.1 GCA_013694625.1 Actinomycetota bacterium | reverse complement strand
AGCCCGAGCCGCTCCGCAGCCGACCGCAGCGCCTCTCCACCGGCGGAGGGGCCGAGGCCTGCGCGCGTGCGCAGGCGCGCCTGCGCCGCCGCCTTGAGCGGGGCAATCGCCTCCTCCGGCGACCGCGTGCGGGATAGGTTGATCCCCTGGGCGTCGGCATATGCATGCCGGGGCCGGCCCAGTTCTCGCCCTGCTCCCTCCGGAGGCCCCAGCCGTCGCCCCATTGCCCACATCCCGACGAGGGTGGCCGCAACCAGACCTCCGAGTGCAAAGCGCCATCTGGTGGGCAGCGCACCCAGCCCTGTCGCGGCTCCGTACCCGTGCGCCTCCTCGGCGAACAGCACCGGGCGGCCCTGCCCGGCGGCGGCGAGGCCGAAGGCGGCGTTGTCGGCGTCGCCCAACCGGCGGTTCGTGAGCATGGACGCATCCGCAAGCAGCACGGCGCGCCCGAGGCCGACGGACGCCACCGACGCCACCGTCCCCTCGCCTCCCAGGAGCGGCAGCGCGACTCCTCCGGCGGTCCACGAGCCACGGCCGTCGGTGCGAACCCGGCGGACCTCGTCGACCTCTCCGACAGGGGCAAGGGGAACCGCGTCCGGCATTCCGGCGGGCGACCACCCCGGAGCCCCCGGAATCACCCGGCGAAGCCAGCCCGGGCCGGGCCCGCCTGCGATCAGGCGGCCTCCTGTCGCGAGGAACTCACGAAGGGCGCCCGCTTCGGCCTCGCCGACGCGGTCCGGGCCGAGGAGCACGACGGTGGCCCCGGGGTCGAGCCGAGCCTCGTCGAGGCTGCTCCGCAGACGGGTCACGGGACTCCCCTCGTCCCGCAGGAGCTCGGCGTAGGCGGCGAGGCCCCCGGGCGTGGTTGCATAGGACGACAGAGGGGGCCCTTCTGGTCCCCCACCCCCGGTCGCGTAGCCCATCGCCGCCAGGAGCAGTCTGACGGCCACCAGCCCCGCGACGAGACCTCCGGCCCAGCGGACGGGCGCGCTCAGGCTCCGCCATCGGGCACCGAGGCGCCTCGGGTGTCTCATGCGTCCACCTGTCTGTGCACCTCGTCCCACCCCCGGCGCGCCGCGTCGGCGTCGGCTCTGGTCGCCCTCCGCTCCCCGTAGACGATCTCCTCGAACGTAGCGGCCACCGATTCGAAGGCGTCGGAGCCCAGACGCCGCCGGATTTCCCCCGCAGTGATCGAGGGGTGATAGGCGATGACGCCGGAGCCTCCGAGGCGCAGCAAGCCCGCAGTGAAGCGCAGACGGACGGAGCCTTCGGCATCACCCGCACGGGCGGCCTCGTCGGCCATGCGCTCGAGCCGGGCCGGGTCGGGTGCGCCGCCATCTCGTGCCCGGCCCGGCGTCCCGATGTCGCGCCCCGCCGGCGAGCGCCGCGCCACTCGCCCCGCCAAGGTGGCGGCCGCCAGCACGACCACGCCGGCAAGCACCGCCCACAAGGTCGCCCGGCCCCCGGGAATTCGAGCGGCGATCCAGGCGAGCGCAACCGTCACCCTCGAATAAAGGGGAGCAAGCCAGACCCCGATGCGCCGGAGGACGCCGGCGAGCGGACGGGGGAAGACCTCGGGGCGGAAGGCGCTCCCGGCCAGGATGCTGCGGGCGTCGTCCTGGGCGCGCCGGGGGCCGATGTGAGCGTCTGCGGCTCCGGCGCCATCCGCGAGTGCCTCGAGGCGGGCCGCCAGCGTGACCGCCCGTACCCCCGAGAGGGGTTCCCGGAGATTGACCTGCCGCCCTCCGACGGTATCGGCGCGCCGAAGCCGGCGGAGGGCGGCAGGGTCATCCGCCGCGCGAACCGCCAGTCGCCTCAGTTGTCCCGGTGTGAGGTCGCCGGCGCGTGCCGGCAGGGGCGCGGCGATCACCCAGAGGGCGAGACCGGTTGCGAGAAGCCTGTTGGGAAGGGTCGTCACCCTCCGGCGGGAGGCTCCGGCGTGCGCCCCGGCGGACCTGGGCCCCGTCTGCCCTCCAGCGCGCTCCCAGGTGCGAACGTCCCCATCCCCTCGGCGAGGAGCGCGACGTCGAACCCCTCCTTTCGTACCTTGAGGTCGAAGAACAGAATGGCGATGAGAGCCGCCTGGAAGGGTGTCGTGATGATCGCCGCGACCGAACCGGCGACCGCGCCGACCAGCGCCGCTATGAAGTCGCCCGACCCGGCCCCCACCGCAAGCACGCCCCCGAGGACCGCGGTGATGATTCCTCCGACGATGGCCGCGAGGATGAAGCCCAGAAGCAGCGTGCCGAAGACGGGCCACCACCGCCCCTGTACGAGCCGGCGGGAGCGGCCGAGGGCGCCGGAGCCTTTCACCCCCTCGAACAACAGCACCGGAGCGGCCACCGAGAAGGCGATCCACAGGTAGATCCCCGGGAGTACGAACAGCAGGACGCCGAGAAAGGTGAGGAGGGCGCCGAGAAAGGAAACCAACATCAAGGAACCGAGCCGCCCACGGGCGAACCTCAGGGACTCCGACGTGTCCGGCCGGTCCCCCAGGTAGGCGTCGGTTACGGCCTTGAAACAAGCTCCGGTGGCCAAGGTCGTCGCCACGAACGTGAGTAGGCCCACCAGCAGGCCGCCGAAGGCGAAGCCGGCGAGCGTCGGGGCGTCGGGAGTCTCCGTGGAGGTGGCGGGCCCGATCGAGAGGGTGAAGAGCAGTTGAAGAAGCTGGACCGGTACCACCACGATGGCGACCAGCTTGAACAGGCCAAGGGCGTGCTTGAGGTAGACCTTGAGGGCGACGTCGACGATCTCGGCGACTCCCAGGGGCCGCAGCTCCGAGCGATTCATGGGCCAAAGGGTACCCGCGCCCAACCTCCAATGCATGAGGCCCGACCCCATAACTACTTCGGTCGTTGTGTCTCTTGTAGACTCTCCCAACCAACAACCTTTAAGGAGACGTCCATGCGGAGATCGCACCTGCTCATCCTGGTCACATCGTTGATGCTGCTGGCGGCCGCCTGCGGCGGCGAGACCACGGCCCCGAGCGGAGGCGGTGACGGCGGGGACGGCGGCGGAACCGCCGGAAAAGAGGGAAACGACCTCCTGCAGGTGGTCAAGGACCGGGACACGCTCATCGCATCGACCGATCCGAAGTATCCACCTCAATCGTTCCAGAATCCCGAGGGTGAGTTCGAGGGCTTCGACATCGACGTGACGGAAGAGATCGCCAAGCGCCTCGGGGTCGACGTCGAGTTCACGACTCCGTCCTTCAATGCCATCGTCGCCGGTAACTGGAGCGGCCGTTGGGATCTCAGCGTGGGATCGGTGACGATCACTCCCGAGCGGCAGAAGGTCTTGTATTTCACCGACCCCTACTACTACACGCCGGCCTCGATAGCCGTGCACACGTCGAATACCGATGTCACCGACCCGACGGCCGAGCTCGACGGCGCCACGATCGGTGTCTGCTCTGCGTGCAGCTACGAGTCGTACCTGGAGGGCACGCTCGAAATCCTGGGCAAGAAATACACCTCGGACGTCGAAGATGCCGAGGTCAAGGCCTACGAGACCGACAAGATCGCCATTCAGGACCTCGCCTTGGGCGACGGCGTGCGTCTGGACGCAGTGTTCTCCGCACTTCCCACGCTGGAAGGCGCCATCGCCGATGAGACGCCGATCAAGGTGGTGGGGGACCCGTTGTTCTACGAGCCGCTGGGGGTGGCGATCGACAAGTCTTCTCCGGACGATCCCAAGGCGTTCTCCGAAGAGATCAGCAAGATCATCAAGGAGATGCACAGCGACGGGACTCTCACGGAGCTGTCGGAGAAGTGGTACGACGGAACGGATCTGACGAAGGCGACATAGGGGTGGCGGTTCGGCCGGGGGAAGGTCGTAGCGATGACAGGTGTCGGTGCAACGATGGGGCGGGTCCGTGACCGGGTAGAGTCCGGTTCGTCCGGGGTGCCCTTCAGGGTGAAGCTGGGACTCGTCTACGCCGGCATCGCAGTAGCCCTGGTCCTTGTCTTCTTCTGGTTTCAGTTCGACACCGCTTTCATGCGGGAATGGGGCCCGTTCATTCTCGGTGGGATACCTCTCACCCTGGCCATCTGTTTCGGCGGCATCGCCCTTGCCATGGTGCTTGCGCTCTTCGGCGCCCTCGGCCGCCTTTCCAAGAGCGCAGTGGCCAGAGGGAGCGCCAACTTCTACGTCTCGTTCGTGCGCGGCACCCCCTTGGTCGTCCAGATCCTTTTCATCTACTTCGCATTGCCCCAGCTCGCGTTCAAGCCGTCGTCGCCGGCCTTCCTGCAGACGATCCTCATCTTCCCGGTCGCCTTTGCCGCAATCCTTGCTCTGGGGATCAACTACGGCGCCTACATGACCGAGATCTTCCGGGCCGGGATTCAGGCGGTCGGCGGTGGCCAGATCGAAGCCGCCCACGCGCTAGGGATGACCGACGCACAGACCACGCGGCGGGTGGTGCTGCCACAGGCCGTGCGAGTCATCATTCCGCCGACCGGCAACGAATTCATTGCCATGTTGAAGGACTCTGCGCTGATCGGAATTGCAGCCAGCGGGGTGGAGCTGTTCGGGCGCGCCCAGAACACGGGGCTGGGGCAGAACCGCCCCTTCGAGGCCCTCGCCCTCGCTGCGATGGTCTACTGGTTGCTGACGAGCATCTTCTCCTTCTTCCAGAAGCGGCTGGAAAACAGGATCTCCCGGGGCCACGTCCGAATCGAAGGCGGCGGGCACTAAGTGGATCCGATCATCAAGGTCGAAAACCTCGAGAAGCATTTCGGCGATTTGCAGGTGCTGAGGGGCATTTCGCTCGACGTCGAGCCCGGTGAGGTCATCGTCATCTTCGGGCGCTCCGGATCCGGAAAGAGCACGCTGCTCCGCTGTGTCAACTTCCTCGAGGAACCGACCGGAGGTTGCATCGAGGTCGACGGCGTTCGCATGGAAGCGGCGCCGCGCGTTCTTCGGGCGCGGCGCGAGCAGATCCGGCAGATACGCATGAAGGCGGGCATGGTGTTCCAGGATTTCAATCTGTTCCCGCATCTCTCGGTGATAGAGAACCTGATCGAAGCCCCTTGCATTGTGAAGAAGGAATCCAAAGGCGAGGCGCGCGAGTTCGGGCTGCAGCTGCTCGACAAAGTTGGCCTCGCCGAGAAAGCCGACGAATATCCGATCAGGTTGTCCGGGGGCCAGAAGCAACGGGTCGCCATCGCGCGCGCCCTCTGCATGCGGCCGAGGATCATGTTGTTCGACGAACCCACCTCGGCGCTGGACCCCGAGCTCGTTGCGGAGGTCCTGGAGGTGATGCGGGATCTGGCCAAAGAGGGAATGACCATGATGGTCGTGACTCACGAGATGGGCTTCGCGCGCGAGGTTGCAAGCCGCATGGTATTTCTCCATGAAGGCAAGGTGCTCGAAGAAGGCAAGCCTGCCGATCTCATCTCAGGCGCGCGCGACGAAAGAACGCGCCGCTTCCTAGAAGCCGTCCTCTAGGGGCCGACGGCTCTTTCTCTAGCGGCGCGCCCAGCTGCGCGGTTTGAGGTCCTTCGCAACCACCTTCGACGCATTGAGTCCCGGAATTCCCATGACGCCACCGCCCGGATGTGCGCCGGACCCGCACAGGTACAGCCCGTCGACTGGCGTCCTGTAGCTTGCGACTCCCGGCGCGGGACGGAAAGAGAACAGCTGGTCGAGCGACATCTCTCCATGAAAGATGTTTCCGCCGATCAAGCCGAACCGCTCTTCGAGATCGACCGGAGTCAGCACTTGCCTGTGCTCGACCGAGTTCTTGAAGTTCGGCGCGTACTCGCTGATTGCGTCGATGACCCGGTCGCCGAGCGCATCGCGTTCTTCATCCCACGTCCCTTGCGCCAGCTTCTCGGGAGAGTACTGCACGAAACAGGTGGCGACATACCTGCCTTCGGGGGCGAGGGTCGGGTCCAGGGTCGAGGGAATCACGCAGTCGACCATGGGCCGCGCCGAGGGCCTGCCGTACTTGGCGTCATCCCATGCCTGCTCGAGGTAGTCGACCGATGGGCTGATGACGCACTCGGGATGTTGCGGGCCCAGGCGGGTGCCCGGCATCGCCGTGAAGTCGGGCAGCTCGGAGATGGCGAGATTGACCTTTGCCGACGAACCCCTGGTGCGGTAGTTGCGCATCTCTTCGGCCAGCGCATCGGGGAGATTGGACTCTCCGACGAGATCGCGGAAGGTGATCGTGGGGTGTGTCCCCGACACGACCGCGCGACCCCTCAACTCGGACCCGTCCCGCAACGTGACACCACGGGCGCGACCGTCGACGGTGTCGACCGACGCGACGTCGGCCTCGGTGCGTATCTCGACGCCTGCGGAGCGTGCCGAGTCGGCGATCGCATCCGACAGCGCGCCCATGCCTCCACGCACGAATCCCCAACCGCCCCGGACGCCGCCCGCTTCTCCCATGCGGTGGTGAAGCAGGACGTAGGCCGAGCCGGGGCTCATGGGCCCTCCCCAGGAGCCGATCACACCGCCGAACGCAAGCGCTCCTTTTACCGCCTCATTGACGAAGTAGCGGTCGAGGAAGTCCGCGACGGACAGGGTCATGAGGTCGACCAACCGGGCGATGTCCTTTCGGTGGGCGAAGGTGTAGCGCCCGAGCCCGGTTGCCTCCCTGA
>JACDCD010000106.1 GCA_013694625.1 Actinomycetota bacterium | reverse complement strand
GCAAACCAGATGTAGCCGAGCACGAGGTTGAAGAACGGAAGTTCGAAAACGTAAAAGCCAATATCGAGGCCGAACTGCGGATCGTTTGCCTCGAAGGACACGCGATTCATCCACAACAGCAGCGTTTCCCAGCCCGACGTTGCTCCAAGTCCCGTAAGGAGACCCACCACCGCGGCTATTCCAAGACGGAGCCAACGGAGGTAAGGCATCAACATGTCTCGGTATTGATCTATGGGATCGACCCGGCCCACGACCTCGAACCGTGTCGTGCGGTAGGGGGGAGCGGCTCGTGCGGCGATGACCAGGTTGACCCAGACAAGGAATCCCACGAGCAGGCCCACCAGGAAAGCAAGGCCCGCCTGCGAGCTGAGGGTCGTCCAGAGGACTGATGCAAACCCGACCTCCTGGAACCACAGCACGTCGGTGTAGAAGCCGGCGAGGCTGGTTGCGGTGAACAGCAGTATGAAGAGCGCGGCAACGATGAGGCCGCGACGTCTAAATCGTCGGGTTTGAGTAGCCATGAAAAGTAGCGTAATAGGTTGGTGTGACTATTCCAGGTCTTCGAGGTATTTAACTGCCTCGTAAAAAGTGGAGATGGCGACCACGTCCATCTCGTTTGCGGCGCGCCGAGCCGCTTCGGCGTTGGCAACGGGTGCCAGGAAAACGTCGGCCCCCTTTAGCTCGGCGCCCGCAACCTTCTGCTCGACCCCGCCGATCGGCCCAACACCCCCGTCACATCCGATGGTTCCGGTCCCGGCGATGCTTCGTGCTCCGGTAAGGTCGTCCGACGTCAGCCGATCGTACAGGGCCAGGGAAAACATCAGTCCGGCCGAGGGTCCCCCTATCGTTCCGGTGGAGAACGTGGCTTCGACGCCGGGGTCGAACTTGTAGTCGACATCGCTCATTGCAACCCCAAGGAAAGGCGCCCGAGGATCCGCCGGGTCGTCCCCCGTGCGGAGAGACAAAGCGAGCTCTCGCCCGTCTCGCCGTACACGAAGGGTCACCCTCTCCCCCACCGCGTGGCGGGCAACAGCGCTTCCGACGTCGCACGATGTCTCCACCCGTCTGCCGTCGACCGACAGGATCACATCGCCCGGCTCGAGAACCCCGTAAGCCGGCTGCCCCGGCTCGGTTTGTTCGACCTGCGCACCCGAGCCCGTTGGGTGGCCGTACCCCAGGGCAGCCAGGGCCACCTCCTGCGCGTGCTGTTTAGAGTCGCTTATGGCCACCCGTTGCTGCCTGTCGAGCTCGTCCAGGGAAACGCCCTCCGGAGCAAAATCGCTCTTGAGCACGATTGCCTTGTTGGGGTCGATGGCGGTCTCGATCCATTCCGCCAAGGTGACCTGCGTGTCCACCAGCACCGTGGTCAGATACAGCTTGCCTTCGGACGAGTAGGTGCGCGTGTCGTTGATCTCGATGAGGCGTTCCACATCACGGGCAGGACCGGGCAGAAATGCGTAGATGGCGGGGACCGGAACAATAAAAGCGACCACCACGATCAGGACGGCGCCAAGAGCCCCCGCCACGCGTCGCCACTTGACCAGGCGGTCTTCTGCCCCTGGAGACAACGCCTGCAGCGCCCGGACGTCGCTCTTCTTCACAGATACAATTTAGAGGGGTTGGAACCCCTATGCTGGCGCGCCGGGAATCCTGACCCCGCGGCCACCTTCGGGTGTCACTCCCCGGCGATTCGGACCACCCCGGCGACTCGGACCACCCCGGCGACAACCCTTATTCCATCATGGCTCCAAATCCAGGATCAGGGATGCGAGTCCGTCCTTCTCTACAAGCGCCCGCCCGGCGCCCAGAACCACCGAGTCGAAGGGTCGGTCGCTGAGATGCACCGGCACATCAGTCTCCTCCGCAAGCAGCACGTCCAACCCTGCCAGGAGGCTTCCGCCCCCCGTCAACGTAATCCCGCGTCTCATGACGTCCTGGACCAACTCGGGCGGGGAGGTGCCTATACAGGCGATCGTCGCAAGGACGATCGCCTGGAGCTGCTCGGACATCGCTTCTCGAATCTCCCCGGAGGTGACGATGATCGACTTCGGAGACCCAGACGAGAAATCCTGCCCCGTGACCTCCGCCTTCTCGCGCTCAGGTAAAGGCCACGCCGAGCCGACGGTGATTTTGACGGCCTCCGCCGTCCTCTCGCCGATCTCCAGTGAATATTCATCGCGCACATAACGCTGGATCGACGCATCGAGGTCGAAGCCTCCGATCCTGAGTGTTGTGTTGTTCACCATCCCGCCCAGCGACATGAGCGAAATTTCGCAGGTGCCGCCACCGAGATCGATCACGAGGCTCCCCACCGGTTCGTAGATCGGCAACCCCGCACCCAACCCGGCGGCCAGCGGTTTGGAGATGAGCCTACAGGAGCGCGCTCCGGCTGCGAGGCTCGCTTGCTGCACGGCGTGCCGCTCGACCGCCGTCCCGGCGCTGGGCACCGTAATCACCATGTGCGGCCGAGACCAGCGGCCGGCCCCGGCTCGCGCGATGACGAGCTCCAACAACTTTGCGGTGGTGTCATAGTCCGAGATTGCGCCCGAGCAAAGCGGGCGCACCACCGCGACGTTGTCCGGAGTGGAGCCGATCATGCGCCAGGCATCCCCGCCGGTTGCAAGGACCGCTCCGGTGCCCTTGTCCAACGCCAGCACCGATCTTTCGGCGAACAAGGACCTCGACCGCCTCTCAAAGACACGCGTGTTGGAAGTGCCCAGATCGATCGCGAGCTCGCGAGACACCACGAGAGGGTACCGCCGTGCAGGTGAGGACAACCGGATTGCAGCAAGAATCCTCTCCGCCCGGCGAGATCACCGGGCCGAGCGTCCCCCAGCGTGGGGGACAATCAAATGATGACCGAACCGTCCTTTGGCGATATTCCCTTATTTCGTGAGATCCAGCGCATCCTGGCCGCCGGTGGCGAGGGTCCGGTCAACTTCGAGATTGCCCGCCAGATCGCGCTGGCGGTGGTAGCCGAGTCGGCTGGAGAAACCCCCCCTCCACTGGACACACGTCCCTACTTCGACACGGTGCATCCCGCAGAACTGGTGGTCTCGGGTTTCACCCGGCTGGCGCCCGAGGAGCCGGCGCGCGCCAAGATCGTGGATCGAACCGAATGGGTACGTCTGACCCTCGATGGTTGGCGATGGCTGTTCGAGCACATGTCGCAGCGTTTCCTGGACGAAATGACCAAGCTTTCGCCGGAACAGGCGGAGGCTTCCGGCCCACTACAGGGGGCCATGGGACCGATTGCACCGCTGTTGTTCGGCATGCAGGTGGGAACGTTGGTGGGCCATCTGGCCGGTGAATCGCTGGGCAGGCACGATCCACCGTTTCCGCGCGCCGACGACGGCCTGCTCTTCTGCGTCGAAACGAACGTGGCGCGCCTCGCGGCCGATTACTCCTTCGAACCGAAGCCGCTTGGCCGGTGGCTCGCCCTTCAGGACGTCACCCGGCACGTGGTGCTCACGTCACAACCCTGGATCTCCAACTACTTCCGCAGCCTCCTGACAGAGGTGGTGGACGCCATCGAGATAGATGTCCCGGAACTGCAACGGCGGCTGATGGACCTCTCGTCCAAGGGCATGGAAGCTCTCGGAGAGGGCGCCGGCGCGCAGTCCGCCCTGCCCGTGGTGCAGACCGGCCGGCACCGTGGGGCGGTCGAGCGGTGGAACGCTTTCGTGGCGGTGCTCGAGGGTTACTGCAACTCGGCGGCCGAGGCGGTGGCCGGCGAGGTGATGGGCGAGAGAGCCAAGGTCGTGGAGGGGATGGCGCGTCGCAACACCACACCGAGCGAAGGCCAGTCCATGCTCGAAACGCTCCTGGGAGTCTCGATGAACAACGAGCTTCGATCCTCGGGCAGGACATTCTCTGCCGCCGTTCTGCAACTCAAAGGAATCGGCTCCCTCAATCGTGTCTGGGAGGCACCCGACAATCTGCCGACCTGGGGCGAAGTCAAAGACCCCTTTGCGTGGATGGACCGGGTGCTCGGCGACACCGGCGCGGACGAGGGCTAGCTAGACCGGGAAGATGTCGCCTTCGACGCGTCCATCTGCGATCCACAGGATCCCCATCGATGAGAACGGGGCGAGCCGCTTCCACGTGGGACTGCCCGGGTTGAACAGCAGCAGACCATCGGCATCCTCGTTGCACGGCAGGTGAGAGTGACCGAAGACGACCACGCGCGCCCGCGGCCATCGAGCCGACATCCTGGCGCGCCGATTACGTGGAAGCCCGGAATCGTGTGTCATGCTCACGCGCACCCCGCCGAGCTCTAGGGAAGCCTCGTCGGTGGCGCCCCAGGCGCGCACATCGCCGGAGTCGCAGTTGCCCATCACGACGGTGAGCGGCGCCAGCACCCTCAGCTCATCTAGCAGCGGGGGGTCGGTCACGTCACCGGCGTGGAGGATGTGGTCCGCAGTCTCCAGGTAGGGCCACGCCCCCGCGGGAAGTGATCGCGACAACCCGTGGGTGTGCGTATCCGCGAGGACGGCAACCTTCACGATGGGATCTAGGCTGCGGTCGTTTCCTCTTCGGAAGCGAGCCCCTGCGTTGCACCCTCTCCGCACACTGGGCAGCTTGGATCTCTACGCACCTTGACCTCGCCGAACTGAGTCGCCTGGGCGTCGAAGGTGAGCAGCCGGCCTATCAAGGGGTCGCCGTAGCCGCCTATCAGCTTGAGAGCCTCATTCGCCTGAAGGCTTCCGACAATTCCGGGGAGCACTCCCAGGACGCCGGCTTCGCTGCAGCTCGGCGCCAGCTCGGGAGGCGGGGCCTCCGGATAGAGGCAGCTGTAACAAGGCCCCTCGAAGGGAACGAAGGTTGACACCATTCCCTCGAAACGAAAGATCGAGCCATGCACGACGGGCTTGTGCAACTCGACCGCAGCGTCATTGAGCACGTAACGGGTGTCGAAGTTGTCGGACCCGTCGACGACGATGTCGTACTGCGTCAGCAACTCCCGGGCGTTGGACGCGTCGATGCGCTCGTGGTGGGTGACGACCCTGACGTCGGGATTCAGTTTCTCGATCGCCTCTTTCGCCGACTCGACCTTCGGCACGTCCAGGTGGTCGAGGTCGTGAATTATCTGCCTCTGCAGGTTGCTCGCGTCGACGATATCGGCGTCGACGATCCCGATGGTGCCCACTCCGGCGGCGGCTAGATAGAGGAGTGCGGGAGATCCAAGCCCGCCGGCGCCGATGCACAGCACCTTGGCGTCGAGGAACTTGAGCTGGCCTTGCTCGCCCACCTCCGGGAGGAGGAGATGGCGTGAGTAACGATCGCGCTGGGAGGCTTCCAGCCTGCGGACGGTGGCCTGCTCGTATCCGAGCTCCTTCCAGCGGGAGTAACCGCCGGCCATCGACTCGACTTTCCCATAGCCAAGCTCGCCGAGCGTCTTTGCAGCGAACGCGCTGCGCACGCCGCTTCCGCAGTAGAGGATCACCGGCGACTCTTTGTCCGGGACCACGTCCTCCACCCGGCTCTCGAAGTGGGCTCGGCTCAGGTGGGCGGCGCCGGGCACCATCCCCTGATCCACCTCGTCCTGCTCGCGCACATCGAGGAGCTGCAGCGACTCGCGCTTCCTGAGCCTCTCCCGTACCTTCTCGGGGGTTGTTTCTTCGATCTCGGATTTGACCTGTGACAACAGGTCGCGAAAGTTTGGCATTCTTCTACCTTATCAATAGGGTTAAGGCGGGAGGACGCCGCCCGTCCGTCAAGGACTTCAACCCCAACCCCGAGAGCGAGATTCCCGGCCCCCAGGGATATGGGACAGAGGTGGGCCCTGCTCGATACCGTTGGGCCGGTCTGAGCGCCGGCTCGCCTCGCCGGTGGTTAGGCGGACTTCTGCTTGAGGGCGCGCTCGGCGATGATGTCCTCGGCGGAGCGTGCACACCCTGGGCAGAACTTGGATCCTGCCGGGACCTCCGCGCCGCAGAACGGGCAGGATCCCTCGACCGGCTCTTCCTTATAGCCCTCTTTCATGCCGGACTTGAACTCCTTGCCGGCCTGTCCCATGGAGCGCGCCAGCTTGGGGAGCCGCGATGCGCCGAAGAGAAGCAATAGCACCAACAAGACAACAATCATTTCTGCGCCGCCTGGTAGTCCCATGTCTTCGACCTCCTATGTATGCGATGCCTGATTAGAGCGTAACGCCGATGCGATCCTTGTACCAACCAGACCCACGTCATCCTCATCGGCAACCTGGAAGGGCAGAGCGCCCAGGCTTACGATCACTTCTTCGACCCCGAGGTCCGCCAGCCGCCCGAGTCCATCCAGAACCTCGTCGGGCGTCCCTGCAAAAGTTGTTCGGCGCCAGTCGCCCAATGGGATGGGTCCTCCTGCCTTTCCGGAGAGAACCCCCGGGGGTGTGCGCTCAACAAGGCGCTCCCACCGCCTCGTCACGTCCCGATCGTCCCGTCCGCAGAGCACGTAGGCGCCGGCCGATCTACGGAGGGTGCCCGGGTCCCGGCCGGCTTTCTCACACGCTCGCTCCGCCACGCCCAATCGCTCCCGGTACCACTCGAGGCCGCCCAGCCAGGAGAGGTTCCAACCGTCCGCCACGCGTGCTGCGACCTCCAAGAGCCTGTCCCCCTTGCCCCCGACCCACAGGGGTGGACGTGGCTGCTGCACCGGGCGCGGGCGCGCGATGGCCCCATTCATCGAGTAGTGGTCTCCGGTGAAGCTCAGCTCCTCCCCTTCGAGGATCCGGCCCACGATTTGAACGGCCTCCCCCAGGCGCTCGATCCGCCGGCGAGCCGAGGCAAAATCGAGGCCGGCGGCCTCATACTCCGGCCTGTACCAGCCGGCTCCCATCCCGATATCCAGCCGGCCACCCGAAAGGACGTCGAGGGAGGCGGCCATCTTGGCAACGAGCGCCGGGTTGCGGAAGTCGTTGCACAACGTAAGAGAACCGAGCCGGACCCTCGAGGTGACGGCGGCGAGCGCACTCAGGGTCGTCCAGCATTCGAGCGAACCCTGTGGCTCGGCACTCGCTCCGTATTTGCCCCAGTCGACGAACAGGTGATCTGATACCCACACCGACGCGAACCCGGACTCTTCGGCCACGTTGGCAATTCGGGCCACACGCTCCCAGGTGGCGGCGCCGTCGGCGGGATCGGAGCTGTAATGAGGGAGGGCAAGTCCCAGGCGCACGGGGGGCCTACCCCTGCACCGGCGCTTCGGCCGTCCTACTCGACGTAACCGAGACCTCGGAGGTGATCCTCCACCTCGATCTCCTCGTCGGCATCCAGGCCGCTTCCGTCCTGCTCGATCCCAGCATCGCGAGCCTGTTCCTTCACCTCGAGCTCGACCCCTTCGCCGGCGAGCGCCGAGAGCACGGCGCCGTCGCGGGGGACTGCGCTCGGCACTCCGAGGGCCGCCATTGCGGTCGGGGCAAGGTCGATGAGGTGAGCGGGCTCACGCAGGGGACCGGGGGTCACTTCGGGGCCGGTTGCGACCACGACGCCCTCCAGGCGGTGGTCTCCCGACAACCAGTCCGCCTTTTCGATCATGCCTTTGGCGTGGGTCAGCGAATAGAAAGGTGCGGGTACGAGCAGCAGGTCGGGTGCGGTGTCGAGGAACCGGCCCGAGAGCACCTCCTCCTTTCTGTAGATCTTGGAAATGGGAGCGTCGCCCGTCTCGGGATCGCGAAAGCCGGACAGGGATTCGGCAATCTCATCGCGCACCTTCTCGAAATCGGCCCGGTCCACCGTTCCCTCCGGCTCCCTGCCCTTGAGGTTGACCGAGACCCCTTCGCCGGTCGAGACGACACTGGTATAGGCGCGCGTCTTCGACCAGTCGATGGGCGAAGCCGGAATGGACACCTTCCCATGGAGCTTCAACAGATCGTAGATGCGCCTGGCGATGCGCCGGCCCGGCCCCCAGCGGATCAGATTGAAAGCAAACGACCCCCGGGAGAACTCGAGCCACCCGAGGTGACGCAGGATGCGGTCCATGGTGCATGTGCGAGCGCAGTACTGGTGTCCGTGGTCCGACATGAAGATGACGAGGTCTTCATCGGTCGTCCTCTTGAGCAGCTCACCGAGCCCCTGGTCGAGCTGTCCGTAGAAGGAGCGAATGCGCCGTCCCACCGGAGACTCCTTGAGCTCGGCATACGCCGGATTCTCGGGAGTTATGTATTCCATGAGACAGTGCTGGATCCGATCGGTGGAGACGTAGACCAGCACACCGAAATCCCATTCGGTGGAGTCCAGGAGATACTCGAAGGATTTCTGCCGCTTGGCGGTAATGTCCTCGGTCTCCTGCATGAACGCATCAGGGCGATTTCGATAAGTCGTCCAGCTCATTCCGTTTACCGGGAAGGGGGCATTTGCGTCGAGCTCCTGCTGAAGTTCGACGGGATGCGTATATGAGCGGCTGGACGGCAGAACTCCGCCGCCGATCACCTTTCCTTTGATCTTCGGCGTCGGAAAGGTCAGGGGGATGTTGATTGCAAGCGATATCTTACCTGCGTCGCTGAAGTCTTCGAAGATAGTCCTGGCCTTGATCGATCGGTAAGTGACCGGCAGCCTCCTCGACGCCCCGGGCTTGTGCTCGAGGATGTCGAAAACACCGTGTCCCGCCGGGTTGAGCGCGGTCATGAAGGACGGCCACGCGCACCACGAATGTGAGGGGATAGAGGACAGACAGTCTCCGTGGGCGCCGCGTCCCATCAGGCCGGCGAGGTTGGGGAGCTCTCCGGCCTCGAGCATGGGTTCGAGGACCTTCCAATCGGCCCCGTCCCACCCGATGATCAGTACTCGCTGCGGCACAGGGGCGAGGTTAGCATCCGGGAGCGGCGCCACCTCGGATGTACCGGGGAGCGCTCCGCACCCCGGTCTATCTTTTTCTAGACTTCGTTCTCCGCGCGAGCCTGGGCAAGACGAAGTCCGCGCAGGGCGAATTGGAGGCGGAGCTTGTCCTCAGAATTGCGCAACGACCAGCCCGTCAGCTTCTCGACTTGTTTGAGACGGTAGGTAACCGTGTGCGGGTGTGCGAACAGCAATTCGCCGGCTATCTTCACGCTGCCATCGGTGGCGAAGTAGCACTCGAGGGTTTTCACCAACTCACCCTTCCGGCGCGCGTCGTAGGAGATGAGCGGGCCGAGCATCTGTTCGACGAAGCGCTCGACGAGCGACGGTTCGGCCCGGAGAAAGTGGTAGAGCAAGAGATCGTCAAAACGGAAGATGCGGCTTTCGAGCCCGAGGGCGGTCCCTATCTCGATCGCCTCCCGGGCCTCGAGGTAGGCGCGCCGAATCCCCTTGAGACCTGGCTCGGGGCCCCCCATACCGAACCGCCATTCCCCCCCCAGCTCCGCCACGAGCTTCTCCGGCATGGTCATGGGGTCCGACAGCGGCTCGGCCGGGACCAAGGCGATCGTCTGCTGGCCCTTCTGGATCACGATGAGCTCCGCCGTGGAGTAGGCGGTCACTGCCGCTGCTGCCGCCGCAACCGCCGCCTCCTTTCGTGCATCTTCCTTGGGGCCCAGGCCGACCAGTGCGATGAAGCTCAGCGACAGGTCGTAGCCGAAGGTGTGCGCTTGACCGAGAATGTCCTCGGGTGTGGCCTCGGTGCCGTACAGAAGCTCCGCGAGGAACTGACGCCGGGCGCCCTCCTGCTCTCTGACGATTGTGCGCTGGGCGCGCGCATAGGCCTCTGCGACCGTAGTCGAGAGCTGGTCGGTATAACGCAAGACCGTATGCGCAAGCTCGATCGTCGCGTCCAATGCGTTCCCGGAAAATGATCTGCACTCCTCGGCAAGCACGTCCCAGCACACCCGTACCACTGCACGGTAGGCACTCAGCACATCGTCGAGCGGGATCCCGGACTCCGCCCTGCGAGCACCAACGCGTTCGATCATTTCCAGCTCTTCGCGGGAGAGCTCGCGCAATTGGCGCACCACCTGGGCCAACGAAACGACATTCTCCCGAACCGCATCTCGCACCTCTTGACGCAAGGGCTCGGTCATGCGGCCGTACGAGGGAATGTCCCATATGACGTCTACCGCCGTCTCGACCACCTCGTCGAGACGGGCTAGGAGGCCCTCGACAATCGTGCGGACCCCTTCGCCGGTGGCCATGTCAAACCCCCATCTGGACTTTGTTCAGAACCCGTGCGAGCGCCTCGCGGGCTTCTGCGGCCTCTGCGGGCCCAACATCGGCGCCCTCCAAGGCCTCGGCCGGGTCAAGCGCGGCCACGATGGCCGATGTGCCCGTCTCCTGCACTACGACATTACACGGTAGGTGAACCGCCACATCGACCTCTGCGCCGACGTTGCGCCGGCCGACCGCCGAAGCCCACGCGCTCATGAACAGATACTGGCGCTCGCTTCCCGCCTCCGGGCCGAATAGGCCTCCCACATGGCTCTCCGTGATTATCGAGAAACCCTCACTCTTCAGCGCCAACCGCGCCCGCACGACGGCTTCGTCATACCCCTGAGCGACCTCGGCGGTGTAGCCGTACTCGACCCCTCCCGTCATCCTGGTGGTGTCCCCATCGACCGTCTCACGTCCATTACGGTAACGCCTCCATGGGTCTGATCGCAGTCCCGAACATCTCCGAGGGCCGCCGATCCGGCAGGATAAGGGCTGCCCTAGGAGCAATTGAAGGCGGGCGGAGCCGGATCTTGGACGTTCATACCGACCCCGTCCATAACCGGAGCGTCCTAACCTTGACCGCCGACGTCAAGGCCCTCTGCTCGAGCATGGCCAGGTTGGCCCGGGCGCTCAGGTACATAGACCTTCGCACGCACGATGGGGTGCATCCCCGGCTTGGAGGGCTGGACATCTGTCCCATCGTGCCCTTTCGTGCGCCGATGACCGAAGCGGTGCGCGCCGCCCATGCTATCGGAGAAGGTATTGCGACCCACGCCGGACTTCCTGTCTATTTCTATGGGGCCGCTGCTCTCAGGGAGGAAACAATCGAGCTGCCCTCCCTACGGCGGGGCGGACTCCACGCCCTCATCGAGCGGGCCGACGGAGGGCTTGTTCCCGATGCAGGGCCCCGCGACATCAACCCACAGCGAGGGGTCGTTTGCGTGGGGGCGCGCACCTGCCTCATCGCCTTCAATATTTGGCTCGATTGCAACGAGGCCACCGCCAAGCGGATCGCAATGCAAGTACGCACCACAAGCGGCGGACTGCCGGGAGTGCGGGCGCTGGGGCTGGCCCTGCCAGGGCACTCCTCGGCGCAGGTGTCGATGAACCTGACGGATCCCGACCGAACAGGAATCGATGAAGCATTCAAAGGGGTGGCCACAGCCGCAGCCGAGGAGGGGGCGGGCATCGCGGGCACCGAGATCGTCGGGCTCGTACCCGACCGTTACCTCCCGGCGCCCGACGAGCCTGCAACCAGCCTTCTCATGGAACCGGTGCGTTCTCTCGAGTCGGCGGTATTCGAGGGCCTCTAAAGGCTAACTCCGGGCGGTTGACCCCTTGCCGCGGCTTGTGGACTTGCGCCGCCCGTTGGTGGACTTTTTACGGCCGGTCGACTTCTTGCGGCCGGTCGACTTCTTGCGGCCCGTCGACTTGCGTGCGGTCGACTTCTTACGGCCCGTCGACTTCTTACGGCCCGTCGACTTCTTGCGGCCCGCCGCCTTCTTGCGGCCGGTGGACTTCTTGCGGCCGGTGGACTTGCGTGCAGTCGACTTCCTGCGGCCGGTCGACTTGCGCGCGGTAGGTTTCCGGCCCGTGCTCTTCTTACGGCCGGTCGACTTGCGCGACCTGGGCCTGCTCGACGCAGGCCTGCTGCTGCTGCCTTTTCGTCTGGCAGTCTTTCGTCCTGCGGTTTTCTTCGTTGCCAATCCTGCCACCTCCCTCACTCTGCACGAGGACGCTCGTCGTCTCGTGACCAGCGGCATGCACGTGACGCATGACCTCAGCATGCTCGGTTACAGGCTTGCATCACCTACTTCGGTGCGGGTACCGAGAGTGGTCACACGTTCACAGAGTCATTACGCACACATAACGCGACGGGGTGCAAGCATTCCTGGAAAACTTTTTGGTGTTCTGAGATGCGGCGTTACGGGGGATTCTTGAAATACCGCAAGCCATCTGCAAGATGAGGTATGGCTACCCGTAAGACGGGTTGTACCTATGACGCGGACCGCAACCGCCGCAGTCGATCTCTTCGCAAACCGCGCCGCTCGCGCTCAGATGTTCCACCCCAGATGCCGAACTGCTCTTTGTTGTTGAGTGCATACTCGAGACATTCGGCGCGCACCTGGCACTTGCCACACACTGCGCGTGCTGCTTTCGACGAACCCCCGCGTTCGGGAAAGAAGATCTCAGGTTCGACCTCGGCGCAGCGGGCGTGGGTTTGCCAATCGACGGGCTGAAGGAGTCTTGTGGTAATGCGCTGTATTCCCTGCATTCCCCGGCACCTTTCGTCCTCGAAAGCCCGGCGGATTGGGGCTCTCTCAGCAAATGACACTCGTGTAATCCTAAAGGTGTGATTCAGAGTGCGCAAGGCCCTTGACCTGCGATTTTGTGCTGGAGGGCTCGGGCGAGGACCCGCAATCAGAGATCAGGGCCCCTCCGACTGCTTGGGGAGAGTCAGCCCGCGGGGGTGTGCTGGTCGTGTGCACGCAGCTGTTTAGTGACTTCCGCGAGTAGACCCTTGATATCGATATCGAACCCGGTATCCATGGCTTGGATGCGGCTGAGGGCATGGATGAAGGCGTCTGCCGAGCCCCCAGCCTGAGGAATGATCTCCATCAGTACCGTGGTGTAGTGACGCGCAAAGCGGGCGCCACAGAATGGACACCGTCCCGGCGTTTGGGCATCAGGTCCCACTTGCGACAAGGAGAAAATACGAGCGCAGGTTTCACATCGAGCTTCGATCTTCATTTGCCGACCTCTTCGATCGAGGAACCATTCTGCGGCGGGGATGGGTGCGTTCCTTGAGACGATGATAGCCGAGGCAGAGTAAGAGCCATCAAAAAAGCTGCCACGAAGGATGGAAGAGACGCCCCCACATAGGTGAAACGCTCTGTTAGCGGCGCCCCCGTAAGCGAGCTCACACCCTCGATCCACCACCCCGGTCCCGTGGGAGTGAACCAGTGGTACACGAGGAATCCCACGATCCAGGGAACGAACGCGCGCCATCGCACTCCGTCCGAGAACCAGTAAGGACCGTCTCGGCGATATAGCTGGGCAACGTTCAGCGTCCGGCGTCGCGTGATGAAGTATTCGGCGGCGAGGATGCCGAATAGCGGGACGAATACGGATCCCAGGAGAAACAGGAAGCTCTCGTAGCGATCCATCGTCAACCATGCGGCCATACCCGTGCCAAGGCCGGCGACGACCAGCACCAGAACGCGGTGCGAAGCCCGGGGCCAGATGTTCTGCAGGGTCAGAGCCCCCGAATAGATGTTTGCGAAGGCCTCGTCCGACTCACCGACCAGTAGGCCGACCAGAAATAACACCCCCGCCAGCGAGCCCCCCGCCAATGCAAGGATGCCACCTGCGATGGCGCCCGGAGAGGGCTCCGCCCCAGCAGTGAGGACGAGCAGCGCCCCCAAGGCGTACAGCCAAACGTTTGCGAAAAGGTAGCCGGAAAATGTACCGAAGAACGCAGAGCGGGGCCCCTTCGCGAAACGGTTGTAGTCGGCGATGAGTGGAAGCCACGATATCGGCATCGCGATCACAATGTCGATTGCAGAACCGAACGCCGGCCATCCACCCGTCCCCCTCGCCGACAGCGCGGCACCGATGTCGGCGCTCCCGAGCACCAGAAGGGTCATGGCGCCGCATATGAGAAGAATCATCCACGTGCCGAAGCGCTCCATCCACACCCGCGTCACGCCGACGGGGCCCCACAGGGCCAATGCGGTGCACAGAACCGCCGTGACTCCAAGCCACAGGGGGCGCGCCGAGAAATCAAAGATCCGTCGCGTGACGAGATCGGCCACATACGACATCGCCCACAGTTCAACGGCCGTCCAGCCAACCATCTGTATCGCGTTCAGGAAGCTCGGCGCCCACGAGCCCCGAACGCCCAGAACCGATCGGAACAGGACCATGGTGGGCAGGCCGTGATCGGCGCCCGCCACACCGGTAAGGGCTAGAAGACCGACGCCGATCAACGAGCCCAGGAGGATGGCCGCCATTGCAGCACCGAAGCCGAGGCCCGGAACCAGCAAGGCCCCGGTGACCAGCACGAGCAACCCGATTCCGAGATCGCCCCACAGGACCGCCAGATCGAATGCCGTCAGGGTTCGTTGGGCTTGGGGGATCGGTTGGATGCCGGATCCCGGCCCGCTTTCGGCGCGGCCGGATACAACGCTCATTTGCGACTCCCTTCGCAGGTCCTAGCCCGTGCAGGTTCGTGGGGTCGCCGTAAGGCCTCTCAGCTCTCTGCAGAGCTCCCCCGCGCTGGGGACAGGTTACCTCCTCCGAAAGGGAGCGGGTTTGCCAACCGCTCTCTCGCTACAACTCCGCCCTGACTACATCGACGGCCTTCTTGATGCTCGAAAGCTTTGCCTTGGCCTCCTCGGGGCTGCGGGTCTTGAGGCCGCAATCGGGATCTACGAAGACCCGCTCCGGGGGAAGGTGCCCGAGCACTTTCCGGATCCCCTCAACCAGATCGTCCACAGGCTCGAGCTCGTGGGAGTGGACATCGGTTACCCCCAGCCCCAGATACTTGGAGAAGGGATGCGCCGAGAACTCAGACAGCAATGAGTAGTGCGAATTGGCGAACTCCAGATCGATCTGGTCGACTGGAATCTCGAGCATCTTCGGATACGCCTTGTGGAAGTCCCCATAGCAGATATGCGTGATCGTATGGGCGCTGAGAGGTTCGGTAACGACTCCCATTGCCTCGATCACGAGATCCAACTCGTCCATGCGCGTCGATGCGGCGGGCTCGTCGATCTGGATGTAGCGGGCCCCGGCCTGTTCGAGATCAAGCGCCTCATCGCGTATTACCTTGGCGAGATCCAGCACCAGATCCCGGCGGGTGCTGTAGTGCTCATTGAAAGACCAGTCACAGATTGTGTAGGGTCCGGTGAGCATGCCCTTGACCGGCGCATCGGTCAAAGACTGCGCAAAATGCCACCAGTCAACCGTCATTGCGTGATCGCGGCCCACCGCGCCCGTTGCAATGGGCTTTCGGTAATATCGGTTGCCGTAGGAGCGAACGAGACCGCCGATCTCAAACCCAGCCAACTCCTCGGCGAAGAAAGCGACCATGTCACCGCGGTACTGTTCGCCGTCCACTACGAGATCAGTGCCTATGGAATCTTGGAACTCGACCCACTCGCGCGTAGCAGTCCGCTCGAGCTCCTGCAGGTCTTCAGCGCTGATTTCCCGGCGCGCGCGTCCGGTACGCGCCGTGGTCAGGTATTCAGGCTTGGGCAAGCTTCCCACCGAGGTCGTCCACAGCCCTGGGCCCCTCAGATCTCCCGAACCCACTTCAGTTCCCTCCCGACCCAGCCACCGCTGTGGCTGCTTCTACAAGCCGCTCGAGCTTTGCCTTCGCCTTTTCACGCGGGAGGAACTCCAGGCCCGAAGACGGGCCCACCGTCAATCTGTCCCCCAGGGTCTCCGACAACGGCTCCATCATGGCCCGGAGAGCCGCAGTTGACTCGAGAGCGGTGTTACGGGCATCTATGATCCCTGCCTGCAGCGCCTTGTCCCCGGGCAGTTCATCGACCAGCTCAGAGTTACCCGGCCCGGCTACGAAATCGAGGCCGAAGCAGTCTGCCGGAAGCTCGAAGAGCTCCGATCCCAATCGCTTGGCGTCTCCAAAGTAGGTGCAGACGATCGTCGTCGCGGACTGGAGCTGAGAGGTTATGAGACCAAGCGAAGCCTTCGCGAGCTCGAGCTCTTCGGGAGCGTTGAGCAGGGCCGGCTCATCTATTTGAATGATCGTCGCGCCCGCCGCCTCGAGCTCGAACGCTTCCTGAGCCAGAACTGACGCTAGAGCGCTCACAAAGTTGCCCCTGTCCCCGTAATGATCGTCCACCGACAGGTGGGCAAAGGTTATGGGACCGGGAATGACCGCCTTCACCGGCACGTGCGCAACCGACTGGGCGAATGCCCAGCCCTCAACAGTGGAGGGACCGCGCCACTCCACCGGTCCCGTGCAAATCGGGCGGCGATAGTAGACATTGTTGTCGAACCAACGCAGGAGCCCGCCAATAGAAAAACCTGCCAGGTTGCGGGCGAATGGCGTGAGGATGTCGTCCCAGCCGGCGTGCCCGTCGGTCACCACATCGAGGCCGGCGGCCTCCTGCTCCGAAATGAGCTCGGCCACCAGTTCCTGCCTGGCTCGTTGCAAATCTCCCTCGTCTGCCGAGCCTCGCTCGATGGCATGGAGCGTCTTTCGGAGGTTGAAGGAGGCGCCCTCTGGGGGTGGTTTGGGATAGGACCCCAGCACAGTTGTCTGGATTGGCATATGTTCCTTCCTTGTGCAACTTCGACGACCGTCCGTCGGAGGAGACAGGCTCTCTGGAAGGAACCCGCTCATCCGTCCGGGATTCGCACCTGCCATGAGCTCAACGGTGGTTGCGGCGGGATCAACAGGCCGGTCCCTCCCCCGCTCTGTATGAGCGCCGCCACTATAGGCGAAGCACCCAGGGCTCGCCAATACCCGGGAGTGACACGACTATGAACCTGCGTTCAAGGACGACTTTGCGTCCCGCCTACGTCCGTCGCACCGCGCTCACCTGCGCGCTATGCCTCGCCCTGATTGGGCCGTTGATGCCCGCAGCCGGGCCCACTGCGGCAAGAGCGGCGCAACGCCCCAGTCTGGTGCTCATCGTGACCGACGACCAGCGCTGGGACACGACCTTTGCGATGCCGGTGCTGCAAAGGCGCTTGGCCGACCGGGGAGTCACCTTCACCAACGGCTTCGTCGTCAATCCGCAGTGCTGTCCCAGCAGAGCCAACATCCTCACCGGCCAGTATTCGCACTCCACCGGCGTCTACGACAACACAGGACCGTTCGGAGGATTCAGGGTATTCGACGACAGTTCGACCATAGCTACGTGGCTGAACGACAGTGGCTACAGCACCGCTCTAGTCGGCAAGTATTTGAATGGCTATCGCAGACACGCCAAGTATGTTCCCCCCGGATGGGACCGGTGGGTCGCTTTCGCGAAGTCCGACTATTACAACTACAACTTGAGCCTCGATGGGCGGCTGCGAAGCTTTGGGTCGTCGGCCGAGGATTACTCAACCGACGTACTGGCCGACAAGGCCGCTTCCTTCATCCAGAAAACGAGCGGGCCGCTGTTCTTGTACTGGGCGCCAAAGGCTCCCCACGGACCATCCACCCCGGCGCTCCGGCACCGCTTTGCCTTCCACGGCCTCCCGCCGTCGCGCCCTCCCAACTACAACGAGCTCGACATGGCCGACAAGCCTGCTTGGCTGCAGGGCTGGCCTGCCTGGACTCCCGAGAAGGAGCGCCGTACCGACAGGAAGCGCAAACTGATGCTCCGTACACTGCTGGCGGTCGACGATGGTATCGACGTCATCATGGATGCACTCAAAGCAACCGACCGGCTCGAGAACACGATGATCGCGTTCGTGTCGGACAACGGCTACACGTGGGGCGAGCACCGCCTTCAGGGCAAGCTCACTCCGTACGAAGAGAGTATCCGGGTGCCCTATGTCGTGCGCTACGACCCGTTGACGGACCCGGGCACCATCGAGACCCGCCTGGCGGCCACCATCGACCTCGCTCCGACGTTTGCCGCAGTAGCCGGAGTGCCGGCGCCGGGGGCCGAAGGGCGAAACCTGAATCGGCTCTTCTCGTCGGCGCGCCGGTGGCGCGAGGACCTTCTCATCGAGCATCACGGTGAGCTCGTGCCCACCTACTGCGAAATACGAAGCGACAACTACAGCTACGTACGCTATACGACCGGCGAGGAAGAGCTCTACAACATGCGCACCGACCGCTACCAGCTCGACAACGCCGTCGGCTCAGCCGGCTCGAGACCGATCCTTGAGGCCATGCGAGCGCGGGTACAGAAGCTGTGCGACCCGCCCCCGCCCGGATTCAGCTTCTGATCGGACGAGTCAACAACGTTAGAAGGTCGCCGAGTCTCCGCAGGCGCACGATCCCTTGGCATTGGGGTTGTTGATCGTGAAGCCCGACTGTGCGAGCCCGTCGAGATAGTCGATCTCGGCGCCTGCCAAGTACGGCGCGCTCATCTTGTCGACCCTGATCTCCAGGCCGTGGAGCGACTCGATCCGGTCATCGTCCATCTTGCGGTCGTCGAAGTACAACGCGTAGCGAAGGCCGGCGCAGCCACCGGGTTGTACGGCCACCCTCAGCGCGTACTCCTTGCCCGCATGATCCTCCGGAGAGGACTCGACCTCGCGCTTCAGGAGCTCGAGCACCTTGGAAGCCGCACTGGCACTCATCGTGATCGTCTGCATGGTGGTGGACACCTAAAAACCTCCTTCTACCGGGCCTGTGCCCGCTTGGCTACCCACATTGTAGTCAACCTCAGTGAATCGCCGTCCATTCCGCCACCAACAGGATAGCGGCCATCCCGGCGAGCGCAAAGACCAGGGGCCGGGCCCCTATCAGCCCCGGTGGCGGCGGATCGAACGCCAGCGGTGCAAGCAGGACTAGTGCCAGACCGGCGGCGGCAAACAGCGTCGAGGCCAGGACGGTGACATGCCAGAGCTCGTGGAGGCTCACCCTCTCTAGTGTGAGGTCGTGGAAACGAAATCGAACTCACCCAGATGCAAGGCGGGGGCAACGGTCGACCCGAACCCGCCGTACTCGGGAGCGAGGCTGACCAGGTCCCGGCCGACTCCCTGGACGGAGGCCAGGGCAGAGAGGACATTCTGAGCGAAGCGGAAGTTGTGCACTGCGCCGGTGATGGCGCCGTCGGTCACGGCGAAGGTCCCATCGCGCGTCATCCCCGTGAGCAGCGTCGCGGGGCGGTCGAGGATGTTGACGTAATGGAAACGTGTGACCAGAAACCCCCGCGAGACGCCTCCTATGAGCTCCTCCAGGGACTTGTCCCCGGCTTCGAGGACGACATTGGCTGCAAAGGGCCCCAGCTCGTTCGAGCCGGAGCCGTGCCCGGTGGCCTCGACGCCCATTTGGCGTGCGGTGCGAAGGTCGCTCACGGGTCCCGTGGCCCGGCCGCGCTCGATCACCGCAACCCTCTTGCGGGGGACCCCCTCGAAATCGAAACCGATCCCCACCGATTGCGGATGCCACACATCGTCGAGGATGCTGACCGAAGGCGCGCCGACCTCTTCCCCGGTATGCCGGGCCAGGAAGCTCTCATGTTCGAGAACCTGCTTGGCGCCGAAGCCCGCGTATGACAGATACTCGATGATTGCGCCCGTCGCGGCCGGCTCGAGCACCACCTCGTAGGTGCCGGGGGCGGCGGAGTGGGGACTCTTGCTCGCCTCCGCTTTCTCAGCCGCGCGGTGCGCCGCGGCTTCGACATCGACCTCACCCATCGCATGTGACGAGCTGTCGCCCCACCCGGTCGACTCCCCGTTGTCCACCAAGCAGGCTATAGCACAGCGGGTGTAGGCGTCGAAGCAGTCGATGCCGGCGGACGAAAAGACACCGAAGGCATATGAGCTCGTCTCGTAGATCCCGGCCGCGTTGTTCGAGTCGGAGGCGCGCAGGATCTGGCTCACCGCCTCGGCGCGCCGGGCGGGTGAGGCGGCTGCAGTGGCTGCGTCCCACCGGCCCACCGGTTCGGCGCGCCCGTCCTTATCGGGCCGGGCGAACCCCGGCCAGTCGGCGTCACCGCGAGTTGCACGTACCGCCTCCAATGCACGGGTCGCAGCGCTGCCCATGTGCTCGGCGTCGAGCTGGTTGGTTCCGGCCGATGCTACGCGATCGCCGACGGCAACGCGCACGTAGGCGCGCACCTCCTTGCGAGCGATGTTCTGGATGATTTGCGAATTGGCGAAACGAGTCACGCCGGCCGCAGACGCGCTTACGAGGACCTCGACGCCATCGGCACCGGGAGTGTCGAGAACTGCTTGAGCGGCTCGCCGGGCTGCTTCGACGCTGAGGGGGGGCTCGCCCGAGCTCAACTCGACACACCGGTGGAGACGTTGCGGAAACGCGCCGGGGAGGTCCCGTGGCCGACCCGCATAGTCTGTCCCGGCTGGCCTTTCCCGCAGTTGGGCGTGCCCCAGACCTTCCACTCCTCGGGACCGGCGATCGCATCGCAGTATCCCCAGAACACCGGCGTTATCCCCGTGTAGCGGGGGTCTTTGAGCATTCGCCGAAGCTTGCCATGCTTGATCTCCCAAGCGACCTCACATCCGAACTGGAAGTTCAGGCGCTTGTCATCGATCGACCACGACTTGTTTGTAGCCATGTAGATGCCGTCATCTACATCGGCCAGGAGATCCTCGAAGCTCCCGGACCCGGGTAGCAAGTTGACGTTCGGCATCCGTATTAGGGGAAAGTTCTCCCACCCTTCGGCGCGCATAGTGCCGTTCGACCTCTGCGCCCCGATCTTGGCCGCGGTCTCGCGTGACGTCTGGAAGCCGACCAGGATGCCCCCCTTGACGAGATCGACTCGTTGCGCTGCAACTCCTTCGTCGTCGTACCCGTAAGAGCCAAGCCCGCCGGAAATCGTCGCGTCCGAGTTGATATTGACCACCTCAGACCCGTAGCGCAGCGAACCGAGATCGGGTATCCCAACAAACGACGTTCCGGCAAAAGCCGCCTCCATCCCGAGGACGCGATCGAGTTCCGTTGGGTGCCCCACCGACTCATGCACCTGGAGCATCGTCTGATGACCGTCAAGCACGACGGAGGTTACAGTCTGCGGACATAGGGGCGCAGTCAGCAACGCTACGGCTTCCTCTGCAGTCTGCTCCGCATTGGCGACGAGATCCATCTCGGCAATGACCTCATAACCTCCGGAAGCGAAGTGCCCCCGAAAGGAGCCCGGGTATGAACGCTGCTGCACTTCGGAGCCGTCAACAGCGACTGCTTCGATTCCGGCAGCACTCTGCACGAAAGACTGGTCGATTGAACTTCCCTCCGACGACACAAACCAGGTCGTTTGGCTGAGCAGATCCATGGTTGCACGCGTCGTCCTTATCTTCGGCGACACCTGCATGCCCGCCGTTGCCGAGGTTAGAAGCTCGAGCTTGTCCTCGAGCGTCACCGCAAACGGATCATGCTCCGTCGGGCCCATCCAGCTGTCGCGGTGCACAGGCTCGGGAACCAACTCGATAGGCGCAGTCATGACAGTCGCGCTGGCCCGGGCAATCTCGACCGCAACGCGTGCTGTAGAAACCGCTTCCGCGGCGTCGAGCTCGGCCGAACACGCGTAACCCCATGCGCCGTCAACAAGCGCCCGCACCCCGAAACCGAGCGAATCGAAACGCTCTAGAGACTCCACGGCGGGGCCTTTGACCCCGAGAGACTCCGCCCTGATTTCGACACCGCGCACGTCAGCGTACGAGGCCCCCGAGGACATTGCGGCATCGAGTGCGGCAGCAAGAAGCTCGTTCATTCCAATCGCGCTCGTCAAGGTTGTTCCTTGGCTCCTTCGACGGTCGTCTCCCCGGAGGTTCGGCGAATCACGCCCGAATCACCGGGATCGGTCACCGCCGGATCAAAGGTGCGCTCCTCTGAATCTCCGAGTCGTGCAGCTGCGGCTCGGCGCGCCGTATCGAGATCGGCGATCTCCGCCCCGTCCTCATCGGTCGAATTCAGGAGCTTGCGGGCGAGCCGTTCGACTCTGTCGTCGGCGCCCGGGGTCATCCCCTCCGGCACTCAGTCGACATCCCATGTGTCGCCCGAGGAGAGGAGCTTGGCGAGGTCGCCGGGGCCCTGGTCGGCCGCAGCGGACCGTAGTTGGCTCTCCATCCCATCACCGTAGACGGGGCGCTCCACCTGGCGGAAGACTCCGAGGGGGGTCGGTCCGTGCGGGCCGGCGGACAATCTCGACAACGCGAAGGCCAGGCCCGCATCGTACCGGTGCTCATCGTGCACCAGGAGCTCGTTCTCGCCGACTTCGGACACCTCGACGATTTCGAGGTGCCCTGCGCCGGTCATACGGATCCCCTTCGAACCGTCGCGATCAAAACGAATCGGCCGGTCGTGCTCGAGGTAGATTCGGTTCTGGGTCCGCCCCTCTTTGGAGGTAAGCGCAAGAAACGCCCCGTCGTTGAAGATATTGCAGTTCTGGTAGATCTCGATGAATGCCGAACCACGATGAGCCGCGGCGCGCCTCAGCATCTCAGGCAGATGCTTGCGCTCGACGTCGATCGTACGAGCGACAAAAGTCGCCTCCGCTCCCAGAGCAAGGGAGATCGGGTTGAAAGGCTGTTCTACGGATCCGAACGGCGTCGACTTGGTCACCTTTCCCTGCTCGGAGGTAGGCGAATACTGCCCTTTCGTCAGGCCGTAGATTTGGTTGTTGAACAGTAGGATCTTCAAATTGACGTTGCGCCTGAGCGCGTGAATAAGATGGTTCCCTCCGATGGAGAGACCGTCGCCGTCACCGGTGACGACCCACACCTGCAGGTCGGGGCGCGCACTGGCGATGCCGGTTGCAATCGCGGGGGCCCGTCCGTGGATGCCGTGCACGCCATAGGTATTCATGTAGTACGGAAAGCGGCTCGAGCAACCGATTCCCGACACAAAGACCACCTTCTCGCGCGGGACGCCGAGCTCGGGCATGATGCTTTGAACCGCTGCAAGAATCGCATAGTCACCACACCCGGGGCACCAGCGAACCTCTTGATCGGACACAAAATCCTTACGCGTCAACGTTCCAATACCGCCCGAGGCCTCGGTGATGCCGCGCCCTCTCTCGTCGAGGGTGTGCCCGTTGGGATCGGTCATGGGATCAACTCCTCGAGCTCAGCTTCCAACTCTGTCGAGGAGAAGGGGAGGCCCCTGACGCAGTTGATGGAAACAGTCTCAATCAAGAACTCGGCACGGATCAGCTTGGACAACTGCCCCATGTTGAGCTCCGGAACAACCACCTTGTCGAATCGGCGAAGCACCTCGCCGGTGTTCTTCGGCATCGGGTTGAGGTGCTTGAGATGCGCCCTCGCCACCGGTCTGCCGCGGGCGCGAAGTCGCCTGCAGACTTCGCCGATCGTGCCGTAGGTCCCCCCCCAGCCGAGCACGAGCACACGGGAGTCCTCACTGCCGTCGAACTCGAGCGGGTCAATGTCCTCCTCTATGGCCTTGATCTTCGCTTGGCGAAGTTGTGTCATCAGATGATGGTTGTCGGGATCGTAGGAGATGTTCCCGGTGCCATCCGCCTTCTCCAACCCACCTACTCGATGCTCCAGACCGGCCGTCCCCGGTATCGCCCATGGACGCGCCAAGGTCTCGTCGTCGCGCAGATAAGGCCAGAAGTCCTCACCCACATTGGGCTGTGACGCGAAGCGGACCGAGATGTCGGGAAGCTTGTCCACCGTCGGGATGTGCCACGGTTCGGCGCCGTTGGCGATGTAGCCGTCGGATAGCAGGATTACCGGAGTCATGTATTTGAGCGCGATACGCGCCGATTCCAGGGCCGCCCAGAAGCAAGACGCCGGCGAGTAGGAGGCCACTATGGGAAGGGGCGCCTCCCCGTGGCGCCCGTACATCGCATGCAGGAGATCGGATTGCTCGGTCTTGGTCGGCAGCCCGGTCGACGGGCCCCCTCTTTGAATGTCGATCACGATCAGCGGCAGCTCCAGCGAAATCGCCAGGCCGAGCGTCTCTGATTTGAGGTCAAGCCCGGGACCAGAGGTTGTCGTTATACCGAGATGCCCGGAAAAGGCGGCGCCCAGGGCCATGCCGATCGCAGCGATCTCATCTTCGGCCTGGAGGGTGCGAACCCCGAAATTCTTGTAGCGGGCAAGCTCGTGGAGGACATCCGAGGCGGGAGTGATGGGATAGGAGCCCAGAAACAAAGGCAGCTTGGACTGCACGCTGGCGGCGATCAGCCCGTAGGCAAGCGCCTGGTTGCCGGTGATCCTTCGATATCTGCCGGGAGCAAGGGTCGCGGGTTTTACCTCGAAGGCGCTCAACTCCGCGGTTTCGCCGAACGCATGCCCTGCCTTCAAAGCCGCCACGTTTGCGTTCGCGATGGACTCCTTCTTGGAGAACTTCTTCTCGAGATACTCAATGGTGGGCTCGAGCGGACGCGAATACATCCACGAGAGCACCCCGAGGGCGAACATGTTCTTGGAGCGTTCTCCCTCCTTCTTCGACGCTCCGGATCCCTTGACCGAATCGATGGTCATCGACGTCATGGGAATTTTGTAAACCTGATAGCTGTCGAGAGAGCCGTCCTCCAGAGGGTTCGATGAAAAACCCACCTTCTCCAAGTTGCGTTTGTCGAACGAGTCAGTGTTGAGAATCAGCATTCCCCCGCGCATCACATCTCCAAGGTTTGCCTTGAGTGCGGCAGGGTTCATGGCGACCAGCACACCGGGCTGGCCGGGGGTGAGGATGTCGTGGTCGGAGAAGTGAATCTGAAAAGCCGAAACACCCGCCAGCGAACCGGCCGGGGCCCGGATCTCGGCCGGGAAGTCCGGCATCGTGACAAGGTCGTTGCCGAAGGCGGCGCTGACGCTTGTGAAGCGATCTCCGGTGAGCTGCATTCCGTCACCGGAATCACCCGCGAAACGGACCACCACACGTGGTAATTCCTTGCGATCGGCCCGGACGTGGGCGGACGGGGCCGCCTGGGCCGTCATCTGCCGGCCCCGGGCGCGCGTAGAAGAGCTCCATACATTGTGTCTATCAACGATAACAGCGCCTTCAAGCTACTGGACGCACGGCGGCTTCCTAGAACGCTTTGGCCGCCACCAAGTCCCCCACCGGCACGATCACAGTGTCGCCTCGCCGGTCGACCAGCTTCAAGGAAATTACGCCGGCAGCGTCCTCCGCCACCGATTGCACCACGCCGATCCCCTCGGAGAACGGCGACGGATCGTCATGGAGGCGATATCTAACCGACACCTTGCGCCCGAGCCAATGCCCCCAAGAGTCGGGGGAGCTTGGCTCGCTGATCCGCTCTACTCGCCGCGCTCCTCTGCCGGGGCGAAGGGGCTTTCCATGGCGCCGCCGGAGGCCTCCGGATGCGATTCAAACCACTCCGCCTGGGTGCCGATGAACGGCGTCCACTCGGGAGGGACATTGTCGGCAGGGTAGATTGCATCCACGGGGCACGCCGGAAGGCACGCGTCACAATCCACGCACTCCTCCGGATGGATCCACAACTGCTCCTCACCCTCGTATATGCAGTCGACCGGACATTCGTCGACGCACGCCCGGTCTTTGACGCCGATGCACGGCTCTGCGATGACGTACGTCACTTGGTTTCACCTCCCGGCGAACGAGCACAACTGACACCCGCATGATACCCGGTGGGGCGAAGCTGCCAGAAGAATGCCGTCGGGTGCGCAGATTCGCCTCCTGAACATGGGCCACCCCTGCTGCGGATCGAGGCAAGCAGACGGCACCCTCGAGCCCTCAGGCGGAGGCGAGGAGGCGCGCCGCGGCGCTGCGGTACTGCCGGCCCGCGTGATAACTCGAGCGAACGAGGGGGCCGGACTCGACCCACGCAAAGCCGAGCTCATTCTCACCCCGGGCCTTGAAGCGGGCAAACTCGTCGGGATGCACCCACCGGTCCACCGGCAGATGCCACGCAACGCTCGGTTGCAGATACTGGCCGATCGTCAGCACGTCGCAGCCTGCTTCCCGTAGGTCCCGCATGGCCCCATACACCTCGTCCTCCCGCTCGCCCATTCCAACGATGAGGTTCGACTTGGTCACCTGGTCCGTCTTGAGCTCTTTAGCCCAACGGAGGAGTTGAAGACTTGCCTCGTAACCGAACCCCGGCCGGATCGCCGGGTGCAGGCGCCGCACGGTTTCGAGGTTATGTGCCAGCACGTCAGGTCTGGCATCGATCACGCGCTCGAGAGAGGCACGCGGGCCCTCCTTGCGGCCCTTGAAGTCCGGGATCAGGACCTCGATCCCGCACTCGGGGCGGGCACTCCGCACTGCGGCGATAGTCGACGCCCAATGGTCTGAACCCCCATCGGGCAGGTCGTCGCGGGCCACACCGGTAATCACCGCAAATTTGAGACCCATAAGAGAAACAGCTTCGGCGATCTTTGCGGGCTCGGCTGCGTCGAGGGGCGCCGGCTTGGCCGTCTTGATGTCGCAGAATCCGCACCGTCTCGTGCAGAGATCGCCACAGAGAAGAAACGTGGCCTCGCGCGCCTCCCAGCACTCGTAGATATTGGGGCACGCGGCCTCCTCACAGACCGTGTGAAGCCCCCGTTCACGCATGAGATCCCGCAACTCGATGAAGTTTTCGCCCTGCTGGACCCGCACCTTGAGCCACTCGGGCCTGGGCATCGGCCTTGGCGCACTCCCGCCCGGGGCCGCATGCATGGGCGTGCCGCGCCGGAGATCGCGCTCGGCCTCCGCACGCGTCTTTATCGTGGGTATCAGGAGTGGTTGTCCCATCAGTCTGGATCCCTCAGTAGCTCGCCAGTTTTCGCATCTCCTGCTCCAGCCTATCGGCGTCGGGCAGGTACCAGTGCTCGAGGGTGGGCGAATACGGCATCGCAGGAACGTGGGGTGGGGCGATCCTCACGACCGGGCAATCGAGCTCCGACAGCGCCTTCTCGCCGATCTGCGCCGAGATCTCTGCCCCCAGACCTAGGAATTTGTTGTCCTCGTGAACCACCATTACTTTGCCCGTCTTGCCTACCGATTGAAGCACCGTGTCGATGTCGAGTGGATAGATGCTGCGCAGGTCTATGACCTCGACCTCTATGCCCTCGCCTGCAAGTCGTTCGGCCGCCTCCAGGCACAGATGCCACATCAACCCATAGGCGACACAGGTCAGATCGTCTCCTCCCCGCCGCACCTCGGCAACTCCGAAGGGCACCGTGAAACGATCGTCGGGCACCTCGCCCTTGATCAGGCGGTAGGTCTTCTTGTGCTCGAGGAAGAGAACCGGATCGGGATCCTCGATGGCGTGGATCAACATGCCTTTGACGTCGTAAGGGGTCGAGGGGGTAACCACTTTCAGTCCCGGCACATGGGCGAACAATGCTTCGATGGACTGGGAGTGATAGAGAGCGCCGTGGACTCCTCCGCCGTACGGGGCTCGGATGACCATGGGGACACCGAAGTCGCCGTTCGAGCGATAGCGTATTCGCGCTGCTTCGGAGACGATCTGGTTGAAGGCTGGGTAGATAAAGTCTGCGAACTGGATCTCTGCCACGGGACGCATATCGTCGAGGGCCAAACCGATCGCCAGGCCGGCGATCAGACATTCGTCCAACGGAGTATCGATCACGCGCTCCGGCCCGAAGTCTTCCAGAAACCCCATCGTCGCCCTGAAAACCCCGCCGCGGGCACCGACGTCCTCGCCAAGGACGAGCACACGCTCGTCGAGCTCCATGGCTTCATGGAGGGTGTCGTGCACCGCTTGGACGACATTCTTGACCGCCATCACACGACCTCGATATCCCCGAAAACTCTCATTGCGGCGGTGGAAGGGTCGGGAAAGTCCGCGGCTTCGGCGGTCTTTGCCGCCTCTATCACCTCACCTTTGGTGACGCCGCGCAGCTCTTCGATAACCGAATCATCCAACACATCGGCCGACTTGAGATATCTCTCGAAACGAGGGATGGGGTCTTTGCGCTTCCATTCCTGGACCTCTGCCGACGGGCGATAGGTTCGATCGTCGTCATCTGATGTGTGGGAGTAGTAACGATAGGTGCGCAGCTCGATGAGGGTGGGTCCCTCACCCGCCCGGGCGCGATCAACCGCCTCTTTGGTCAGCTTGTAGCACTCGAGGATGTTATTGCCGTCACCTACGATGCCTGGAAACCCATAACCCTTCGCCCGCTTGTAGACGCGTCCCGCCACCTGTTTGGATTCGTGAACGCTGATCGCGTACTGGTTGTTCTCGCACACGAAGATCAACGGAAGAGCGTGGATGCCGGCGAAGTTCATGGCGCCGTGCCAATCACCCTCCGAGGTGCCGCCCTCTCCGAACCAGGTGCCCACGACCGCGTCCTCGCGCTTGATCTTCTTCGACAGCGCCAGCCCGGCGGCGTGAAGCACCTGAGTGGATATGGGCGATGAGCCCGTGATGATGTTGCGGGCCCTCGAACCCCAGTGAGCGGGCATCTGACGGCCCCCCGAGGAAGGATCGTCCGCCTTGCCGAACAGCCCGAGGAACACGTCGTACACGGTGAAGCCGGCGACGAGGACGAGGGCCATGTCGCGGTAGTAGGGGCAGAAAATGTCCTTGCCACGTTCGAATGCCCACGCGGAGCCGACCTGGGCGCCCTCATGGCCGGAGACGGGAATCACAAAGGGCGCCTTGCCCTGACGGTTCAAGGACCATTGCCGTTCGTCGCAGAAACGCGCTAGCAGCATGCATCGGTACATCCCAAGGAGGTCCTCTTCCTTGAGACCCAGCTCGGTGTGTCTGTCCTTGCCCGGTTTCACGCGACGTCTCCTCTGGTCAGGTGAGTCTCGTCATGCGGTGGTGCTCGAGGTCAGGGGCGCCCGGGTCAGGGACGGCGCGCCCAGATCATCCGGCGCCGTCCAGACCAGACGACGTCCGAAAACGACCCCTGCGTGATGTGCCGCTATCACCGCCGCGGCACGGACCGAGTGGGCGCGTCCGGTGATCGCTTCCACGGAGGTCACCCCCCGGTCGTTCAGCCCGCAGGGAACAATCCCTGCGAACATGGTCAGGTCGGTGGTGAGGTTGAGGGCGAAACCGTGCATGGTGATACCCCGGGTGATCTTCACGCCGATAGCCGCCAGCTTGTCGTTGCCCACCCAAACTCCCGTGTCCCTCTTCCGGCGCGCCTCGAGCCCGAGGTCCGCGGCCGTCCTGATCAGCACCTCTTCCAGCTTGCGCACGTAGGCGATCACGTCGTACCGCTCGCCGAGAGAGATGATCGGATAGCCCACGAGTTGGCCCGGCCCATGGTAGGTGGCCCGCCCGCCACGATCCACTTCGTACAGCGAGATGGAGCGAGCAGCCCGGGAAGAGTCGTCATAGATGAGATCGGACGGGCCGGTCCTTCGCCCGAGCGTATAGGTGGGAGGGTGCTCGAGCAGCAGCAGGCAATCCCCTATGGCGCCGGCGCGCCGGGCGTTGAAGAGCTCGCCCTGCGCCGACCACGCGGTCCCGTAGTCCACCCGGCCGAGCCAGGTGGCCGCCATGACATCAAGCCGGTCCGGCTGCTGCTCTTCGGGGGTCATCTATAGATACTGCGCCAGATCCCCCGCAAAGTCGGTGGATTGGATGCGCTCCCGGAGGCGCGCCAGGAACCGTGCTGCCTCGGCCCCATCGATGATGCGGTGGTCCCACGACATCGTGAGGAAGCCGATGCTACGGATGGCAATGGCGTCGTCCTCGGTCACCACCACGCGTTTGGTGATCGCTTCGAAGCCGAGGATGGCCGTCTGGCCCCGCGGGATGATCGGTACCGACACGATCGACCCGAACGGGCCCGGGTTGGTGATGGTGAAGGTCCCCCCGGTGAGATCGTCGGGCGTGACCTTCTTCGTGCGCGCCCTCTGCGCAACATCCGAGATGCTCCGGGCCAGTCCCACCAGATTCTTCTCGTCGGCGCCCTTGACCACGGGGACGATCAGACCGCCGCCTTCGAGGGCCACGGCAACTCCGAGGTTGACGTAGCGCCGTATGAGGTTGGCTTTGTTGGCCTCGTCGTAGGCCGCATTCACCTCGGGCATCTCGAGGAGGGTTTCGCACACCGCGCGAGCGAGGAAAGGCATGTAGGTGAGATTGAAGCCCTCCCGCTCCTTGAAGGCCGCCTTGGCCTTCTCGCGCGCCTCGACGGCCGGGGTCCAGTCGACCTCGACGGCATTCCAGGCCCGAGCGGTTTCGAGATGGGATGCGAGCATGTGCTCGGCGGTCCGGCGCCGGATGTTGCTCCACGGCACGAGCTCTTCGCGCTCGCCGCCGCGCTCCGGCTGAGCCGAGCCGGCATCCTCCCCGGCCCCCTCCTGCGCGGCGGGCTCGGCCTGCCCCTGCTCCCCCTGGGTCTGCTGCTCGGCGGCCTGCAGGACATCCTGCTTGCGGATGCGCCCGCCGGTCCCGGTTCCCTCGACCCCTTCGAGGTCGACGCTGTGCTCGTCGGCGAGGCGCCTCACCAGGGGTGAGATGATCCGGCGCTTGGAGGTATCACCCGCCCCGTCCCCGGACGGCTGTGACGCGTCGCCCGGGCCCTCCCGATCGGCGTCCTGGGTTTCGGCGGAGGGCTGCTCCTGCGGCGC
>JACDCD010000081.1 GCA_013694625.1 Actinomycetota bacterium | reverse complement strand
ATGGGGTCGAGCGTCCCCATCGCCACAGACAGAATGGCGTAGAAGGGCACGAGGAACAGCAACACCAACCAGATGAGGCCGGGGGCTGCAAACGTCGGCCACAACCACCGGCCCTCCCGCTTGCGCGAGGGCGAAAGCGCCTTACTCATATCTCATCTGCCAGGCGAACGGTAGCTCAGCGCTACGTCGCGTGAATAGCGCCTGCACCGCTGGGGTCCCGGCCCGCCGGCGACAAGACGCGAGCGATGGCTCGGGAGCTTGCGAGTCGAGGCACTAGACACCCGACTTGAAGTTGGACCACACGTTCTGCCACTTCTGGTCGATGTTGGCTGGAAGCGCAAGCAGCTGCTTGTCCGAGTCGAGTGCTTTTCGCTCGAGGATGGCAGACTCGAGATTAGGTACCACATAGCCGTCTTTCACCAGCGTGTCAGGGTTCATGGCGTTTACGGGGGGCTGATAACCAACCCAACTGAAGTTCTTGAGTGCGTTCTTGTTGGCGAGCAGGAAGTTGAGGAAATGATGCGCAAGAACGGGGTTCTTGGCCCCCTTTGGAATAGCGACGGTGTCGTTGCCTACAATGCCCTTTCCCTCCGGCCACCAGAACTGCAGCAGCCCATCGGGGTCGCCGTAGTCGTCTCCCGGCATGTAGTAGGGACCGGCGATGATGTCACCCGACCACGACTGATGGACGGCGAACTGTCCCTCCGGCAACTTCGCGTAGGCGCCATCGATCGTTGTGCGGATCTTGACCTTGTCGGCCATTTCCTTGAGCTGCTCCTCTGCCAGCGCGAGGGCCTTGGAGCTCCCGGTATTGACGTCTGAAATGCCGTTCCTCGTCAACACCATCCCGATTGCTTCGCGGTAGTCATCGTAGATACCGATCTTGCCCGAATACCGGGGGTCCCAGAACACGTCGTACGGGTTCGGCCTCTCCCCGATATCTTCGTCCACCATGTCCTTACGCCAAGCGATGCCGGTCGAATACACCATGTAGGGCACCGTGTAGTGAGCGTTCCGGTCGTAGAAAGGGTCCGCCAGTTCGGGCCAGACATTGGCGGACAGGTTAGGGATGTAATCGTGGTTGAGCGGCTGGAGGAGGCTTCCGGCCACAAGCTTCGGCAGCACATCCGGCGTGGGGAAGAAAAGGTCGTAATCGACCTGGCCCGTGCGCATCTTCGCCACGGCCTCGCTCATGTTGTAAAAAGTCGAGATCTCGAAGTCGACCCCGTATTCCTTACTGAAGTCCTTTGCGACCTTGGGCCACAGGTAGTCGTTCCAGTTGAAGATCTTCAGAGGGCCCGCTTCGGGCTCCATGTTCGAGTCAATCGGCGAGTTGTCGTCGGAGATCGGAAGCGTCGAGGGATCGTCCGGAGTCGCCACTTTGACAAGCGAACCGGAACTCTTGTTGTCGGCGCCGCATGAGGCAAGCAGCCCGGCGGCCGACACGGCTGCTGCGGAGCTGCGCAGGAAGTCGCGCCGTTTCATCCAGCCGTAAGACGTAGACCGTTCTCCTGGATGTGCCATGAGGCATCCCCTCCTTGATGGTCTGGACCACTCACCCCACAACTTCAGCATATTATGGATGCGTAACCACGGCCGTGCTTACGCCTTGCAGGCGTACTCGTGGCATCGGTTGGTACCCAAAAAGCGAAAGCGAGGTGCGGCATTGGCGAATTCTATGGCACCCGTCCCACAGGCGGTGATGCGAAGCCTGGAGCCCTTCGGGCAGAGTTTCACTCTGCCGGGCGAAGCTTACGTGTCCCAGGAGGTGTTCACCTGGGAGAAGGCCAACTTCTTTGAGGGCTCCTGGACGTGCCTCGGACGCTCGCTCGACCTGCCCCGCCGCGGAGATCGGAAGGCCGTGAAGGTGGGGTCCGAAGGCGTTCTGCTGGTCCGGGACGACGGAGACAAACTCCGTGCCTTCTTCAACGTCTGTCGCCACCGGGGGCACGAGCTTCTGGCTGCCGGTGCTTGTGACGCGGCCCGGGTCATCCGGTGCCCGTACCACGCATGGGTCTACGGTCTCGACGGCGAGCTCAAAGGAGCACCTCATTTCGGCGACCGCGCCGATTTCGACCGCGCCGATTACCCCCTTCAACCGGTGCGGGTCGAAGAATGGCATGGATGGGTGTTCGTGAACATTTCGGGTGAGGCGCCGAGCTTTGCCGATCACGTCGGCAATCTGGGGGAGATGCTTGCCCCCTACGAGCCCCAGCGGCTGGTGAGCGCCGTGCGCCATGAGTACGTCATTCAGTCGAACTGGAAGATCATCGTCGAGAACTACCACGAGTGCTATCACTGCCCCCAGATCCACCCGGAACTTTGCCGCGTGACGCCACCGGACAGCGGATACAACGTCCATCCCGATGGTGCCTGGGCCGGAGGAACGATGGAGTTGATGGACTTTGCCGACACGATGTCACTAACCGGCGAGAGTCTCGGGGTTCCGCTTCGGGGTTTGAACGCAGAACAACGCCGCCAGGTTCTCTACTTCGGATACTTCCCCAATCTCTTGCTGAGCCCGCATCCGGATTACCTGATGACGCACCGCATCGAGCCGCTCGGGCCCGACAGCAGTCTCGTTGAGTGCGAATGGCTGTTTCCACCCGAGGCGGTCGAGCGAGAGGGATTTGACCCCTCCTATGCATCTGAGTTCTGGGACATCACGAACAAAGAGGATTGGGGAGCGTGCGAGGCCGTGCAGCGCGGGGTGTCATCGCGGGGCTACAAGCAGGGACCGCTAGCTCCCGACGAAGATGCCGTTTATGACTTTATAACCATGATCGCGCGGGGCTACGTGGGACAGGACATGATGAGGCGTCCGCCGGCACGGGAGGGCTCAGTCGAGGCGGCCAAGGATCCAAGACCAGCTCTGACATGAACAAGGGGGGCATCTAGTGGGCACCTACGACGCCGTTGTGATCGGCGGGGGTCACAACGGACTTACCGCGGCCGCGTATCTGGCCAAGTCCGGGATCAAGCCGCTTGTGCTCGAGGCTCGTGACAAAACGGGTGGAGCGGCTTCAACCGACACGCCCTGGGGCCCGGACTTCAAGGTTACGACCCTGTCCTACGTGATGAGCCTGATGCCTCCCACGATCTTGAAAGACCTCGAGTTGGAGCGACACGGTTACAAGGTGTACCCGATGGAGTCTTTCTACGTCGCCTTCCCAGACGGGAGATCTCTCAGCCTGCACGAAGACTCCTCTCAGCACGATATCGATCAGATCGCAAAATTCTCCAAAAAGGACGCGGCCGCGTGGCCCAAGTGGCACGCATGGTTGGAGGATCTCGCCGGCGTTCTCGGGCCGCTCCTCATGGAAGTCCCCCCCAATGTGGGTTCACACAGGCCGGATGATCTGATCGATCAGCTCAAGTTCGCCTGGCGTCTGCGGGGACTCGACTCGCGGAAGGTCGGTGACGCGACTCGTTTGTTCACGATGAGCATCTCCGATCTTCTCGACGACTGGTTCGAGTCCCCCCAGGTGAAGGGCGTTCAGGCGATCAACGGTGTCATCGGGACATGGGCGGGACCAGACGAACCAGGAACGGCCTACGTGATGGCGCACCACTCCATAGGCGACGTCGGCGACGGCCGTCTCGGCAGCTGGGGCTTTCCGGAGGGTGGGATGGGCGCCGTCTCGGATGCACTGCGGAGGTCGGCCGAAAGCTTCGGGGCAACGGTTCGCACCGGCGCGCCGGTCGAGCGGATCCTGGTGCGCGGGGGCCGCTCCGTCGGAGTCGTGCTCGAAGGCGGCGAGGAGATCTATTCCGACGTGGTGGTCGCCGGAACCCATCCCCAGACAACGTTCCTTAGATTGATCGAAGAGCGGCAGCTTCCAGATGCCTTCGTCCAAGACATAAAACGCTGGAACTCCCGCAGTGGAGTCGTAAAGATCAACCTTGCGGTATCCGAGCTTCCCGAGTTCATCGCCGATCCCGGCGCCGACCCGATGGTCCACGGCGGCGCGATCGAGCTTGCCCACTCCATCGATTACATCGAGCGCGCCTTTCAGGATGCAAAGGCAGGGCGCGCCGCGTCGATGCCCTTTTCCGACGGCGTCATTCCATCGTTCTTCGATAAGACACTGTGCCCTGAAGGCACCCACATCGTTTCGTTGTTCACGCAGTGGGTGCCTCAGGAATGGTCGAAGGAGCCACACACCAAAGAGCTCGAGGACTATGCTGATCAAGTGATCGATTGCTACACCGAGCTTGCCCCCAACTTCAAGGGCTCGATCATCCACCGTCAGGTGATCGGCCCCCACGAGATGGAGCAGGAGTGGGGGCTCATCGGCGGCAACATCTTCCACGGTGAGCTCTCCCTCGAGCAGCTTTTCCACATGCGGCCCGCCCCCGGTTATGCGAACTACCGAACTCCCCTCAAGGGGCTCTATCAGTGCAGCTCGGCTACCCATGCTGGTGGAGGGGTGTGCGGTATCCCCGGCCTGCAGGCGGCCCGGACTGCCATCAAGGACAAGAAGAAGCCATCACTTCGCCGCTTCAGATGAGCTCCCCCGGCGCGCCGGTGTCTGCGCCGGCGCAGTCTTCCATACACACATTGCTCGAGGCTCGGTCGGTGGCCGTGGTGGGCGCGAGCCGGCGGCAGGACTCGTTCGGTGCGCAGTTGATGGGCCAGCTCGCCGGCGGAGGCTTCGATGGCGAGGTATGGCCGGTCAATCCCCGCTATAGCGAGGTGCGGGGTCTGCCATGCGTGCCGTCGATCTCAGACCTGACTCGCGTTCCGGATCTGGCGGTCCTCGCCGTGCCCAACCCCATGGTGGAGGCGCAACTCAGAGCCGCGGCGACGCATGGCTGCCGTTCCGGTCTGATATTCGCCAGCCTCTTCGAGCCCACACCGGAAGGTCAGGCTCCTCTTGTCGATCGGGTGGCCGCCATCGCCCGATCCGCAGACATGGCCGTTTGCGGAGGGAACTGCATGGGGTTCGTCAACCTTGACGGCGATCTTCGGTTGTGCGGCTACGGTATGCCCCCGGATCTCACCCCGGGCGCTATCACTTTCATCACCCATTCGGGATCAGCCTTTGCAGCGATGCTCTACAACAACCGGCCGCTCCGCTTCAACCTGGTGGTGTCGTCTGGGCAGGAGCTTGTTACAACATCGGCCGACTACCTCGAGTACGCACTGGAACAGCCCAGCACCAAGGCAGTTGCAATGTTCATCGAGACCGTAAATGACCCACCGAAATTCCGGGCTGCTTTGGAGCGTGCTGCAAACCTCGATGTGCCGGTGATTGTGTTAAAGGTGGGAAGGACTCCACGCTCGCATGATCTCGTGATCGCGCACTCGGGAGCGCTGGCCGGCGCCGACGAAGCATATGACGCGCTGTTCGATGCCTATGGTGTCGTGCGCGTTCATTCCTTTGCCGAGATGGCCGATACGCTGGAGTTAGTGGTGGCCGGGCGGCGCGCCGGTCCCGGAGGTTTGGCCTCCATACACGACTCGGGCGGCGAGCGTGTCCTCTTTGCAGATGATGCGGCCGACCTCGGCGTACCCCAGCCGGACATAGCGGATCCCACCCGGGTCCGGCTCGACGCCGTGCTCGAGGAGGGCTTGTCGCCAGGGAATCCCTTGGACTCCTGGGGAACCGGCAACGGCTACGAAGAGATCTTCATCGAATCGGCCGCGGCGCTGGCCAACGACCCTGCAATGGGCGCTGTGGTCCTGTGTGTCGATCTCACCACCGAGATGTACGCCGAGGCCGGTTACGTAAGGGTCGCAAAGCATGCGTGGGCCCATAGTGACAAGCCCTTTGCGGTCCTTTCCAACTTCGCCAACGCAATCGACCGACGCGACGCAACGTCCTTGCGTGCTGCCGGCATCCCCGTGCTGGAAGGAACGACCACCGGGCTGCTGGCATTCAAACACCTGTTCGGGCTGCGGGATCACCGCGGCCTGCCTGAGTTGCTCCCCTCGGTGGTGTCCCCGGAGGTGCGCGAGCGGTGGAGAGGGCGCCTTGTTTCGGGGCCTCCTCTGGCTGAGACCGAATCCCTGTCGCTGCTGGCCGACTACGGTGTGCCGGTGATCCCGGCCAGGGCGGCGGCCGACGGACCCGCCGTGCTCAGTGCAGCCGAGGCGGTGGGCTGGCCCGTCGCGCTCAAAACCGCCGAAGAAGGCGTCGGGCACAAGTCCGACGCCGGGGGGGTGTGGCTGAACCTCGGCCCGTCGGAACTAGCATCCGCCTACGCCGACATGGCCGAGCGACTCGGGCCTGCGGTGACGGTCGCCAGGATGGCTCCGCCCGGAGTGGAGCTCGCCCTGGGGACGGTCCGGGATCCCCAGTTCGGCCCTCTGATCATGGTGGCGGCCGGTGGGGTGCTCGTGGAGGTCATCCGAGACCGAAGGTTCGGGCTCCCGCCACTTGACGAGACGAGGGCGTTGAACCTGCTCGGCGGGCTTCGGGTGCAGCGCGTGTTGGACGGGACCAGGGGCGCGCCTCCTGCCGACATGAACGCCGTTGCCAGATCGCTCGTCGCGCTATCCCGTCTTGCGCTCGACCTCGGGGATGTCCTGGCCGCACTGGATGTCAATCCGGTGATCGCCGGCCCGGAAGGTTGCGTGGCCGTCGACGCGCTCGTGGTCCCATCCACATCGTGATCACACCTCATCGATTTCGAGCTGCATTCAAACGTGAAGTTTTGGTTCTGACGACAGGGAGGCTTCGATGCAAACTCGTACCCGCGACGTAGTGGTGGTCGGAGGCGGCCACAACGGCTTGGCGTGCGCCGCCTATCTGGCGCAGGGTGGCTTGGATGTCCTGGTTTTCGAACGCCGCCACATTCCAGGAGGCGCGGCTGCGACCGAGCAACCTTGGCCCGGACATCAGGTGTCGTCCGCGTCCTATGTGGTGAGCCTCATGCCGGAGAAGATCGTGAGTGAGCTCAACTTGAGGTCATATGGCTATAAGACGACCATCCTAGACCCCGATTACTACGTCCCTTACGCGGACGGGACATCGTTGACCTTGTGGGGCGACACGACGAGGACGGCGCGCGAGATAGCGCGCTATTCCAAGGCCGATGCGGACGCCTACGTGGAGTTCGATTCCTATCTGGCGCGCCTCGGCCAACTTGTGCACAGCCTTCTCTATGTCATCCCGCCCAATCTCGCCGCGACCGAGCTACCCAAATGGATGGCACTCGGGGGCAAGCTGCGCAACTGGAGCGGGCGCGACCTCAACGAGGTGGTGCGCCTGTTTACGGTTAGCGCGGCGGACTTCCTTGACGAGTGGTTCGAGAACGAGCGGATCAAAGGTGCCCTTGCTACCCAGGCGATCATCGGCGCTTGGACGGGGCCGATGAGCCCCGGCAGCGCTTATGTCCTCCTGCACCACTGGATGGGCTCGATCGACGGACACGAGGGCGCGTGGGGATGGGTCCACGGCGGGATGGGCAGTGTCGGTCGTGTGATGGCGGACTCAGCGCGCGCCTCCGGCGCCGAGATCCACCTCGATGCGGGTGTCGCCGGCGTCGAGGTTTCCGGCGGGCGCGCCACCGGAGTGGTTCTCGAGGATGGCTCGGTTATCCCGGCACGCCGTGTGGTGTCCAACGCCCACCCCGTGACGACCCTGAGGGAACTGGTAGGGGACAGTTACCTGGACGATGACGTCGTGCGGGACCTCAAGCGTTTCCGCAGCAGGTCCGGCTCGGTCAAGGTCAACATGTCACTGTCCGAGCTGCCCAAGCCCGCAGCCTGGGACGGGCCCATGCCCGGGGACCCGCACACCGGCATTCTTTCGATCTCACCGTCGATCGAGTATCTCGAGCGCGCCTGGGATGATGCCAAGTACGGTCGCATATCCGCACATCCTTATGTCGAGATGGTGTTTCCCACCGTCTTTGAACCCGACCTTGCGCCCGAAGGGCGCCACATAGCATTGTGCTTTACTCAGTTCGGCCCATACGATCTTGCCGAAGGAACCTGGGACACCGAACGTGCCACCTACGCGAATAACGTCATCCAGGCGCTCGACGAGGTTGCCCCTGGCTTCGACAAGTCGGTAGAAGATGTGGAAGTGCTGACCCCCAAGGACATCGAGGATCGGTACGGGCTCATCGGTGGCAACATATTTCAAGGCGATATGTCACCCGAGCAGATGTTCTGTTTCCGCCCGATTCCCGGTTACGCGGACTATCACTCACCGGTGAAGAATCTGTACATGTGCGGTTCCGGCACCCATCCCGGAGGTGGCGTCATGGGAGTGCCCGGTCTTAACGCGGCCAAGGTGTTGTTGTCCGATGTCAAGCGCGGCCGGTTGTTGCGGCGTGAAGATCGAAATCAGCGAGCCGGCGTCTGAAGATCGAACAGATGGCGTCACGTGAGGAGCGGCATATCAGGCCGTGACGCGCTGCCGACCCGAAGGGATGGAGGTCGAGGACGGCGACTCGACAGTTCGACTCGGCCTGCCCAATAGATAGCCCTGAGCTCCTTGAGCACCGATCTGGTGCTCGAGCTCGTGAAGATTTGGGTGACGGACGAACTCGAGCATCTGTTCGTTCTCGATGCCCTCAGCAATGACGAATGTGTCGGTTTGTGACGCGAAAGCAATGATCGCGACGAAGACCGCTCGGGCGCTCTTATCCGTCATGGCTTCTTGGACGACCTCGCGTGCAACCTTCACGTAGTTGAGCGGTAAATGGCGCAGCAACTCCAAACCGGCGTTGCCGGTCCCCACATCATCCAGTGCTACCTGAAGACCGAGGCTCCGGAGTCTCTTCACTTCGCGGATGAGAAGCGCCGGACGTTCAGTGGATCGCTCGGTAATCTCGAGGACGATTTGTTGCGGTTTGAGCCCCGCTTCTTCGATGGATCGAATCAGTGAGTTTCCCGCGAGGGTGGCATGGCCCAAGGCTTGAGGGGCTACGTTGATGAAAACCAACGATTGGGGAGGAAGGGCCGCCGCCCCGGTCAGAGCCGCCTTCCTGCAAAGAGTGTCCAGCTCGGGGGTACGCCTCAACTTGTCGGCCACGTCGAACGCCTCCACGGGCCCTTCGCCCAATCCGTACTTGGGAGAAAGCCGCGCCAATGCCTCGTATCCGAGAATCACATTCTTTTCGAGTCCCCAGATTGGCTGGAAGGCGGAGGCGACATCTCCCTCGACGAGCAGCCTGCGTAAGGCACGTACTTTTTCGGGGGTCGCGATCGATGGAGCGTCCTCATCGAGATCACCGAAGGACACGACCAGGTCGCGCCCACGCCGTTTGGCCTCCGAGAGCGCAACGTCAGCCTGTTCCAGAAGCACCTGGGGGTCTCCCACGGCGTCTTTGAGGCCGGCGATGCCTACGCTTATACGGGTGCCCCAGAGCCGGTCCGCGGCTACAAGGCGTATTCGGTCGAGCGCAGTGCAAGCTCCGACGGTGTCCGTGCCGGCAAGGATGAAAGCGAACCTGTCACCGTCGAGCCTGAAAGCCCGGTCCTGTGAACGTCCCGTTTGCAGCAAGCTGGCCAACGCAACCAAAATTGCGTCGCCGTGGCTGTGACCGCGACGGTCGTTAGCCAGCTTGAGGTCATCCACGTCGATGATTGCGAGCGACAGGGACTCGTCGGATCGAGCAGCGTGCCCGACCTGACGGCCGATCTCCTCCCGGTATTCGCGGTGATTCCCCAGCCCCGTGAGTGAGTCGCGCTTGGAGTCCTCGAGGGCCGTCCGGTGGCGAGCGCTCAGTGTCCGACCACCGAGCAGATATGAAAGCGGAATGGCCAGGAGGACGCTCAGGGCCAGGAGCCCCAGGGTTCGTTTTCTCAGATCACTTATCTGGTTGGAGAGAACCTTCTGGGTCAGCGCAATTTCCAGGACGAAGGTGCCGCCGGGCAGTGCCACGGGAGAGAAGTAGGACACCTGCCCCTGGTATGCACGCCGCCCACCGCCCTCTTGATGTTCGACAAAGTTTGCTCCTGTGGCCAGCACTTTGGTTATCCCAATGTGTTTGTGACCGCGTGCTTCGTCGAACTCAGCCGGATCACTGGCGGCGGCAACAGCCCCGTTTTCGTCGTAGAGAAGGACGTGCTCGGTGCCCGGATTCTGTGCCAGCGCATAGAGGAGCTCGGTTATCTCGGCGAATGGCTCTTCGTCCGCATTGGCGGTTTCGAGTGCATGAAGGAGATTGTCTGCTGCGACGGCGTTTCGGGCGATATTCACTTCGACAATGCGCGCCGAGATGTCCCGGCTGTTGAACGTGTACTGGATCGCCCCCACAGCGACGAGGACCAGCACGAAAGTAAGGGCCAGGCGAGCCTCGAAGCTCTTCCCACTGGCCTTTGAGAAAGGATTGCGAAGCAGGCGTCTAGCGGCCATGGCTGCCCGCCCTTCGCCGAGCCAGGCGCGCTCCCCCGTGAACTGGAACGTGAGCAAGCGGGCGGCGCCTATATGCCATGATTTACCATCGACAGGCCCGGGGGGTTACGTTAGCCGGCCAGGGGTACGGCAGGCCGGTACTCGATGGCAGCAGGCTCGGATTCCTGGGCCACGGCCAACCGGACCCCTGTCCGGAATTGGCACCGCGGACCCGGATTCCCGGTCGGATGGCCCGGATTCCCGGTCGGAAACGGCTCCAGATGTCGAGCGGTCGCCCGGACTGAGGGGCTAAGGCTTGCCCGGCGACCCAGAATCGTCCTGGAACTACCCTCCAAGCCGCCTAGCGGCTCTGAGCGGCACCCGCCATGACCAGGGAATCGAGCATCTTGCGAGTGGAGGTTGCGATTTCGTCGACCGCGCCCTGGAAGACGTTCTCGTTGGCCCGCGAGGGCTTTCGGTAGCCGCTGACCTTCCTCACGAATTGAAGCGCCGCCGCCCGGACTTCCTCGTCGTCGATAACCTCTTCGCTCCTGAGGGTCTTGATGCTTCTGCACATCGGCCAAGCATAGCGGCTCAGCCTCGGCCCTGCGCGAGATGGGCCGCTTCCGGGAGCGACCTCAACCTGAGCATCGCGAGTACCCCGAGCGCCGGCCCGGGTGCGAGGAAGGCAAAAGCCCAGCGCCAGGTCAGGGCGTTCTCGAGCTCCGGGATGAGCCAGATGGTCGCGACCGTCAGAGTGAATCCAAGGGCGAGCTGCAGGGTGAGCGCAGTGCCGACGTAGGCTTGGTCAGCCAACTCTGTGACCATCGTCGAGAACTGCGCCGAATCCGAAATCACAGAGAAGCCCCATACAAGGCCCACCACGAGAACTATCCAAGGCGGTCCTTCGAAAACCAAGCCGATGGTCACAGCACACAACCCTGAGATCGTCATCATGAGTGCAGTCGTTTTGGTTCGACCCCATCTGTCGCCGAGGACGCCTCCCATCCAGCAACCGGGCGCTCCCATCGCAATCACCGCGAACGTGGCGAGTGGGACACCGCTCATCGAATCGGACCCGTCCGACGCGAGCTCCGCCGTGAAGAAAGTTGCGAACCACGCCCACATAGCGAAGAGCTCCCACATGTGGCCGAAGTAACCGAGCGTGGCCAACCGTACGCCTCGGTTGCTGAGCACCTTGCGGATCTGCCGTGGATCGAACACGGCGCGAGCGAAAGGGAATGGGCCCTCGTGCAGCAACGAAATGGCGATTGCCCCGGCCAGCAGCGTGAGCACGGACGTGACTATCACTACTAACCGCCACTCCAGACCACCCAGCGCGTTCACCAGATGGGGTGCGGCCGAGCCGAGTGAGATGCCACCGGCCAGGAGTCCGAGGGCAGTGCCCCGTCCGCTACGCGTCCAGGTCGCCATCAACTTGAACGCTGGGGGATAGACGCCTGCGAGGAAGAAACCCGTCGCAAATCTCAGTGGGATTGCCCATGCGGAGCTTCGAGTGACGAGCAGACCGGCGTTCGCCGCAGCAGCGCCCATCGCACCGAACAAAACGACCTTGCGAAGCGAAACCAGATCTGCAAGGTTGAACGCGCTCGAAAGAAGCGCGCCGGCTACGAACCCGAGCTGCACGGCAATGGTGAGCCAGGCTGCGGAATGGTCCGACAGATTCCAGACTGATCTGAGTTGAGGGATGACCGCCGATGCCGAGAACCACGTGCTCATTCCAAAGATCAGCGTTAGTCCGAGGAGTGCGACCGCCCGCCGGCGGCCGGCCGGGTCCTCGTACTCGGGCGCTGAGGTTGGCATGGGTTTGGAGCTCATCTCTTCCACCTAGGTCAACGCGCCGTAACGCCGCTTACGATTTCCCTCTCTTCAGGAGGTGTGTGTCTCGTCCAGGGTGCGAAGTCGTGTCGCCAATTCCCTGAGGATGGCCACGGCCATGGGCGGTTCGCTTTCTAGCATCTTCATGAAGTCTGGCCGTGCAATAGCAAGGGTCAGGACCTCGGCGTCCGCTTCGATCGTGGCGGACCGCTCCTTTCCGTCAAGAAGAGACATCTCACCGAAGAAGTCGCCTGCCTGCAACCGAATAGGTTTCCAGCCAGGACTAATGACCGAGACGGCGCCGTCGAGGATGACGTAGAAAGTCTGTCCACTGGAACCTTCCCGAACGATTGCCGATTGCGGAGGAAAGCGGACCTCCTGCGCGATGCCGGCCAGGCGGCAGATGCCGCTTCGACATCCCTGCAAAGAGAGGCAGCTCTTTGAGGACGTTGACCCAGAGTGCCCCGGTGGCTTCTGGTGTGGCGTGTTGGAGTCGGCTTGCAGCTGCCAGGGCGGCAATACCGGC
>JACDCD010000049.1 GCA_013694625.1 Actinomycetota bacterium | reverse complement strand
GTTGCCGAATACCTCGGCAATACCCCCGCGATCGCAAGGTCCTCCTATATCGATTCACGCGTCTTCGATCGTTATAGGTCCGGCTGGACTATTGCCGGGGCTCTCGAGAAAATCGGCCTCGAGGACGAGTATGGAGGGCCTGCGTTCCAGGGCCCGATCGAAGAGGCGGTGCTGGATCTGCTCGACAACAACAGGGACTCGGACGCGGTGGAGAAGAGCGATTAACCACCCCGCAGCAGATCCCCGGCCGACTCGGGGAAATCAGGGCTCGAAGGGGTCGTCCTGGGTGTTGTCGCACGACTGATTCCGCTCGGGCCCGCTGTCTGCGAACTCATCGATGTAATCCTTCACGGCGGCCTCGTCGACCTCCTCCAGCTCCATGAGGCGGCCCCAGGACGAGACCACGACCGGTGCTTGTGCGCCGGCGTATGGCGCCGAGAACACGTGGGAGTCGTACTCTCCCACGATGGCCTCGAGGCGCTCTATCTCCTCGGGGTCGAGATCGGGTTGGTACTGGATGCCGACGGCGCCGTGCTCGAGATTGTGCACCTGCGTCTCGTCCGGGATCGGCTCACCGTGGACGCCGCACGGAACGGCCCCCGGCGCGTGTGTGCCGGACACGGGAGGGCTGGTCTCGTAGTCGACCTGCGCGTCGCTGTGCTCGCCCACCCCATCCGTCGTGAACTGCTGGACGTCGTGGCCGCCGAACGTCTCGGGGGCGCCGTCACGGGTGAAGAACCAGAGGGTTAGGGCCGCGAAGGTGGCGGCCAACAGGGCGGTGCGGATGGCCCGCCGGCGGGCCGCAGCGCGCCGTGCCTGTTCGAGGGCCCGCTCCTTTTCCCTTCGGCGTTCCTCGAGCCGCTGCTGCCTGCGCTCGTGATCCGCGGCCCCTGATGGACTGCGCCTCCTCGGCTTTGCTTTCTTCTTGGCCACCTAGGGGAGGCTATCTTGCGTGCGAGATGAGTTTAGACACCGGACAAACAGTGTTGATGGTTGCCCTGGCGCTCAACGCGGTGCTGGGTTTCGGCTACCGCGTCTACCGCCTCGCCAAAGGCGGCCCGTTGGCCGACGTAACCGGTCAGGCGATTCTGGGATCGCTCCTCGCGGGGCTTGCCGTGGCCGTGGCGCTCGAGGCCGGATGGGCGCGCTGGGCGGCGCTTGCCTACGCCCTGCTGTTCGGTGTCGTGGTGATGCCCCTCTGGGTACTCGCAGTCCTGATTCCGCTTCCCCCGGGACGAACCGACTACGCCTTCACAGCAACCTACTGGCTGACCCTAATCGCCATAGCAATCAGTTCGATACTTCTGTAGCGCCTTTGGGTTTCCTTCCCACTATGTGAGGCAATGACGTTTTCCCAGAGGAGCCTCCGCAGGCCGCAGCGCTTGAAAAGCGCCGCGGGTGAGGACTCGCGACGGAGGGAAACGTCATGCCTCACCCTGGTGGCCGTCTCCGCTTTCCTCGGTGACGAGACCCCAGTCCTTGAAACGGTGGGAGAGGTCATCCAGAGTCGTCTGATAGGCAAGTGCCAGGGCCATCAGGTCGTCCTCCCGGACGGTCAGGACCTTTCCATTGAAGTCGCCGCGCAACGATTGGATCGTGTGTGCAAAGCGGAGCAGTGGGTCACCCTGGGTGTCCGGCACCTGCTGGAGCTTCTTCAGGTCCAACACCACCCGTCGTTGCTCCTCGCTTGTTCCGGTCCGTGGAGGACCGGAGTCCGGCAGGATCTCCGACAGGGGGACGCCGTAGAAGGCAGCCAGATCGTAGAGACGGGGGACGGTGACGTTCCGGTCGCCCCGTTCGTAGGCCCCCACGACGGCCGCCTTCCACACACCCCCGGAGGCGTGCTCGACGTCCCTCAGGGACATCCCTTTCTGACCCCGAATATTTCTCAGGCGCTCACCCAGCGCCCGTGCATAGCCCGTGTCTGCCACCAGTTCACCCAATCCTCTCGGCTGCCGTATCCCACCATAGAATCCCTCCAGGGGGCGGCAAACCGACTGCCGGCCCTGTACGCCTTCAGCCATTATATACCTGCTCGACTACATAGAGTATTCGAGCACCGCCCCCCCAAGGTCGCTTAGGATCAACAGTATGCGATCACTGTGGAAAGGGGCCATCAGCTTCGGGCTCATCACGATACCGGTCAAGCTCTATTCGGCCGTTCAGGAGAAAAACCTGAAGTTTCATCTGCTCCACGACGAGGACCACGGCCGGATCAAGTACCAACGCACCTGCAGCAAGTGCGGAAAAGAGGTCGGCTGGGGCGACATCGTGAAGGGTTACGAGTACTCCAAGGACCATTACGTGACTTTTTCAGACGACGAGCTCGCCGCCCTCGACGTGGATTCGATCCGGGCGATCGACGTGGTGTCATTCGTTCCCCTGACCGACATCGACCCCATCTACTTCAACAAGAGCTACTACGTCGCCCCCGAGGAGGCCGGCCTCAAGGCTTACCGGTTGCTGGCCATGGCCCTGGCAGCCGAGGGGCAGGTCGGCGTCGCCAAGGTCGCTCTGCGCGACAAGGAGCATCTGGCGACGGTTCGCTTGAAAGACGATGTCTTCGTGCTCGAGACCATGTACTGGCCGGACGAGATACGGGCTCCGGAGTTCGAGGAGCTCTCGAAGAGCACCAATGTCCGCGACGCCGAGCTCAAGATGGCCCGGCAGCTGATTCAGCAGCTCTCGAGCGAGTTCAAGCCCGACGAGTTCCAGGACGAGTACCGGCAGCAACTCGAGAACCTCGTCGACAAGAAGGTCGAAGGCGAGGAGATCACCATCAGCGAAGCGCCCGATGAGCCGCCCCGCGTGGTCGACCTCATGGAGGCGCTCAAAGCCTCCGTGGCCGAGGCCAAGCAGAAGAAAGAGTCCGTAGCCGGGCTGGCGGACGAAGAGGAAACGGCTTCGGCCGAGGCCTCGGCCTAGCCAGGGCACAAACCCCTCAGTGGACCAGGTCACCCTCAGGATCCCGGCCGAGCCTGCCTACGTTCAGGTCATCCGGCTGATAGCGGCGGGCCTCGCCTCCCGACTGAAGCTCACCCTCGAGGACATCGACGACCTGCGGATCGCCGTGGACGAGCTCGCCACCTACCTGGTTGGCCTTCATGGGCGGGAGGGGACGCTCGAGGTCCACTTCATGCTCCACGACGACCGCATAGAGATCCAAGGGCGGGGGGACTTCGCCGAGGGTGCCAAGGTCCGAACCGACCTCACCGAGCTGTCCCGAATAATCCTGGAGACCGTCGCCGACTCAGCCTCCCTGCAGGCGATCGACGGAGCGCCCGGCTTCGCTCTCACCAAGAAGCGCCCCTCGGAGGTCGGCCTGTCGTGACCTCCCGGGTCATCCTGGGCAAGGAGGAAGTAAGGGAGATCTTCCTCGCCTACGGGCAAGCGGCCGACGAAAAAGAGCGGTCCCAGCTTCGCGAGAGGCTCGTCGAGCAATACATGGGTTTAGTTGAGTTCCTCGCGCGCCGATTCCGTAACAGAGGAGAACCTCTGGAGGATCTGGTGCAAGTAGGGACCATTGGACTGTTGAAGGCTATCGACCGCTTCGACCTCGATCGAGAGGTCGAGTTTTCGACCTATGCCACCCCAACGATCGTGGGGGAGCTCAAACGGCATTTCCGCGACAAGGGGTGGGCGGTGCGCGTGCCCCGCAGGCTCCAGGAGCTTCATCTGGCGCTGACGGAGGTTGTGGGCACGCTCGGTCAGGAACTCGGACGCTCACCTACCGTGGCCGAGATCGCCAAAGCGGCGGGAACCGACGAAGAATCAGTCCTCGAGGGTCTCGAGGTTGCCCAGGCCTACAACTCGACCTCGCTCGACGCACCGGTCGACACCGAAGACGGTGGCTCTTCGTCTTTTGCCGACCTGCTTGGCGTCCAAGACGAGCAACTCGAGAACCTCGAGTACCGCGCCTCGCTTGCCCCCGAGCTCGCCAAGCTCCCCGAGCGAGAGCGCACGATCCTGTACTTGAGGTTCTATCGAGGCCTGACGCAATCGGAGATCGCCGTTCGTCTCGGCATCTCTCAGATGCATGTCTCGAGGCTGCTCAACCGGACCCTTATGCGTTTGCGCGAGGCGTTCGAGGAAGAGTGACGCGCCGGCGGGCGGCCGCCGTCCTGGCGGGCGCCGCACTGGTTGCCGGAGCCTGCTCTCTCCCCCCTGTAGAGCTGGAAGGCCAGAAGCCCCTCGCCCTGCGCTCGACGATCACCTCTGCGAACGGCTCACGGTTGGCGCGCCTGTTCAAGGAGAACCGAGGCCTGACTTCGATCAACGACGTCCCGCGCCTCATGATCGACGCGGTCCTTGCTGCCGAGGATGCTCGTTTCTTTTCGCACGACGGCTATGACGTCCGCTCGATCGTGCGCGCCGCGCTGGTCAACTGGAGAACCGGCGACGTGGCACAGGGCGGAAGCACCATCACGCAGCAATACGTCAAGAACACGTTCTTTCGGGAGCCCGGCCAGACGTTCGCACGCAAGGCCCGGGAGCTGCGGCTGGCGGTCGAGGTCGAGCACCGGTACTCAAAACGCGAGATCCTCGAGCGCTATCTGAATACGGTGTATTTCGGGGATGGCGCCTACGGCATCAGGGCGGCCGCCGAAACCTTTTTCGGACACGGCGTGGAGCGGCTTTCTCTGACCAACTCGGCCCTGCTGGCGGCGGTGATCAAGTCGCCGGCGAGCTATGACCCCCGCGACCATCCACGGCTGGCGAGGGAACGCCGGGACTATGTGCTGGGCCGGATGGCCGATCTCAGCTTCGTCAGCACAGACAGAGCGGCGCGCGCACAGCGCCGGCCTCTCGGGGCGATTGCGCAACCGCCTCCCTGGATCACCCAACAGCCTTACTTCGTCGAAGCCGTCAAGCGTGAGTTGCTCGAAGATCCTCGTCTCGGCGCCACTCCACTGGAGCGCGAGCGAGCTTTGTGGAAAGGCGGCCTGCACATCAGATCGACACTCCAGCCCGAGCTGCAGAAGGCCGCTCAGGTTGCAACGGAGTCTGTATTGACTGAACCCGGCGACCCCGAGATTGCCCTGATCGCAATCCGGCCGAGCAACGGCGAGATCGTCGCGATGGTCGGTGGACGCGACTGGAGTGAGTCCCAGGTGAACTTGGCCCTCGGAGTTGAGGGAGGCGGATCGGGGCGGCAGCCGGGATCATCGTTCAAACCAATCGTGGCGGCGACGG
>JACDCD010000037.1 GCA_013694625.1 Actinomycetota bacterium | reverse complement strand
CCCTGGCGCCCAGCGCGATCAACGTCGCTCTCAATCAGGTTTACAGCCCGATGGCCAGCAACCTCTACCTGCAGAACCGCCGGGCGGAGTTGACCACGCTATTCAAGAGCATGGGTAAGTGGAGCTTCACCTTGGCGTTCCCTTTGTTCTGTTTGCAGGTCATGTTCCCCAAGGAGATCCTTTCGATCTTCGGCTCTGATTTCCGGGACGCAAGCACGGCTCTCGTCGTTCTCGCCTTCTCCGTCCTGTTCATCTTCGGGACGGGTCCGGTCACCACCACGCTCATCCTCACCGGTCGCTCCCGCCTTGCGTTTTTCGACTATGTGGCCGTCGTTGCGGCTGAGATAGCCCTGGGTTTCTGGCTCATACCGCGTTACGGAGTTCTCGGCGCATCCGTCGCCCACCTTGTCGGGACGGCGCTTAACAACCTTTTGCCCCTCTGGCAGGTCTGGTCGGCGTCAAGACTGCATCCATATCGTCTCGATTACTGGAAGCCCATCGCTGCGGGGGTTGCTTCCGTTGGCGCAGCAAGGGCCGTGATTGCGCTTGCCGGAGTCGGAACGGGCGTCGTCGCGGCGGCGGTTGCGGTGGTCGTTGTCGGGTTGGTTTACCTTGGTCTGCTTCTGCTTCTGGGTTTGGGCCCAGAGGATCGGGCCGCCATCGGCGCCTTGACGGGGCGCCTGACCGGCGGTGGTGTGGACGGGGATAGCCAGGACAACGTCGTGGTGCCGGTCGAGGAAGAGGTCGAAGAGGAGGCGCCGGTCCCCCCGAGCTCCGGACGCCTCTAGCCGCCGGCCCTCCAGCCCGGACGAGCAGGGTATCCATGCGCGAGCATCCGAGGCAGACCTCGCGGTCCGGCTAGTCGACCTACGACCCGCGGACCGAGCGCAAGGCTCGCCGTCCCAGGCGGCTTATGAGGCGTCGCCCCATCGATACCGGCGACGGGGGCGCATGACAGGCTCCCGGTGGAAGTCCATGGCGGATGAGCTCCTTACGGCACAGATCCAAATCGTAGTCGAGCGCAAAGAAGGTCATCTGCCGATCCTCGAGATCAAGCAGAGCCATGCGGGCCCAGGGTCTGCGCTCGCGCGACTGTCCGACGCTTCCCGGGTTCAACAAGTGCCTATCTCCTGCAAGAGACATGGGCGCTCGGGGAATGATCCTCAGCTCCCGCGTTCGCATCCCGTAGGCCATGGCCTTGTGCGTATGTCCCAGGAGCAGGGTCTGCGCCGCCGGAACCAACTCTCCGAGGAGCGCCAGCTGCTGCGCCGCATCTTCGTCCCGAAAGATGTAGCGCTCGGGGTCTTCGAGGGAGCCGTGCGCAAGCCTGAGCTCCGGTTCGACGTTCGCCTGCAAGGGGAGCGTCCCGAGATAGGCCGCTGCGCCGGGGTCCAGAACGGTGCGCGTCCACTCCAATATGAACCTCGCGTGGTTCGATAATCTCGCATTCGGCAGTCTGTCGACAACGATCAGGTCATGATTGCCCGCCACACAGACAGCGCCCGCCTCGGCGATCTCGGCCACGCATTCGTTTGGCCAGGGGCCGTAGCCGATCAGGTCTCCGGTGCACAGAAGCTCATCAATACCCTGGTGGCGCAGCTCGGCAAGCGCCACCCGGAGCGCCGGCAGGTTTCCGTGGATGTCTGAGATGATGCCATAGCGCAAGGGAACCTCAGATCCGGGCTGTGCGCCGCCGAAGTGCCCGCAGACCGGCGGCTGCATGAGGCCACAAGACCCCTCTGAGGAAGGGCAACGGGTCGTCCCATGCCAACGTCGCTCGCGCATCACAGGTCATGGCCCAGGGCAGCCACCGCAAAAAAGAGATGCCCTCGCTCCTTGCGGCTTTGATGTCGTTGAGCAAGCGGCACCATTTCACGCCGGGCTGCGCCGGCCCTGTGCTCCGCCGGGCCCCTGCCACCATGTCGTCGTAGACGAGCGCCGGAAGATTGACTCCGGCCCTGGCCCCCGGGTGGTGCCACAGCGAGAAGCGGGGATTGACTTCGAGGAGATAGAGGGCGCCGCCGGGGGAACGCTTGAAGTCGAGCTTGGCCACACCCCGGAGGTCGAGTTTCTGAATGAGCTCGGCGCCCAGAGAGGCCACCTCGGCGCTGGCGGTGATCTCGAGCGCGGTGCTGTGGCCGTAGCCCTTGGGATAGGTGCGGATCTTCTTTCCCGTGAACGAGGCGACGGTGGATCCCCCCCGATCTACGTACACGTGGTAGCTCTCGATGCTCGTCTCGGGACCTTCGATGAGTTCCTGGGCCAGCACCTCGGCGCCCGACGACGCCAGGCGGGGCCACAGCGCGGCCATCTCCCGCCGGGACCGAACCTCGATCGCCTTGGCCTCACTCTGGTTCAGCTCTGTGAATATGGGCATCCATGTGGCGGTGCGGCGCGTCAAGGGTTTGAGGATGAGTGGATAGTCAAGATCGACATCCTCCGGAAGGGCGGTGGCGGTGTCGACCTGCACGCTCGACGGGACGGGGAGCCCGAGGGTGTGCGCAAGCGTCCGGAAGCGGGCCTTGTCGACCAGATCCTCGACCAGTGAGCCATCGGGGATGACGAAGTCAAAGAAGCCCGACAGACGGTCGCGGTTCCGGGATATCAGCAGGAGGTCCCAGTCTCCCTCGTAGAACAGCACAGGTTTCTGTCTCTGCCCCTGGGCAAAATCGACCAGCCTGTCCGCCAGGGCGCCGGCGTCATCAGACGGATCCGCCCATTCCACGACCGCCTGGGTGAAGCGAGAATATCGAGGCGGCGCGCCGGGCGGTGCGACGGCTGCGCACGGTATATTGGCGAGCCCCAGGGGGCGCAGAAGATCCATGTCACCGATGACGCACGCTAGAGGTTGGTTTGGGGGCACACCATTTTCCTTGTTGGGGAGTACATCGCGGTCCGAACCATTCATCCCGAGGTCAAACTATAGGCGGTGACCACCGCTAACATCTTGGGTCGAGCGGTCACTCCTGCCTATGACAGGACGAGTGCCGCAATCGAACGAGGGAGCTGCAGGATACATGCAAGCCGTCCGTGACGCCTACATGACAAACCCAAGAATTCGACGCCTGCTGCAGTGGGCCGGTCACCAACGTCCCGTTCTGCGTGTGAGAGCGCGCTACCTGACCCCGTACGACGCATTGCTCGCGACCTATCCGAGATCCGGCTCGACGTGGATGCGCTTTTTGTTATACGAGAGCCTATCGGGACAAAGCGCAGACTTCGATGTCGTCAACACCTACACGGGGCGCAATGCTCGTCGCGTTCTTCCCGGCGGCGGACGCGTTGTAGGTACACACGATCCTTACTCCCGTGGCGACCGGAAGGTCGTCTATTTGGCCCGCGATCCGCGCAGTGTTGTCATTTCCGAGTACAAGCTCGCAAAACGGCAAGGGAGCGATCAAAGCTTTGATGAGTTCTTCTTTGCCTTTCTCGAAGGCAACACCAATCCATTCGGGTCATGGGCGGACCACGTTCGGTACTGGATGACGAGTGTGCCCGCACGTCGCGGCCATTTGCATCTCGTCAAATTCGAAGAGCTCCGCAGTAAGCCGGAGGAAACTCTCGCCCAGGTGACGAACTTCCTTGGCGTTTCTCTAGACGCGTCGACGATCGAAGCTGTCGTGCGCAACAACGCCGTCGAAAGGATGCGGGCAAAAGAGGACGTTGCCCCCAAGGACACGTTTACGAGGGCGCGCTCTCGTGACATCAGGTTTGTGAACGAAGGAGCTACACAGGGATGGCAGGATCAAATCAGCCCTGCGCAGGCTGCTCTCCTCCTGGAGCGTACCCGAACATCACTCGACCTCCTCGGTTACTAATGCGTGTTCTGGTCGGCCACTCTCGCTATCAGTCCGGTCCTGTCTCCGGTGAGAACCGGGTCGTCGACGACGAGGTCGAGCTGTTGAGGAGCGGGGGCCACGACGTCCTGCTCTGGGATCCTGAAGCGGCGACTTCCTCGAGCTTTGGACTGGCAAGGACGGCTCAGCAAGCGGTGTGGGCGACCGAGAGCGTCGCACAGCTTCGGCGCGCCATGCGTGAGCACAAACCCGACGTTGTTCACTTCCACAACCTGTTTCCTGCATTGTCGCCCGCCGTCCTGCGCGCCACGTCGTCCGCCGGGGTGCCCACGGTGATGACGCTCCACAACTACCGCCTTCTCTGTCTGCCGGCCACCTTCCTGAGAGACGGAAAGGTATGCGAGGACTGTCTCGGACACCTCCCGTGGCGTGGGATCGTCCACCGTTGTTTTCGCGACTCGTTGCCGGGAAGTGGAGCCTACGCGGTCTCCCTTTCGCTCCATAGGGGGTTGAAAAGTTTCGGGCTCGTGGCGTTGTTCTTGTGCGTCAGCCGCTTCGTGTCGGACAAGCACGTCGAGGCGGGCTGGCCCCGGGAGCGTCTGGAGGTCAAGCCCAATTTCACCTGGCCGTCGCCCAGGCGCGAGGGACCCGGCGAATATTTCCTGTTCCTCGGTCGGTTGTCGTCTGAAAAGGGCGCGGAGGTGGTCGTCGACACCTGGCGCCCGGATCTCGGGCGGCTCGTGATCGCCGGAGACGGTCCAGAGATGAGCCTTCTCAAAGCGAAAGCGGGGCCGGGGGTCGAGTTCCTCGGCGCGGTCCCGCCCGAACGGGCGACGACCCTGCTGAGCGGCGCCCGAGCCGTCCTGGTGCCGTCGGTCTGCTACGAGGGCGCACCGAGGACCATCGCCGAGGCTTACGGGGCGGGGGTGCCGGTGATCGCCAGCCGGATAGGCGCCCTTACCGAAGCCGTGGAGGCCGGGGTCACGGGGCTCCTGGCGAACCCGGCCGACACCGCCGACTGGGCGGACTCGATAGGGCGCCTGGGGAACGACGAGGAGTGCATCCGGCTCGGCGACGGAGGTTACAAACTCTGGTTGAAACGCAACAGCCCGGAATCGTCACTAACGCTCCTGGAGGCGGCATACAAGCGGGTTATGTCATGACCTCGTGCGCCGCTGCACAATCACCGACGCATTCGGTTGCGAGGTCTACTGGTGCGGGGAAGCGTCCGTCCCGTGTGGCTCTGGTCAAGGTGGAGGCCCAGCCCGACCTTGCGGGCCACAGCTCGCAACGCCGGCCACAGTGGGGTGCGGCGGAAGGGTAGATACAGCCGTGAGGTCTTGAAACGCAAGGTGGTGACGCCGTTCCCCGGAATGATGACGGCACGGGGTATCGCGTAGCTGGTTACTTCCTCCGGACCCTCGGGCAGGCTGAATGCATGGGAGAATCCGGCCGCCTCCGCCGCATGATGGACGGTTTCGTTGTGGAGGCCGCGGGGATAGGCGAGATAGGGCACGCTTCTTTTCAGGAGGTCCTCGAGAAGCCTGCGACTCTCCCGGAGGTCTCGTTCGCACTCGTCGGCGTCCAAGTTGATGAGATCGAGATGGGCGTAGCTGTGGGATCCGAACGCGATGCCTGCGGCCTGCATCTCGAGCACCTGGTCGAGATGCAGAGTCCCTGCGCCGGGGGGCGAGGTCGGCGCCCAATCCACGGCGCGGCCTTCCGGGCTCAGGGTTTGGGCAACCAGGAAAACCGTGGCCGGAAGGCCGAAATGGGAGAGCACGGGCCAGGCGTGCTCATAGAGGCCTGCGAAACCGTCGTCGAAGGTCAGCGCGGTCACACCGCGCGGCAAGCGGCCCAGCCGGTCGATCCGCTCGATGGCCTCCTCGAGAGGCACGACGCGCCGGCGCGCCAGCCATGCGCAGTGCTCGGAGAAGGCCTCGGGTGTCACCGCCAGGGTCGACCGCCAGTCGCGTTCAACGGTGTGGTAGCACAGGATCGTCACAGGATCACTGTGCCACAGGCCGGATTTCGGCACCGATCGTCGGGGCCAGGCGAGCTCTGCATCCCGGAATCCCAATGGGCGATACCCTTTTATTTCCAGTAAGAGCGGGCCCGGTGTAAGGTTGGCCAAGCGTGCATCCCGCCTCATCCGGGTGGGGGCGCGCCCAGTCGGCAACTTTCTCCCATCTGCGGCGTTTATCTCAGCTGTAGGTGCGGAGGCCGGTCCGAGCAACGATGGAAACCAAGGGAGTGACGATAGTGGCGACAGGCGAGGCCATGGGAGGTAGCAATGGCACCTTCCACCTCCAGAGGCAGTTCAAATTCTTGTGGGACCGTAAATGGTCGATCATCGGGGTCACCATCCTCGCCGTCGCGGCTGCTCTTCTGCTGACCCTGAGACAACCACGCACCTACGAGTCCCACGCCCTGATCCTCGTGCGTCCCGATCCCATAGCGGCGACCTCGCCGGCGGAAGCCGTCAACATGGAGACCGAGTCCATCCTCGCCACCTCCCCCGAGGTGGCCAACCTGGTCGCGGCGAACAAGGCGGTCAGCTTCTCGGGCAACCCCGAAGACCTTCTGGATGGCCTCGACGTCACCTCACAGGGAACCACCTCGGTCCTCGACGTGGGTTATTCCTCGACCGAGCCGGCCGAAGCAGCCACGCTGGCCCAGGCGTTTGCCGATGGTTACCTCCAATACCGGCTGCAGCAAATCACCGACTCGGTGGCGCCTCTGCAGGATCAGCTCGAGAGCAGTCAGAGGCAGCTGGGGAAGCTAGCTGATCAGTTGGCAAGGGCCAGCGATGCCTCGGAGATAGCCCAACTCGACGCACAGAGAACCACGATCAGCGGCACGATCCTGTTCCTACGGGGGCAGCTCGGGCCGTTCGCCTCGTCGGAGCCGCTCACGACCAGCACGGTTGGCGAGATCGTTCAGCAGGCGCCCACGCCGACGTCGCCCTCGAGTCCTCAGCCGGTGCGCAACCTCCTTGTCGGATTGCTCCTCGGACTTGCCCTCGGCGCCGGGGTGGCGCTTCTTAGGGATCGTTTGGACGACCGCCTTCGGGACCGTGACGAGCTCGAGTATCACGCCGGAATGAAAACGCTTGCGGTCGTCCCTCTCGTGGGCTCCCGCCGGGAAAAGAACCGCGTTTCCCTGGTTACCGCCGAGAAGCCCCATTCTCCGGCGGCGGAGGCATACCGGACGCTTCGAGCCGCCGTGCTCTTCGCAGCGTCTCAACGCCACCTGAAGGTTCTGCTCGTGACCAGCCCCAACCTTCAGGAGAGCCGATCGGGTACCACGGCCAATCTGGGGGTGGCGCTCGCACAGGCGGGCAAGAGGGTCATCCTGGTCTCGGCCGACCTGAGAAGGCCCCGCCTCATGGAATATTTCGGGATCGATAACCACACAGGGCTCACGAGCGTGCTCTCGGGGCAGATCGAGCTTGCGACTGCCCTTGTCCAGCCCGGGATTGCCAACCTCCGGGTGCTGCCGAGCGGACCGACTCCCGACAACCCCACCGAGCTCCTCGGTTCCGACGCAATGGCAAAATTGCTGGCCGAGCTCCGGGAGGCGGCCGACTTCGTCATAGTCGACGTGGCGCCGACCCTTCCCTCGGCGGATGCCATGACGTTGGCGCCGGTCACCGACGCCGTGCTTGTGGTTGCGGACTCCACCCGGACATCCCGCAGCGCCATCCAGCGGACGAGAGAGCAACTCGACCAGGTCGACGCCCGCATCCTGGGTGCAGTCTTGAACCGCTCCGATCTGCACGAGGCGCGCAGTCACCCGGCAGGTGGTGACGGCGACTATGCATCGCGGCACCGTCCAGCACCGCAGAGGATCTCCGCCGGGAACTCTCGCGGGAGAACGCGTGAGCACTCAGACTCTTCCGAATAGGTCGACCGGCGGGACCGCAGCGGCCTGGGTTGCCGCGGCCGCGCCTGTGCTGGCGGTTCTCATCGGAGTCGGAGTCGCTCTGGGAGGGGTTGGACAGGCCCTCGCCCTAGCCGTCGTCGGCGCTGTGATTGCAGCAGCGCTGCTCCCGACGGACTGGATCGGACGGCTTCCCCGATACGGCTACCTCTCAGTCGAGATACCCATGCTCCTCTTGCTGCTCAGCAAGCTGGTCTTCCGGGTGCGCGACGCCCAGGCGCTGGTGGACAACCCCGTCGACTCTGCGGGCGCTTTTCGTTTGATCTGTCTCGGGGCTGCGTTGTTTCTTGGGCTTGTCTCCTCGCTCGCTTCCACGCGCCCGGGGGTCGAGGCCCGGGCCCCTCTGACCTCCCGTCCCTTCCGTCTCTACATGGCATACATCTTCGTGGTCCTGATCGGAGCGTTCTACTCCCGCAATTTCCTGCTCACCGGATTCAGGGTCTTCGATCTCACGGCGGCAGTGGTCGTGATGGCCGGGGCGTGCCGGGTTGCCGGAAGGCAGGCGGTTCCCCGCATCCTCGCTACGCTCTACTGGTTTGCCGTTTCCCTGATGGCCACGGCGTGGGCAGGAGCGGCTGTCTTGCCCAGCGCTGCGCTCGAACGGGTGGCGCCTCGCCTGGGTGGCTACACGCCTCTTCCCATTCGATTGAACGGAGTCTTCCCCACCCTCGCCTCGGACTACCTCGGAGTACTGGCCGCGCTGATAACGGTTTGGTCGCTTGCCAATCTGCTGTACCCCCGCGGGGACGGCGGTGGACCGAGGCCCCTCACCTTGAAGTTCATCACGGCGTTCTCGTTCGCCACCCTGATCATGGCGCAGTACCGCACAGGATATGCGGCCTTTGCCGTGGGGCTGATGGCCGTTCTTTGGTTCGGCAGGAGACGGTGGGCGGCTGTGTTGGTGGCGCTTGCCATGCTGGGTGGGTTTTCACTTGCCATGAATGATTCGAGCAAGGTGCAGGCCTTCGTGCTACGGGGGCAGACCGAGGAAATCGTCACCGGCCTGAACGGGCGCGCCGGTTGGTGGTCGGCGGCCCTTCCCGTCTGGGAGGAGTCTCCGATCATAGGCAAGGGATTGTTGACCGCAACGCGCTACGAGGTCTTGGCCGAGATCGGCCGGACCTCAACTGCAACGATTCATGGGACGTGGATCGAAGCGATTGTCGGCACCGGTGTGGTCGGGACGAGCTTGCTTGCGCTTGGCCTGTTGCTCATGCTGTGGCGTTCCCTCAAGGTGGCGGCCCACGGCGACGTGGTACCGATTGTGCTCCTGTCGGTGCTGGTGGTCCGGAGTGCCACGGGATACACCTTCGAAGTCTTCGGCTATCCCTGCCTCGTCTTCCTGGCCCTCTCGCTGCGTCTTGAAGACCCGCCGCTCACGCCCGAAGAACAAACCAGCCTGGCACGCGAACGGAGCCCGTCGGCCCTAGGGCGTGAGTTCGCTCCCGTGTCGTAGGATTGTCACCAGTCGAGATTCCGCTCGAAACCGAGGTCGGCAAGCTCCTGTCCGGCGACCCTCTTGAAGGCTTCTTTGTGAGCGTCGTTGAAGTGGTTTTTCCAGTCGCCTATCACGCCCTTCCGGAAGGTCGAGCTGTCCTGTGACCATGTCTTTCTGGCGATGCGCTGGATATCACCGGGGGACAGAGGCCTGTTGATGTGGGTTGCAATCGACTCGATCTCGCGTCGTTGCGCCTCGTCGCTTCCCCCTCCGTTTGCGCCTACGAGGTCTTCGAAGCGGCATAGGTGCGTACCGGGGTCGTCCTTCCACCCGACATAGTTGGTGATGCGTTGTCCGATTGAAATCAGTCCTGAACTGGCCTCGGTAACCGGAAGCCCTGTGATGCAAGCCATGATTCGCTCGTCCAGCGTGGTCATCTCCTGGTTGAAGCGTTCGTTGAGGAAGTGGCGCTTCAACCGGGTGATGTAGAAGGCGTTCGAGATGGCCACGTCGCGTGGGTCGCGGATCATAAAGACCGTCTTGTAATCAAGACGCTGCAACATCTCCCTCAGTTCGGGAACGGCCGGAAAGTGGGCAGTCATGAAGTGCCCGCGATTAACTGCTTTCAGCGCGCGTTCGAGGCGATCCCAATCCAGTTCAGGAACGTTTCCTGCGACGTCGGAGCGGGTTCCCGGCAAGGCCCATTCTGCAAGTGACGAGTGCCTGCCGGAGAACATCATGCGCGGGAAGTTCTTCAGCAGTGATGCGACGAGGTGCGTGCCCGCTTTTGGAACGCTGGTGGCAAGCACCCGAGGGCCGGGGTAGAAGACGACCGTCCTGGCGAGCAAACGGTAGGCGGGAATGAAGAACCTGCGCAGAGACTCGTTCTCTGAGACGGTCTTGGCTATTCCGGCCACGAGCCACACCTTTCATCGAGCATAGAACTCTCCGTTCGTGTCCAGACCGGCTCCAACCCATTCCTGAACCGTAAAGGACTGGTTGGACCACAAGAAGTTCTCGGCATCACGTGAGGGCAGATGATAGATATTGCCCTCGAAGCTATTATTCTGCTCGGTGAAGACGCCGTCGCCGACGTCCGTGCCGCTCAACACGCCTTGACGCCCGGTTGACAGATCAACGACATTGCCACGCACGAGGCTGTCCTCCACCACGTGGGGCCCTAGTGTCCCTTCGCCTCTGCTCTGTTGCGCCAGCACGACGCCGCCGGTTACGAGATTGTTGACCACTTCGACTTGTGATGAGGAGTTGACAAAGATTCCGTAGTCGCCATTTGCTCCAATGTAGTTGTCATGGAGTGATACGCGGTAGCTAATTTCGACAAACACTCCAAACCTCTGGTTTCCACTCGAATGGTTGCCGTAGACATCGGCGTTCGAGTTGTTGAGGTCGAGCCAGATGCCGTCGCCGAAATTGTCGACGAAATAGTTCCCTCGAAGAGTCATGTCTTCGGTAAAGACGAACTTTGAGCCGCCGGCGTCCCAAAAGCCTCCGTTGACCGTCGAAAATCGGGCGAGGTTGTTGGATTCAACGCGGTTGTATTTCACAACAACGTCCCTGCCGCTTGCGGTTAGACCGTACTTGCCGTTTTGATGCACGAGGTTGCGTGTTATCCGGCTGAAGCCCGAAACGCCTATCCCTGTGGTGTGGTTGAGGCGGCTCTCGTTGTCCTTGACCGACCAGTACTGATTCCCATCTATCCCGTAGCCTGCGGTTTGTTCGACGACAAGTCCTCGAATGGTCACGTGCCTGGCGGTTCCCCCGATCCCTCCGGGAGCCACCGAGGTCTCGATCAAGTGACCCTCGGGATCCGAGCCCAGAAGGATTGTGTCGGAGTCGTAATCGAAGAAGTACTCGCCCGGACCCAGGGCGTCCGGAGCGCGTCCATGGATCGTGCCGCCCTCCAAGACTCCAATTTTCGTGAGCGGCTCTCCGTCGAGGAAGAGGTCCTCACCGAAGAGCGCCTGGGGCAAGGTCAGTTCGGGCCCGCTCCACTCGATGACCGTAGGCCCCTGGCTTTGACCGTTCGCTACCCAGTTTTCCCCGTCGAATTCCCAGTCGGTGACCACTTTGGAACCGTCGATCACCGTCCCGGCCTGCCCGATGAGAGTCTGCCCCTCGCCGGGGGTGAGCGGTTCGGTTATGCGGTAGACGGCCGCTTGCAGGCAGATCGTGGCCCCCCGAACCTGAGCGGAGATCACCGCACCGAGATCCTGATCCGGTGTCACGATGACGCCACTGCATTGGGTCGTCGCCTTCTGTGGGCCGGCGGACGGTCTGGGGGCCGGGTCGAAGGGGGGCCTGATCTTCCCATTGGGTTGGGCGAAGTCCACCGACGGGGGAGCGTCGGCGGGCACGGCCAGTCTGAGTCCGATGGCAACCAGCGCGACCACCAGCGAAAGAGCCGCCCCCAGGATCACGCGTGTCCTCATACGCAACGGGGAGTCTCCGGGCGGCCGTAATCGGCGTCGGTCATACGGCCTGTTCTAAACGCTCTGTGAGGTTATCGGGCGTGGGTATAGGTGGGCCATAGAACACCGTCGGAGGTGCTGAGGGCTCCTCGGCGACTGTGTGGGAGCGTATGCGGGGTTGGGTCAGGAGGCTCTGATCGAGAATCTCGTCCGTGCGACCTCCTCGTCGTCAAGGAGAAAGACTGCTTGGTAATCCGGGTCTGGATCTTCTATCTCGAGGTCCGCGATCTCGTCTTCGAGCTTCTCGACATGGGTTGTCGTCGCGAGATGTATCTCGCGTGGGACGCTGCTGTAGATGAGCGCCCCCCCGGGCCCCTCGATCTTCCACTGCTCGGTGAACGAACCGTGGTCGTGCGTCCAGGCACGGAGTACGAGGAAGGCGCCGACAACGGCCTGACCGTCTTTGAGAGCAACCTCGTTGACGAGGCCGGGATGGATACGACCTCCCCGCGAATAGAAGAGCTCCCGGTCGATCACCTTCGCGTATTGAAGCCGTGCGCCCATCTCCTCAGGTCCTCCCTTCTCCGTTTGCTCCGATCGCCGCCTCATGTTCGGGCCGTTCCAGGATGTCTGTCGTAACCCCCATGCGGGCGAGCTCGGCCTGGAGTGTCCCGAGTCCCACCGCCTGGACGGGTGCGACCACGCCGGTCACGCCGTAGCCGGGCCGGGCCATGACACGAGCTCCTGTCGCCAGCATGCCCGCAGTCAGGCCGTAGGGGTCCATGCCCATCATGACGACATTCCTGTGGCCCTGCGGGGAGCCACCCTCCGCCAGGATGGTCCACCTTCCACCGCGGGGACCCGTTGGCGTGGTCACCGAGCGGCGCAGGATGGCAGCGACGGCATCCGCTCGCCGGGGCCCGGCGAGCAATGGTTGCGCCGGCCCCCAGACCCGCATCCCGGTTCTCGCCATCGTCCCTGCGGTGACGAATGTTCTAAGCGATGCCAACGGGAGGTGCAGAGGCGCCAGGTGGGCTTCCGCGAGCGGCCATGCCAAGCTCGACCTCACTCCGAGGGGAGGCGGCATCGGCGCCCACCGATGCCACTCCCCGGCGTGTATCTGGACGGGCCGTCCGGCGCGCCTCCACACGCCGGGCGCACCCATGATCCGTACCGCCGAGCGAAGGGTCCCGGTCGAGGCCTGCGACGGGAGGGCATAGGTGAGCGTGAGATCCCCGGGCCCCCCAGGGCCCCTTCCGTCGGCCGGAGGAGACAGGGCCAGGGTCGAGGCGACATCCCCAGGGACCTCGTCCCATCCCATCGCCGGCGCCATGGCGATCTCCCTGGTGTGCGCGGCGCTGTCATAACCCAGAAGGCGGGCCACCCATGCCGGCTCGCCGCTGGAATCCAGGTAGTGGACGCCGGCGCGTAGTGCCGCCTCGGCAGCGGCTCGTCCCATGTCCACGAAGGGCCCGGCGCATGAGACGAGTACCCTCACCCCACGCACTGCACGAACGATGGAGTCGGGGTCGGTTGCATCGGCGCGCCGGACACTCTGCGCACCCGTCGCGTCGGCCACCTCGGCCAGAGCAGCCGGATCCCTTCCTGCGACCCCGAAGCTTGCGCCCTGCTCCGCCAGTGCCCGTGCGGTCAACCGTCCGGTGTGGCCGGAGGCTCCGAACAGCAGGATTTCGGTCATGTAACAAGGGAGGGTACGCGATGCGCCGGCGGCCTCGTCGAAACGCTCAAGGCTGCGATGGTCGACAATGTGGACCGATGCAGCCACTACCACAAGGACAACCTGCGTGAAGGCGACCGTGCATCTCGTCCGCCACGGACAGGTCGAGAACCCCAAGGGGGTGATCTACGGCCGGCTGCCCGGCTACCACCTCTCGGAGCGTGGTCTTCTCCAGGCACAAGCCGCGGCCCAGAGACTAGCGCGGGCGGATGTCGGAGGGGTGTGGGCAAGCCCCTTGGAACGGGCACAGGAGACTGCGGCGATCATCGCTACTCCCCATGGTCTGGACGTGACCACCGATGAACGTTTGACCGAAAGCGCCAACACGCTGGAGGGGCTGGGGCGAACCCTCGGCGCCCTTCTGCGCTCGCCGAAGCATCTGTGGGGGTTTCGGAACCCCTTGAGACCCTCCTGGGGCGAATCGTTCACGGAGGTCAGGGAGCGCGTGCTGGAGGTCATCGGTCAAGCGATGGCGTCGTGCGAGGGACACGAAATCGTCATCGTCTCTCACCAGACCCCGGTGCTGGTGGCCCGCTTGGCGCTGGCCCGGAGAAGGATCCCTCCATGGCTGGGCTTTCTCGAGTGCTCCACCGGATCGATCACCTCGTTGGTGCTCGACGACAAGGGTCTGACCTCGGCGTCGTACTTTGCCCCGGGCGTGTAGCGGGGCTCGCTTTCGAGGGGGTTGAGTTCCGATTTGTCGCGCCGATAGTAGGGAGGTAAGTCGAGGGTCGTCCGGCGTGTGCTGGAGCCCGTCGAGGGTCCCGTTCTCTGGAGGTGATGTGGTCATGGGTATCGGAGTGAGCATCTTCTTGCTGGCCCTTGGAGCGATCTTGGCCTTTGCGGTCGAGTTCGACACCTCGGGCATCGACATCGACACGGTGGGGATCATCCTGATGGTCGTGGGAGCCTTGGGTTTGATGCTTTCGCTTCTGTTCTGGAGCAGCTTTTCGCCCTACAACCGCCGTGAGCGCACGGTGGTGAGCGAGAGGGACCGGGAGGTCCTCTAGCCCCAAGAGAGCCGGCACGCAGGTGGGTGCCGAACCTTGGAATCAGCAGGGGGCGGGCCGAGCGGTCGCTCCTTCCTCCTCGTGGAGGGTCAGGCCGCGGAACGGGACAGGATCCCGACGATGCGATCTTCCAGCGCGACCGCTTTGCCCTTGGACATTCCGCGGGACAGGATCGAGAACTCGCCCCATGTACGCGAGCGCCTGAGCCACACCCATCCCGAGAGGGCGGAGACGTCGTTCAGCGTGCCGGTCTTGGCCCTCACCCGCACTCCCTTCAACCGTCCCTTCAGCGTCCCTTCCCCCGGAGCGGGCAAGAGGTATCTGAGCCTGGGCCCCCACCTCCGCCCCTCCGCCCAAGCCAGCAATCGCGCCAGCCCCCATGGCGAGATCCGGTTCCGATAGGAAAGCCCTGAGGAATCGTGCGCAACCACGCCTACGCCGCGGTCGGCGGCCATCTGCTCGATGGCGCGGGCGCCCTTGGCAATCGTCCCCGGCGCGCCGGCCGCCTCGAGCCCCAGGCGCTTGCCCAGGACCTCCGCGAAGAAGTTCGAGGATTGCCGGTTCATCCACCGCATCAGGATCACGAGAGGAACGGAGCTCAACCGGGCCAGAGGGGCGAGGTCCCCAGGGCGTTTCCCGGCGCCCGGCCGCTCGCTAACATCGACACCCAGGCGCCCGAGCTGTCGGGTCAGCTTCCGGGCGGCGAGGCGCTCAGGGTGCGACGTGTACCGGCCGTGGGCGACGTTTCCCTCAAAGGTAAGAGCGGTAGGGAGCGCAACCTCCAGTTGGGGGAAATCGGGGCGCCACCCGGGGGCGTACCAAGCGCGGTCAAACGGCCCGGTCTGACCCATGACTCGCCCGGAGATCTCTCTGACGCCGGCCTTTTGAACCCGCCGAGCCAGCCGCCCGAGTCGTGTCGGGCGGAACTTCAGTACGTCCCCGTAGGGACCGCCCCCCGTTATCGACGGATCGCCTTCTCCGGAGATCCACAGGTCGCCCCTGATCAGGCCGTTGCTGGGAGGGCGAGACCAGGCGGAGGTTGTCAGCCTTGCCTTCGGGCCCAGGCGATCCAGCAGGGCCATGGACAACAGCAGCTTCTCGTTGGAGGCGGGAATGCGGTGGACCCTGGCTCTGGATGCATACAGGGGCGCGCCCGCTTCGAGGAGCGCCACGCCCATCCGCCGGCCCCGAAGCAGATCGTCCACTTTCCGGCTCCAGCGCCCGTCGTCCGCGGTGGAATGGCCGGCGACGGTTGAGGTGAACGGCCGGTCACCCGGCGAACAGGGGCTAAAGGCCCACGCGGGGGGTGGTGCGCCCACCCCTATGACGGCGGTCACAAGGAGGATCGTCAGGACCGGTCGCCGCAGCGGAGGCATGGGAGACATTATCTCCCCGCAGGGAGATTGGGGCGTCAGCCTGCCTGATCGAAGAGAGTGGGGTCGGTGCTCCACAGCTTGAGCTGTGCGGGGCTGACCCCCGCGACCTCGGGACGCTCGATGGCCAGCGCCAGCCGATGGTAGCCCTGCTCGCGTGCAAGCTGGAGCGCCCGGCTCCTGGCTCTGTCCTCGGCCAGGCGCGCCCGGCTCTCTGCCTCGAGAATGGTGTCCTCGATCATGGATCTCTCCCACTCGGGCAATCCGGCTTCCTCCATGCAGCCTCCAGGCTCTAGATGCTCCCCGCCCCAAGCCGGGGTGTGGAGTATGTGCCAAAGGGAGCCGCACGGGTCGGATTTGGATGTGCTTTTTCGGCTCTCCTACGTGACCATCGGCCCGGAAGCCGGCCTTCTTCAGCGCGGACCGTAGCCGGTCCCCCGGGCGGGGAGGCGGGGCTCCCGAACAGGAGATGGACCGCGGCCGCCACCGCATAGCCCAGCCCGGCCCCCCCGGAGATGTCAAGGGGCAGGTGGGCGCCGACATAGAGGCGGGCCGCGCCCACCCCGGCGGCCAGGCTCCAGGCCAAGACCTGCGGTCACGCGCGATGCAGGGGTGCCGGTCGCAGATCCCTACGGCATTGTCGAGATCGTGCCCGAGCGCGAGTACCTCCTCGTCACCCAGTTCATCGACGGGGCTCGAGAAAGCGGCGAAGCTGTGATTGACGAGGCGGTGATCGATGACGCGCTTCGAGTGGTCCGCCTGATGTGGGACGCCGGTCTTGCGCATCGCGACATCAAGCCGGCCAACGTGCTGGTGCGGGGCGACAAGAAGGTGGCCCTGATCGATGTGGCATTTGGCCAGGTGCGCCCCAGCCCCTGGCGCCAGGCTGCAGATCTCGCCAACATGATGCTGGTTCTGGCAATCCGCAGCACCCCTGAGCTGGTTTACGAGCGGGCGCTGCGCCTGTTCACACCTCATGATGTCGCCGAGGCGTTCGCCGCGACATCCGAGGTGACGCGTCCTTCACTCCACAAGATGATGCGCAGCGCGGGGGAGGATCTTGTCGCCTGCTTCAGAGAGCTGGCGCCGCCGCATCCTCCGATCAAGGTCCAGCGTTGGAGCGTGAGACGGATCGGCCTCACCACCGGAGTCGTCCTCAGCGGCCTGGTGGCGATCCTGATTATCTCGAGCAACCTTCAGACGGCCGGACTGTTGTGAAACGCAGACAGTGGCTTGTCTTTATTGCGGTTGTGCTCGGATTGGCTGGGTGCGCCAGCATCCGCGACGCAGTTCCGACCTGCGATGGACAGGGCATCGCCACTACCTTCCTGATGACGCAGTCGGTCCCCGAGGCGAAGTACGTTCCCTGCATAGAAGCGATGCCCGCAGGTTGGACAATCGACTCCATGGACGTCAAGAGTTCCGGGTCACGCTTCTCCTTCAGCCTGGACAGGGGTGGCGTTGGTGCTCTTCTGGTAACCTTCGAGCCTCGATGCGATGTCTCCAAGGCAGAGAGTCTTCCCTCTGATGAGTCCGGCACCCGTCTGTGGGAGGAGCCTTACCGCCTCGAGGCGCGTTACACAGCCAGCCGCTTCTACGTTTTTCAGGGCGGATGTGTGACGTACAAGTTCGACCTTCCCCAGGAGGAGTACACCGACGCCCTGAGTGACATCTACATAGCCTTTACGTTTCAGGATCGAGCCGAGTTGCAACAAGCCTACAGAGCAAGGTTCGAGGCCGGCACCTAGGTCGCCGGCCTCGGGTCGATCGCAGACAGGAGGGGTGATGAGACGAGGCAGGCGATTGCTTGGTTACGCAGTTGCGGTGACGACGGTGGCCGCGCTCGGACAGGAGGTTCGCAAGCCCGCCGCCGAGCGCAGCTGGCACGGGCAGGTGTTCGGGTTCGTGCCCTACGATTTTCGCGTCCCGACCCTCGAGCGCCTGCGGAGTGCCTGGTGGGCCCCCGACAAAGCCCAGATCTTCACCCCGCGCGCCTTCGGGGTCGGTTGGGATGTCAACCTCGGGCGCGTGGTTCGCCTTCTGGGCCGAACTTAGCAAAACGCGTCGGCAGCGCCCGCCGTCCTTGCTTGTCTGGGCCTAAGCAGCCCTTTTCGACCACGAGGCTCTCAGGCGGCCCCGCTTCTTGTCACAGCACCCGTGTAGCGTGACCGGATGAGAATGACGCAGGAACAACAAGAGCAAACCGAACCCGGCCGGGGCCTGGATCTAGACACGGATCAGCGCCGCGTCGTCGACCACGATGCCGGTCCGCTCCTCCTGGTCCACGGAGGCCCGGGCACCGGCAAGACCACCACCCTCGCTGAACGCTTCGTGCACCTCGCATGTTCGCGGGATTGCTCTCCCGACCGGATCCTTTTCCTGGTTCCGAACCGGGCCCAGAAGATCGCTCTGCAAGAGAGGCTGACCCGGCGGTTGTTGTTCCATGAGGGCCTCGAGGCCCTGGTCGAGGTGCCGGTCTACACTTGGCACGGCTTCGCCAACCACCTCGTCTCTCGTCACTACGAGGATCTCGGCTATAACGAGCCGCCCGTGCTCCTGACGAGCCCCGAGCAGTGGGGGGATGTCCGCGATGCCCTCGCTGGGGAGATGCAGGCCAACTGGCCGCACCACCGGACGCTTCTTCGCAATCGCGGCTTTGTGGATGAAGTCGTGGACTTCTGCATCCGCGCCGAACAGCGTGCGCTGGACGAGGCCGAGCTGGAAGCCCTTGCAGCCAGCCGGCCAAAATGGACCGAGCTCATCCGCTTCTTCAAGGCCCATCGCGACCGGCTAAAGGCCCGCTCGCGCATCGACTACCCCACGCTGCTGCGTGAAGCGACCGAGCTCATCGCCAACTTCGATCACGTCCGCGAATCGCTGCACCGGCGCTTCGTCCACGTCCTCGTAGACGACGGCCAGGAGTTGGCGCTCCTGCAACGGCGGTTCCTATACTTCCTCAGTCCCAGCGGCGGTGGCGGCACCGGACGATCGCTCGTCCTTGCGGGGGACGCCGACTCGGCGATCGAGACCTTCCGGGGTGGCGAGCCCGAATGGACCAACGACTTCGGCAGGGAGTTCGGCCACCACGAGACGGTAACCCTTGCGACCTCTTACCGGCTGGGGGCCGGGCTCGGCCGGCAGGCGGCCGCGCTGATCGGGCGCAACGGCCATGGCGATCGTCGTCCCCGCAACTTCGCCGGCAAATGCTCTCTCGAAGTCCATCGGTACGGCAGCCTGGCGGTCGAGGTCGAATCCATCGCTCGCACCATGCGCACGGCCCATCTCTCAGAGGGTGTGCCCTATGAGGACATGGCGATCCTGCTCACGTCCCCGCGGGCGATGCTCCCGGCGCTCGAACGAGCCCTCGACGCGCTCGAAGTCCCGTTCTCCATAAGCGCTCCCGACCGGCCGCTGGCGCGTGAGCCGATTGTCCGCGCTTTCACCGATCTAGCGCAGTACGCCTTTGCATCCGAACACGACAGCGAACAGCTTGTCCAACTCTTGCGATCTCCGCTGATAGACCTCGAGGACGCGACCGTGCGCGAGCTCGAGCGTGTGGCGCGTCTTTCCGGCAGGACCTTGTCGAGGTTGATCGAGAGCAGTGCTGAGCTCGACGGCGACCCCGATGCGGGGGGGAAGATCGCTGAGCTCATCGAGCTACGCGATCTCTTGCGGACCAAAAGGGACGCGCCCGCGGACGAGGCTTTCTGGGTGGTGTGGGGGAGGTCAGGTCTGTGTCGTGATCTTTTGGAACGGGCTCGCCGCGGCCTCGACGATCCCGCCAACCGCGATCTGGACGCGCTGGTCGCGTTCAGCCGCTCGCTCGGGCGTTTCGTCGAGCGTCGCGGAGGAGGCGGCACCTTCGACGACTACCTCCAAACGATCGGACGCGCCGACTTCGGGTCCGACCCATGGCTTCCGCCTGAACGGTCCGGAGGCGGCGTCAACGTCGTCAGCTTCCACGGGGCGAAGGGCAAGGAGTGGTCCGTCGTCGCGGTGGCCGGGGTGGTGCAGGGCGCGATCCCGAAGGGCCGGCGGGCAAGCGGCCTGTTCGATCCCTACTTTCTCGACGAGACAAACCCCGTGGCCCGCGCCCGCAAGAACGAGATGGAGGATCGGCGCGTCTTCTACGTCGCGACGACGAGGGCAACCACGCGGTGCATCGTCACCACATCTCCCGGGCCGTCTCGTCGGGGCGAGCCGAGCCGCTTCATCGAAGAGCTGATCGGCCAGATGCCCGACGTCGAAGAGCAGGGGGATCGGCCGCCTCTTACCTTCGGGGAGGCCGCGGCCGGCTACCGGAGGGTGCTGGCGGACCCTCGCAGCCCGCGGCCCGAACGGGTGGCCGCGCTCGCCGCGATCGACGCCATCGGCAAACTCGATCCGTCATGCCGCGCAGCTCAGCCGAGCGAATGGTGGTGGCGGTGGGAATGGACCGAGGGGAGCGTTCCCATTCGGGCCCAGCAGGCCGATGCCGACGATCTGGCACCCGACAAGCTCCGGACCTCGTACTCGCGCATCTCAACGTACGACAACTGCGGCCTCCAGTACCTGTTGAGCATCGTCCTCGGCCTCGACCCCGAGTCGAGCCATAACATGGCGTTCGGGTCGTGGGTGCATAAGGTGTTCGAGGAGTGCGAGATGAATGTGATCACGAACCAACAGGCAGCCCTTATTCGCTATGAGGAGCTCTTCGACGAGAACGTCTTCCCGAACAAGGCCGTTGCACGCCAGTTCCGGCGCGAGGGCGAGGTGATGATCGATCGCTACGTCCGCTTCCTCAAGCCGGGCAAGTCCGCTGTTGCCGAGAAGGGATTCAAGGTCGAGCTGGAAGGCCACCGGATCACTGGGCGAATCGACCGCGTCGACAAGATCGGCAAGAATCTCGTCATCTCGGATTACAAGACGTCCAAGTCGGTGGTGTCCTGGGACGAGGCTCGTGAGTCGCTCCAGCTCGCGGTCTACTACTTGGCGGCCCGCTCCGATCCCGAGCTGTCGTCTCTGGGCGACCCGGCGTCGATGCAGCTCGTCTACCCCAACGCACCGTTGTCTAAGGGTGACGTGCAGAAACGTTGCCAGAACCCCGACGAAGCCGAGAGGGCGCTCGAGCGTCTTCCGGGTCTCATGGAGGCGGTACTGGCCGAGGACTTCCGTCCGAATCCGGAGGCAGACTGCCGGTGGTGCAAGTTCAAGCCGCTGTGCCCCTTGTGGGCCGAGGGCAAGGAACTGCCGGCGTGACCGATCCTCGTAAGTCCGACGCTATCCGGGCTGCGCTCAAGGGTTACGAGCCCACCGATGAGCAGTGGAGCGCCATCAGCCACGACCTCGAGCCGCTCTACCTCATCGCCGGGGCCGGCTCAGGCAAAACCGCCGTGATGGCTGCCCGCATCGCGTGGGCGCTGGAAACCCGGCCGTACTCGCCGAGCCAGATCCTTGGGCTCACCTTCACCAACAAGGCGGCCGGCGAGCTACAGGAGCGCATCCATCTCGCCCTCGCCGCGCTTCACGACGATTCCGGCGAGGACGTGACCGTTCAAACCTACAACGCGTTCGCCGCGAGCATCGTTCGCGATCATGGCCTGCTCGTCGGCGTCGAACCAGAGTCGGGGCTTCTCTCCGAGGCTCAGCAGTGGCAGCTCGTCCTCTCCTGTCTGGACGATGTGCCTCCCTTCGACGTCCTCGAGGTGCGCTCGTCGTACGTCGTCGGCCAAACGCTGAATCTCGCGAGCTCAATCGCGGACCACATGGTGGGGGTCACAGACATCGAAGCCGCCGCCGATCACATTCTGTCAATGCAAGACGTCGATGACAAGATCGTCCAGACAGCGCTCAAGCGCAAAGAGCTATGCCGCGCCGTTGCTGCTTACATCGAGGGAAAGAACCGAACCGCGCGTATCGACTTCGGCGATCAGATCACCAAGGCCGTCGAGGTGCTGGAAGGCGACGACGACGTGCGGGACACCTACCGCGAGCGTTTCCCATTCGTGCTGCTGGACGAGTACCAGGACACGAATGTCGCCCAGCGCCGCATGTTGCAGGCCTTGATAAAAAGGGGCGGCGCGGTGACCGCCGTCGGCGACGCCCGCCAGGCTATCTTCGCCTGGCGGGGGGCGACGATGTACAACCTGATCGGCTTCCCGGATCACTTCCCCCGTGGGGACGGAACGGCTTACGGCCCCGTTTCTCTTTCCGAAAACTTTCGCTCGGGTTCCAGGATCCTTGAAGTCGCCAACGAGATCGTCGCCTCGATCGATCAGTCGCGACGGCCCGGCGATCCGTTGCGTTCCCAACCGGGTAACGGAACCGGCGCAGTGGGGGTGGGCTTGTTCGCGGACGAGCAGTCTGAAGCGGCATGGATCGCCGAGCACTGCGAACGCATGCATGACCACCCGTCCGCACCCACGCGTGAGCCCGTTCGTTGGAAGGACATCGCGATCCTCGTGCGGCGGAAGGCGGCGATGGACATGCTGCTCCAAGAGCTCGAGGCCAGGGAGGTCCCCGTCGAGGTTGTCGGCCTTGGTGGCCTGTTGAAAACCCCCGAGGTCACAGAGGTGGTTGCGTGGCTGCGGGCGCTGGAAAGCAAGCCCGGTGCCAACCGGTGGGTCGGTCGGATTGTGCTCGGTCCCCGCTGGCGGATTCACTATCGTGACCTCTCGCTGCTGGCTCGCTGGGCAACGTCCCAGAACTGGGACTTCCGGGTACGTCTCGCCGGCGGCGATGAGGGAACGGCGCGCGAGATGGAGCCGGGCGACGTCGGCTACTCGCTGGCGGACGCGCTCAACCACCTCGACGGGATCGAGGACCTGAGTGCTGAGGCGAAGCAGCGCCTGAGCTCTTTCTCGACCCGTCTCGGCTCGATCCGTAGGAGGTCGGGGGCGCCGCTGCTCGAGCTCGTACAGACGGTTATCCGTGAAGCGGGCATCGTGAGCGCTCTCGAATCATCCTCGTCGCGCGCTGCTCCTGCGGCTCGCCAGAACGTCTCGAATTTTCTGGATCACGTCGCCCAATTCGCGCCTGTGGAAGGCGAAGCGACACTGCGCAGCTTCATCGCTTATCTGGACGCGGCAGAGGTCGCGGAGGAGACTCTCGAAGCCACCCAACCGGCCGAGCAGGACTCCGTCAAGTTGATGACGGTTCATGCCGCCAAGGGCCTGGAATTCGAATGTGTCTTCGTCCCCTCGGTAGCATCGGGGACCAGTGGGCGCACCGGCGAGCCGATCTACTCGATCTTCCCCAACACAAAAGCATCGAACCCGCTCACAAGCTACTCCGAGCTCCCTTACGAGGTACGCGAGGACTCCGAGAACATGCCAAGGTTCGCGGGCAAGCTGCCGGCCTTCGAGAAAGCAGTGAAAGAGCGCGTCATCGAAGACGAGCGACGGCTGTTCTACGTTGCCCTCACCAGAGCCAAACAGCGGCTCGCAGTTACCGCAGCGTGGTGGTACGGGCGCGATGCCGGCGCGAAAGGACCTTCACCGTTTTGGAAAGAGGTCGCCGCCCTCGAGGCGAAGGGTCTCGTCGAAGTGACTCGGCGTGATGACCAGCCCGAGGCAAACCCGATGTTTGCGGCTATGGAGGACCGCCGGCAGTGGCCCCCCGAGGCGCGCTCGGGCCCGGACGATGATTTGTTCCCGCGCGGATGGGGGAGCGCCGCCGATGGGGTCATTTCCGGTGAGCTGACGATCGAGTCGCTCTTGGCTGGGTTACCGGGCGACGAGAGCGCCGGAGCGAGAGGGCTGATCGCCGAGCACGAGCATCATCTCGGGGTGATCGCCGCAGCGATGAAACCCGATGCGCCGATCCAACCGAAGATTCCCGATGTTCTGTCGGCGACGTCCTACGTGCGCCTGCGGAAGGGTGAGCTCTCGGCATGGGATCTGGCGCGACCGTTGCCGGATCGCCCCACGTTCGCTCGCCGCATCGGCACAGAGGTGCACAAGAAGATCGAGGAGCGCAGTCGAAGCGTGTCTTTTTTCGCCGAGGAGACGGAACTGGACGAGCCGGGCGAGATCTCGACCCCGGGCCAAATCGGGAACATGTTGAAGAGGTGGGAGGCCGAGTACGGAGACCGGACGATTGCCAGGCTCCCCAGCGGCGAGCCGATGATCGAGTTGCCGTTCGCGTTGAAGAAGAACGGCAGGATCATTCGAGGCCGGATCGACGCCGTCTACGAAACGGACAACGGGGGGCTGGAAATTGTGGACTTCAAGACCGGCAGACGTTTTGAGAAAAACGAGGAAGCCGATCAACTGGAGCTTTACGCCGAGGCTTTGCGCGCCAACGGCCTGGTGACCGTCCCCGAGGGTCGCATCACTTTGACCTACGCGTTCATCGGCGCAGAGCAGCCTCTCGCCACCTGAACAACGACGCCTGGAGACGGTTCTCGAAAGGCTAATGGATCCCAAGTCGACAAACAGGAGCTTGGACCGGTTGGAGGTCGACCGGGTGGAACTCGATCAGCACGCCGAGAGAGCCGATCAGCTCCAACTAATGGGCATGCCGGGCGCGCCCCCCGTTCTCGGCGAGCGCCTCCCGAGCATGTCGGTGTCGTCGATGGTGCAGTTGTCGCGCTGTCCCAAACAGTTCTACTGGACTGTGGTGAGGCCTACTCCCGCGTCGGCCCAGCGCGGCGGCGCGCCTGGGTCAGGACATACACCGCTGGATCGAAATTCGATCCGTGGGTCAGGGCCGGCTAGAGGACCCGGAAGAGCCCGTGGACCTCGCACCCGAAGAGATCGGCGATCCGGCGCGTGCCCATGAGCCACCGGGACATGCGGTTCCTCTCGAGCAGAAGCTCAAGAGCACCTGGCAGGCGAGCCGGTTCTCGGGGATGATCCCCCGCTTCACGGAGCAGGCGTTCGTCTTGGCAATCAGCGACGGACTTCTGGTGCGAGGTCGCATCGACGCCGTCTACGTGCATGAGGATGGAACCTGGGAGCTGGTGGACTACAAGACCGGTCGCGAGCCCGATGAAGCCGATGCCGTGGCCCGCCTTCAACTTGCGATCTATTCGCTTGCCGCGCAGGAGGTCTGGAAAGTCGATCCCTCCAGGCTCAACCTCACCTACTTCTACCTGGGCAGCGGGCGCGCCGATCCCATCCCGGCAATCGAGCTCACCACCACCGGCAATGATCTGACGGCGATGTTCGGGCAGGTGCAGTCCGGCAGGTTCGAGCCGAGACCGGGCGTCATCTGCCACTCGTGCGACTTCCTCAGATTCTGCAGCGCGGGCCAAAGGCACGTTTCCGACAACACCACGAACGAGGACTGAGCTCCTTCTGCGACCACCGCCTTGGCCCGAAGGCGGGAAGATGGATGCATGGCCGGCAACTCGAGTTCCCTGGAGCGTTTTTCTCCTGCGACCCGCGCGTGGTTCAGGTCGGCCTTCGCCGCTCCCACGCCTGCCCAGGCGGGGGCATGGGAGGCCATCTCTTCCGGCAAGGACGCACTGGTTGTTGCCCCCACAGGGTCGGGCAAGACGCTGGCCGCCTTCCTGTGGTCGCTGGATCGCCTTGCGGCGCGCACCTTTCTCACTGCAGCCAGGCCGCAAGATCGTCTGCGGATCCTCTACGTCTCGCCCCTCAAGGCGCTGGCCGTCGACATCGAGCGAAATCTTCGCTCGCCACTGGCGGGCATCACCCAGGCCGCAGCACGCATCGGCCTTACCGCGCCGGACATAACGGTCGGTGTGCGAACGGGTGATACCCCGGCGAACGAGCGCCGGAAGTTCCTGTCGGCGCCACCCGACATCCTCATAACCACACCGGAGTCGATGTTCCTCCTGCTCACCTCCCGGGCGCGCGAATCCCTGCGCGCCGTGGATACGGTCATCCTGGACGAGATTCATTCGGTGGCGGGGGCCAAACGGGGCAGCCACCTGGCCCTCAGCCTCGAGCGACTCGATGCCCTCCTCCCTCGTCCGGCCCAGCGGATAGCCCTGTCGGCCACCGTACGTCCGGTGGATGAGGTGGCGCGTTTCATGGGCGGAGGCAGAACGCCGGTGATCGTGCAGGCTCAGACGGCCGACAAGGTCTACGACCTTTCGGTGGTGGTGCCGGTCGAAGACATGACGGCGCCCGGGGGCCCCGACGGTGAAGAGCTCACCAGTGGATCGGCTTCCGGTGCGGTGGAGCGCTCGAGTGTCTGGCCCCATCTCGAAGGCCGGTTGCTCGAACTGATACTGGAGCACCAGTCCACGATCGTGTTCGCCAACTCGAGGCGGCTGGCCGAGCGACTCTGCGCCAGGCTCAACGAGCTGGCCGAGAAACAGGTGGCGCGCGCCCACCACGGTTCGGTCAGTCGCGAGCAGCGGCTGGTGATCGAAGACGACCTCAAGGCGGGGCGGCTTCCGGCGGTGGTTGCCACCAGCTCGCTAGAGTTGGGAATCGACATGAGCGCGGTCGATCTCGTGGTCCAGGTCGAGGCGCCCGATTCGGTCGCCTCGGGGCTCCAGAGGGTGGGCCGCGCCGGGCACCAGGTTGGCGCGGTCAGCCGGGGGATCTTCTTCCCCAAATACCGAGGTGACCTCCTCGAGTGCGCGGTGGTGGTTGAGCGCATCAAAGAGGGGGCCATCGAGGAGTTGCGGTATCCACGCAATCCACTCGACGTGCTGGCGCAGCAGATCGTCGCCATGGTGGCCGTGGACGACTGGGATGTTGCCAAGCTCGAAGAGCTGATTCGGCGCGCCGCCCCGTTTGCCGACCTGCCACCGAGCGCGTTCGAGTCGGTTCTCGACATGCTCGCGGGGCGCTATCCCTCCGATGAGTTCGCCGAGCTCAGACCACGGCTCAACTGGGACCGCACCAGCGGTGTGCTCAGATCCCGCCCGGGCGCCGGGCGCCTGGCGGTGACCTCCGGCGGCACCATCCCGGACCGGGGATTGTTCGGGGTCTTCCTTGCAGGGGCCAAGCAGGCGAGGGTGGGGGAGCTGGACGAGGAGATGGTCTATGAGAGCCGCGTCGGCGAGGTCTTCATGCTCGGGTCGTCGAGTTGGCTGATCGAGGACATCACTCCGGATCGCGTCGTGGTCACTCCTGCTCCGGGACAGCCCGGCAAGATGCCTTTCTGGCACGGCGACGCACCGGGTCGCCCGCTCGAGCTGGGGCGCGCCCTCGGTGCCTTCGTCGGAGAGCTGGCGAGGATGGACCCAGACGTCCAACGCGCCCGGCTCCGGCGCGCCGGGCTCGACGAGCTTGCCGGCACCAACCTGATCGGGTACCTCGCCGAGCAACAGAGTGCAACCGGTGTGCTGCCCGACGACCGCACCTTGGTGCTCGAGCGCTTCCGGGATGAGCTCGGGGACTGGAGGGTGTGCATCCACTCTCCGTTCGGGGCGAGGGTTCACGCGCCCTGGGCTCAGGCAATCGAAGCCCGCCTTGCAAGCTCGACCGGGCTCGAGGTTCAGTGCATCTATACCGATGACGGCATCGTTGTGCGCCTGCCCGAAGCCGAAGAGGCTCCACCGTCTTCGTTCGCTCTCTTCGACCCCGAGGAGATCCATGATCTCGTCGTGGAGGAGGTGGGACGCAGCCCGTTGTTCGCCAGCCGCTTCCGAGAGTGCGCCGCACGTTCGCTGTTGCTTCCCAGGAGACGTCCGGGCTCTCGCACGCCGCTGTGGCAGCAGCGGCAAAGGAGCGCCCATCTGCTCCAGGTGGCGTCCAAGTACGCCTCTTTCCCGGTGATGCTCGAAACCTACCGGGAGTGTTTGCAGGACGTCTTCGATCTACCCGGCCTGACCGAGCTCATGACCGACATAAGGTCGCGCTCCATAAGGGTCGTCGAGGTCGAAACCGCCACCCCCTCGCCGTTTGCTTCGTCGCTGCAGTTCGGTTATGTGAGCGCGTTCATGTATGAGGGCGATGCTCCCCTCGCCGAGCGGCGCGCTCAGGCTCTGTCACTAGACCGTTCGCTTTTGTCCGAGCTTCTCGGCCACGAAGAGCTGCGCGATCTACTCGACCCGGCCGCACTCGGCGAGGTCGAGCTGGAGCTCCAGAGGCTCACAGACGAGCGCAAAGCACGCAACCCGGACGAGCTGCACGATCTTCTCAGAATGATCGGCGACCTCAGCGCGGCGGAGATCGCAGCGAGGGTGGGCGATCCCGAGGCGGTCCCGGAATGGCTCGAGCGGCTACGGGGTACGCGGCGCGCCGTCGAGCTTCGCATCGCCGGAGCCCCTCGATGGGCCGCAATCGAAGATGCCGGACGTTTTCGGGATGCACTGGGGAGCGCTCTGCCGGTCGGGATCCCCCAGGCCCTTCTGGAGCCGGTGGGTGACCCCCTGGGCGATCTTGTCGCACGCTACGCGCGCACCCACGGGCCCTTCGAGGCGGCCGAGCCGGCCGTGCGACTGGGACTTGGGCAGGCGGTTGTGGCCGGCGCACTGCGGGCGCTGGAGGTGGCCGGGCGCGTGGTCGAGGGTGAGTTCCGTCCCGGCGGCATGGCCAGGGAGTGGATCGACGCCGAGGTTCTCAGACGGTTGCGCCGCCGGTCTCTGGCCGCGTGGCGCCGGGCCATCGAGCCGGCCGCCCCGTCCAGGCTTGCGGCCTTTTCGCTGGTGTGGCACGGAGTGGGTGTGTCCGGACGGCGGGAGAGGGGAAGGGGCGCGGTTCTCGACATCGTCGAAAAGCTCCAGGGCTCGCCGATCCCCGCGTCGGTTCTCGAGCGGCAGGTGCTGGCGAGCCGATTGCCCGGCTACCTTCCTGCGACCCTGGACGAGTTGGGCGCCTCCGGCGACGTCGTGTGGGCCGGAGCCGGGGCGATCGGCAGCGACGACGGCTGGGTGCGGCTCGCGCTTGCGGAGGCAGCTTCGCTCCTGATCCCGGAGGCGCCGCCGGAGGCGTTGTCGGACGAGGCGTCTGCGATCCACGAGGCCCTCGATCGAGGAGGGGCGCTGTTCTTCCGGCAGATCTCGGACGCGGTCGGATCTCAGGATGACAGTGCGCTGTTGCTCGGGCTGTGGGAGTCGGTATGGGCCGGTCTCGTCACCAACGACACCTTGGCGCCTCTTCGGGCACTTACCGCGCCGAGGGGAAGATCAAGGCGGCAGCACCCCGGCCGGGGGCGTCGCCCTGGGCTCCCGGTCCGTGGCGGGCCGCCTGAGGCCGCCGGTCGATGGAGCCTCGTCCCCGTGCGCGAGGAGTCGCCGACGCGACGCCTGCATGCTCTGGCCGAGCAGATGCTCGAGCGTTACGGGGTTCTCACCCGGGGTTCGGTGGTGGCCGAGGGTGTCCCCGGAGGCTGGGCCGCCGTGTACCCGGTCCTGAAGGCGCTCGAGGAGGCGGGCCGGTGCCGGCGCGGTTACTTCGTCGACGGGCTGGGTGGCGCCCAGTTCGCCCTGCCCGGCGCGGTCGACCGCATGCGGGCAGTGGCCGAGCCTCGCGGAGGGCCCGTCACCCAGGTTCTCGCAGCAACCGATCCAGCCAATCCCTACGGCGCGGCCTTGGGGTGGCCACGGCGCGATGAGGAGACCACAGGTCACCGGCCCGGGAGAAAGGCGGGGGCCGTCGTCGCTCTCGTCGACGGCAATCTGGCAGTTTATGTCGAACGGGGCGGGCGTACGCTTCTATCCTATTCTGACGACCCCGAGGTCCTCAGGTCGGCGGCGGATTCGCTTGCGCTGGCGGCACGGGATGGCCTCCTGGGGCGGCTGGCAGTCGAGAAGGCCGACGGAGAAGCTGTCTTCGATACGCCCTTTGCGCGTGCGTTGATCGAAGCGGGGTTTCGGCCGACCTCCAAGGGACTGCGAGTTCGTGCCTGAAGGAGACACCGTCCACCTGGCTGCGACGCGCCTGGACGGCGCCCTCGCCGGCCAAACCCTTACCAGGACCGATATCCGCGTTCCCCGTTTTGCGACGGTGGATCTTTCGGGCCGCCGCGTCCTGGAGGTCGCTGCGCGCGGCAAGCATCTGCTCTTTCGAATCGAAGATGGGATGACGCTGCACACCCATTTCATGATGGACGGCGTCTGGCAGCTATACCGGCCCGGAGAACGCTGGCGGGCGCCTGCCTCCCAGGCTCGTGCCGTGCTCGAGACCCGGCGGTCGGTGGCCGTCGGTTTCAGGTTGGCCGTCACCGAGGTCATCCCGACGACCGGCGAGCATGAGGCTGTGGGCCATCTCGGCCCTGATCTGCTCGGCTCCGATTGGGACCCGGACGAGGCGCTCCGGCGCGTTGAGGCGCAGGGTGGCCGGCCCCTCGGCGAGGCCCTTCTCGACCAGACCGTGATGGCGGGGCTCGGCAACGTCTACAAGTGTGAGGCAGGGCGAACATAGGTTATACTGTGGGTATGACTCACAAGGTGGGACCCAAGGGCCAGGTCGTGATCCCCAAGGCGATGCGGAACCAGCTCGGTCTGGAACCCGGCGACGAGGTCGTTTTCACTCTCGATCGACGAGGTGTCCATGTTGCACCCGCTCGATCATCCCGTTCCCTGCGGGGCGCGTTTCGGGGGCTTGATCTCGTCGGCGCCCTCGAGGCCGACCGGCGATCGGAGCCTCGCTGATCTGCCTGGATTCCTGGGCGGTTCTGCGCTGGCTCGAAGGAGCTGACCCCGCCGCAACACGAGTGGAGGGGACATTTCAAGAGCGCCCGGTCATGAACTGGATCAACCTCGGCGAGGTGTTTTATATCGTCCACAGATCGGCTGGGCGCACAGCGGCTTACGCGACCGTCAACGATGTGCGCTCCAGGGTCATCCTCGACCTCGCCTCCCCGGCTCGGGTGCTCGAAGCTGCCGCGATCAAGGCAGCGCATCCCTTGGCGTTCGCAGACGCATTCGCCATCGCGACCGCGCAAGCCCACGATGCGGTGCTCCTCACGGGAGATCCCGAGATTCTCGGCTGTGACGGCGAGTGGAGGGCCGAGGACTTGCGCTAGCTTCGCCGCCGCTCCGGTATACACAAGGCTATCTGAGCATCGAATGGTCCGCTCCCTTATCGAGGATCAGATCCCGCGCTCTCCCGGCGGAAAGATGTTGTCGACGAGGTGGGTCCCCTGGGGCCGTCCTTGGGACGGGGTCAGGTACTCCTCCGATTGGGCCTAGTCTGGTATCGGCCGATCCGTCTAGGTTGGAGTGAGCCGCATGTACGACGTCTTCAAAGATCAATTGCCGGACATAGATCCGGAGGAAACCGCAGAGTGGACCGAGGCGTTGGCACAGGTCATCGATCACTCACCCGGGCGCGCCCGCTACCTGTTGTCGCGTCTCATGCACGAGGCTCGCTGCCGGCAGGTGGGCTTGCCCTCGATGGTGTCCACCAACTACATCAACACGATCTCGCCCGAGCAGGAACCTTACTTCCCCGGCGACGAGGCCATCGAGAAGCGCATCCGTTTGATAACCCGTTGGAATGCAGCGGTGATGGTGTCGCGCGCCAACAAACACCACGACGGGATCGGCGGCCACATCTCGACCTACGCGTCGGCGGCTTCGCTCTACGAGGTCGGCTTCAATCACTTTTTCCGGGGCAAAGATCATCCCGGCGGGGGGGATCAGGTCTTCATTCAGGGTCACGGCACACCTGGCATCTATGCGCGCGCCTTTCTGGAGGGCCGCATCAGCGAGGAGCGGCTCGACAGCTTCCGCCGAGAGGCATTCGGCGACGGCCTGTCCTCCTATCCGCATCCCCGGCTCATGCCCGACTTCTGGGAGTTTCCGACTGTGTCGATGGGGCTCAGCCCTCTCAATGCGATCTATCAGGCGCGTTTCAACCGGTACCTTCAGCACCGGGGTATCAAGGACACCTCCGACCAACACGTCTGGGCGTTCGTGGGCGATGGCGAGATGGACGAGCCCGAGTCCATGGCAGCGCTTTCGATAGCGGCGCGCGAGGGGCTCGATAATCTGACCTTCGTGGTGAACTGCAATTTGCAGCGGCTGGATGGCCCCGTGCGTGGAAATGGAAAAGTCATTCAAGAGCTCGAGTCCATCTTCAGGGGCGCCGGCTGGAACGTCATCAAGGTCATCTGGGGCCGTGAATGGGACGACTTGTTGGCACGCGACAAAGACAGCGTGCTCGTCAACAAGATGAACACCACCCTGGACGGAGAGTTCCAGAAGCTTGCGGTTGAATCGGGCGAATATGTCAGAGCCAACTTCTTTGGCTCCGATCCGAGGCTCAAGGAGCTGAGTGCCCATCTGACCGATGAAGAGCTCCGGAGATTGCGACGGGGTGGCCACGACTATCGGAAGCTGCATGCGGCCTATGCCTCGGCGGTGGGGCTTGGCGATGCACCGACCGTCATCCTCGCCAAGACGGTCAAGGGTTGGGCGCTGGGGGGGGCATTCGAAGGCCGCAACGTGACCCACCAGGTAAAGAAGCTTTCGATGGAGGAGCTGAAGGTCTTCCGCGACAGACTCGAGCTTCCCATCAAGGACGAGGAGATCCACGAGGGCGAGGCCCCCTACTACCACCCGGGCAAGGACTCAAAGGAGGTCGAGTACCTGCTGGCGCGCCGCAAGGCGTTGGGGGGTTTTTTGCCCGAGCGCAGGGTGGTTGCCTCCAAGCTCGAGCTACCGAAGGAAGATCTGTACGCAGAGTTCGCCAAGGGATCGAAGCAGCCTGTCGCCACAACCATGGCGTTTGTTCGGTTGTTGCGGAAGCTCATGCGCGACAAGAACGTCGGCAAGCGCATCGTTCCCATAATCCCCGACGAGGCGCGCACTTTCGGGATGGAGTCGTTGTTCCCGGAGTTCAAGATATATGCCGCGCACGGCCAGCTCTACGAGCCGGTTGACGCCGAGCATCTGCTGGCATACAGGGAATCGCAGCAAGGTCAGATCATGGAGGAAGGCATCACCGAGGCCGGCTCGATGGGGACCTTCACCGCGGCAGGCACCTCTTACGCATCGCACGGCGAAACCATGATTCCGTTCTTCACCTTCTATTCGATGTTCGGCTTCCAACGTATCGGAGACCTAATCTGGTCGTTCGGAGACCAACGCGGACGCGGATTCTTGCTGGGGGCGACGTACGGACGCACCACTCTCAACGGAGAAGGCCTGCAACACCAGGATGGCCACTCACTGTTGCTTGCAACGACTAACCCGGTATGTCTGTCCTACGATCCGGCCTTTGCGTTCGAAACAGCGGCAATCGTCAGAAACGGGCTGACCAGGATGATCGAGGGTGGAGAGGACATCTTCTACTACCTGACGCTCTACAACGAGGCGTACGGCCAGCCCGCGATGCCCGAGAACGTCGAAGACGGGATTCTCCGCGGGTTGTACCTCTTTCGCGAGGCCGAGGCCGATCGCCCGCACAAGACGCAGCTCCTCGGATCGGGGACCATCATGCAGGAGGTGTTGCGCGCTCAGGAGCTCCTGGGAGAGCGTCATGAGGTAGCCGCGGATGTCTGGAGCGCGACCTCCTACCAACAGCTTCGCACCGACGCCCTCGAGGCAGAGCGTTGGAACCGGCTGCACCCCGAGGAAGCGCCGCGTGTCCCCTACCTGACAAGTTGCTTCGAGAACAAAGACGGGCCGGTTATAGCTGCCGGTGATTCCATGAAAGCCGTCTCCGACCAGGTGGCGCGGTGGGTGCCCGCCCGGTTTTTGCCGCTCGGCACCGATGGCTTCGGACGTTCGGATTCACGGGCCGCCCTGAGGCGCCATTTCGAGATCGATGCAGAGCACATCGTCGTGGCGACACTTGCGCTGCTGGCCGAGGCCGGGGACATCAAACCCGAGGTGGTGACGGAGGCGATCAAGCGCTACGAGATCGATCCCGAGACGACCTCCCCGCTGTTCGCCTGAGCCTCGCCGGCCCGGAGGCGCCGGGCCGGCGAGGGCGCCCCTCCGAGGGAGGTCGGGAGGCGTACAGGCCTCCTATCTCGACAACCCCAGCGCCCTGGTGGCGGCCCCTCGCTTTCCGTGCCCGAGCTTCTCGGCGCTCGTGTCCCGGACGGTGTCTTCGAGCCGCATCCTGCCTTGCTCGGGAAAGAGGCAGCGCCGCCGGTGGTAGATCCACAGGAACATGTCGCCGTCGGTAGCGCCGGGAAAGGCCTTTGTCAGCTGTTCCTGATGAATGGCGTCGATCGTGGGCAGATAGACATGATCGTACCAATCGCCTGAGACCTCCTCCGGACACATGACCTCGCTCCGTTCCTGCACCAGGTCGTAACCGTGCGCCTTTACGAGCTCGAGGAGCTCGGCATAGCCGTCCGGGCGATCGAGCTCGATAATGGCCTCCGGGCGGGCCCGTTCGAGGTGGCTTTCCGCCATGAACAGATTTTGCTGCTCGGCGTGGATGATCCTGCCGATATCGGCGTCCGGAGGAAGCTCGAAGCTGGTGTTGAGACGGGTGATCTCTGCGTCGATGAAGCTCATGCCGCGCTGGCGGGCGATTGCCACGCGGTGATGCCCGTCTACGACGAAGTACGAATCACCGAGCTGGTAGACGACGATGGGTGGGAAGGCGCCCTCCGGGAACACCCGCTCGACGCGCTTCCAGCGCTCGCTGACCCCGCGCCTTCGGGGAAGAAAGTTGCGATCGAAGTCCTGGGACCGCCCGGCGGTGCCCACGACCTTCTCCACCGGAATGGGACGGACGCCAACGTAGGTTTGCTCGAACAGGCGCAGGCGCTCCCTCACCTCATCGAGGGGCAGAAGCTCGTTCTCTCCGCCCCCCCGGCCTTTGACCGCCCGGGCAAAGCGCCTGTAGGCCTCCCTGCGCCGGGCCCTCTCGAAGGTGGACGGCTGCGGTAGCGGGTGAAAGCTCATCGGCTCAGTTCTAGCAGCCGGTGGCCGACGACATTGACCACTTCGGTATTCGCCAGATGGTGGGCCGGGGGTTTTTGACCGTAGGGATGGACGTGCCCGTGAGCCAGCAATTCCGGCGCCAGGGATCGGACCAACGGGTGAAAGCAGGCAAACCCCCTGTGGGCCAGATCCCCCTCGTCTCCCAGGCCCAGTGGAGGTGCATGCGTGATCAACAGATCGATGGGTTTCCGGTTCCCTGCTCGCCTGAGCCGGTCCCGGACCTGGAGGCGCAGGGTGCGGCGGCGCATCTGAGCCTCGGTGTACTGGTTCGGCCCGAAGTTGTAGGCGTGGCTTCCGCCGAGGCCTGCGATCACCACGCCGGCCGATTCGACGATGCGTCCGTCGGCGTTGATGCATCCCGCCGGTCCTGGCGGGTTACGGCCGGCCCGATCGAAGCTGAAGGGCTGTGTGAATGCGGCCAGTTCCTCCTCGGGGCGACGAGGGCTCAGATCGGGGTCGTGGTTGCCGGGTACGAACACCAGGGGGACAGATGCCATCGTGACGATGTACTCGAGATAATCCCCTGGGAGGTCTCCACAGGCAACCACCAGATCGGGGTTCAGGCGCGCCAGGCACTCCTTCGAATAGAGGACCTTGTCCACCTCGTCGGCCATCGCCAGGATGCGGGTCACCGATTGATCTTAGAAGGAGGCGCGCGACCCTCCCGCCGTACAGATGCCGAAGCCGAGGATTATCTGGAGGCGCGCCGGGGTTGGATCTGGATAGGGAACGTTCGGCAGTTCATGGCAGCGATATAGGGAGGCAAAGGTATGGAGTATCGGCGTTTGGGACGTTCAGGGGTGATGGTTTCCGAGATCTGCTTGGGGACGATGACCTTCGGCCGGGAGATCGACGAATCGGATTCCCATGCTCTCGTCGACCTGTTCCTCGATGCAGGAGGGAACTTCATCGACACGGCCGACGTCTATTCGGCCGGGGTTTCGGAGGAGATCACAGGCCGCAGGATCAAAGACAAGCGGGACGACATCGTCCTGGCGACAAAGGTCCGCTTTCCCATGGGAGATGGACCGAACGACGTCGGTATCTCGCGCAAGCACATCATGCAGGGATGCGAAGCCAGCCTCAGGCGGCTCGGGACGGATTACATCGATCTCTATCAGGTCCACGCCTGGGACGGCGCAACTCCCCTGGAAGAGACCATGGGGGCACTCACCGATCTGGTGCGTCAGGGCAAGGTCCGTTATCTGGGCCTGTCCAACTTCTCCGGTTGGCAGATCGCCCAGACGCTGCATGTTGCCGACGTCAGGGGTTTCGAAAGATTCGTCTCGTTGCAGCCCCAGTACTCGATGGTCGAACGCAACGTCGATTACGAAGTAAGGGATGCGGCCCTCGAGGCGGGACTCGGCATTATTCCATGGGGCCCACTCGGCTCCGGATTCCTCACAGGGAAGTACCGCAGGGGCCAGACGCCACCCGAGGATTCGCGCATCGGCAAAGCCGAGGAATGGCAGGC
>JACDCD010000034.1 GCA_013694625.1 Actinomycetota bacterium | reverse complement strand
GGTCCACGTCGTGGTCGACCACCGGGCGCTCCTAAGGGGATCAATCGAGGACGGCGAGAGCTGCGAGATCCCTGGAATAGGTCCCATCCCGGTTGTGACCGCTCGTGCGTTAGCCGGTGATGCGTTTCTTGTCCGCGCTCCTCACCGACGGTACCGACATAAGAACCGTTTGTCACCTCGGGCGCACCATCCCATCTCGCTTGCGCACGGCCATCGAGATGCGTGACCGGACCTGTGTCGTGCCGGGCTGCGACGTCGGTCGCCATCTCGAGATCGACCACATAACGCCGGTAACAGATGGAGGGCCCACGCGCATCGACAACCTCGCAAGGTTGTGCCGGTGGCACCACTACCTGAAGACCCATCGCGGCTACCACCTGCTGGGCAAACCGGGATCGTGGCGCTTCGACAACCCCGAACAGGGGGCAATGCAACCCGGGAGATCGCCGGACACTCTGAGTAGATCCGGCACCGCGCGCTCCCCTTGAACAGAGCTCGTCCGCGAACGCGCTTGGCGGATCTGACTCCCGCGCCTGGCCCGGGCTACTCGATGTTCCCTGGAACTCCGGGAGCTTCCCAAGTTGTCATTACCACTCGGGTGTCATTTCGACTCGGGCACAGGACAACCTAGGTCAGGATCCCGTTCAGCATGCCTCCGTCGATCGTCACCGAGGTCCCTGAGATGTACGAGGCGCGTTCCGAGGCAAGGAAAGCAACGACGTCCCCGAACTCTTGGGGGTCGCCGTAACGTCCAAGGGGTATGCGGGCCTTTGCTTCGGCCGCGACTTCTTCCACGGGGCGGCCGGAGCGTTCCGCATTGCCCTCGTCCAGCGCCAGCAGGCGAGCCGTCTCGATTCTCCCGGGGGCGACGCACAACACCCTGATCCCCTCAGGTCCAAGCTCCTTCGACAGCGTCTTCGCCATGCCCACGACCGCGGCCCGCATCATGTTGGACAACAACAGATTGGGGATGACCTCTTTGGTCGATGACGAGGTGAGATACAGAATGCACCCGCTTCCCTTGTCGCGCATCGCGGGCAGGACGACCTTGGTCAACCGCCACGCCGATGCGGTCGTCAGGCCGAAGGCGCTCTGCAACTGCTCTTCACCGAGCGACTCGAAGGGCCCGGGGGTGGACCGCCCGCGTTCGAGAGGAGGATGTCGACCGGGCCGAGGTAGTTGACCACCTGCTCGTGGGCCGGCGCGATCGAATCTGCATCCGAGACGTCCAAGGGGACGGCTACGCAATGCCCGCCGGTTTCGCTTTCGATGTCGGCCGCCGCCTCCTCGAGGTTCTCTGCGGAGCGCGCCGAGCACGCCACCGCCGCGCCCTCGCGCGCCAAGGCCAAAGCCGTGGCGCGGCCGAGCCCCGACGACGCTCCGTGCACCCAAGCCACCTTCCCTGCAATCCCCAGATCCATCCGGCCTCCTCAAGCGAGTGAAACTTTCATGGGCTAACCCTCGGCCGACAACACAATCTTTCCGAAAGTAGAATTCGAGCGTAAGGAGCTGTAGGCGTCCTGCGCTCTGTCGAGTGGGACGATGCGCTCGATGACGGGCCGCAGCTTGCCCTCCGCCAGCAGAGGGACCACCGACCGGGCGAAGTCCGCCATGGCCGCGGCTTTTTCGTGCTCGGGGCGGCTTCGGAGCACCGTGCCGATCACGGTCAGCCGCTTACGGAGCACCGTCCCCAGGTCGAGGCGTGCTTCGGCGCCGGCGAGGAGGCCCACGATGAGTATGCGCCCGCGCGACCGGCAGACGGCGGTGTCGACCGACAGATAGTCGCCGCCCACGAGGTCGAGCACCACATCCACCTCGCCGATGGCGTAGGCCATGTCGTCCGAGGCAACGACGCCGGCGTCCAGACCCAGCTCGCGCGCACGGTCGAGCTTGGCGGGGGTCCGGGCTGTCCCCACGGAGGTCGCGCCGATCGCGCGCACGATCTGCACTGCAGCGGTTCCCACCCCGCTGCCCGCGCCGTGTATCAGGACACGCTCGCCGGGCGCCAGGTGCGCCTGTGTCACGAGGGCGTCGAACGCGGTGACGAAGACCTCGGGGATCCCGCCGGCGGTCACCGGGTCGAGACCGTCCGGCAATGGCGCACAGAGAGACTCCTGAACCAGAAGATGTGTGGCATGCGCCCCGCCGCCGGCGATGCCGAAGACAGGGTCCTCGTCCCGGATCCACCTGCAGCCGGGGCCCGTGGCCACCACGGTTCCGGAGAACTCGAGGCCGGGCACGTCCTCCGGCCATCCGGGTGGCGCCGCGTAGCCACCCTTTACCTGCAGCAGATCGGCCCGGTTGACGCCGGCGCCGGCCACCTCAACCACGACCTGATCGGCGGCCGGCTCCGGTGTGG
>JACDCD010000030.1 GCA_013694625.1 Actinomycetota bacterium | reverse complement strand
GACAGGGATTGGGGGAAGTCCGGTCTGTCCTCCCGCCAGTCACACTTTTCGAGCTCGCCCACGACCACCCCGGCCGCCTTCCGAAGCATGCCGGCCTGTGTCATCTGACCCAGCAGCCCGTCGACATAGTACGGGGACGCGTCGTAGTCCTCGAAGAAGAAGATCTTGCCGTCGAGGTCGATCTCCCAGGGTGTCCCGATGGTTTGCCCGAGCAGCCACAGGCAACCACCGACGATCTCGCCGCTTGCAGCTCCCAGGCTCAGAGGACGAAGGTATGCATCATCGGGGTTGCGCGGCACCTCCCCGAGAGGGTCGGTCGAGGTCAGCGTCCGGAGAAGACGCTCACGGGTGAAGTCTTTCGTCCCGGGATCGGCCACCCCCGCAAAGCCGGGGCCGTAGAAGGTGACGAGACCGGTGTAATGGCGGATCGCCGTGTGCAGCGCCGTGATGTCGGAGTAGCCGATGAACGGCTTCGGGTTGGCCCTGATCACTTCGAAGTCGATGTGTGGAATGGCCTGCGCCGAGCCGTAGCCACCTTGAAGGCACTCCACCACGTCGACCTCGGGGTCGGCGAACATCCTGGTAATGTCCTCGGCGCGCCGGACGGCGTCACCCGCAACCCAACCGTCGCGGGAATAGACATTGTCACCGAGCACGACGCGGTAACCCAGCGACTCCCACCACTCCACGCCACGGAATACCTCGGACCGGTTGTGATACGGCGATGCGGGGGCGGGAACCCCGATCGTCCCCCCCGGCGGCAGAGCCCGGCCCTTAATCGTCATGGTGATCCCTTCTCTGGGGCAGCGGCATGGCACCGAGCTCGCCGACGAACGCCACGACCTCGGACACCGCCGCTTCGAACAGGGCCTCGCCCTTGGCGGCGGTCGCCCTGGTGGCGTCACCCTGGACCCCCGACTCCGAGAACGACGACCACCACGGCATGATCTTCAAGGGGCCGTCCGCCCAATCCATCCAGACGTTGGCGGTCGACGGGTAGCCGTGCTCGTCTGTTGCCAATGACATGTCGACCGCATCGGGAGCGAGGTGCAGATACAACGAGGTCTCAAGCTCGCATGCGTGCGCCATGCCGCCGCGTTCCGATTCGCGGATGTCGGCAATGGTGGCGGCTGATTTGGGATTCGACAGATAGAAGGCGGCCGCGACAAGCGACTCAGGCTCCTGCACCATCGCAAGGCGCGCCGCCATCTCGACCAATGCCTGGTTCGATCCGTGCCCGTTCACCAACAGGACCCGCTTGAAGCCGTGACGGACCAGGGAGACGGCGACATCGGTGCAGTAGCGGCAGAACGTGTCCCACCCGATGGTCACAGTGCCGGGAAAGTCCATGTGGTGGGGTGAGTACCCGTGGGCTATGGCCGGCAGCAGCACTCCCTCGCCGGGCAGCCGCTCCACCGCACCCCTGCAGATGGCCTCGACCAGGGTCACATCGGTGTCGATCGGAAGGTGGTGCCCATGGTCCTCCAGCGTGCCGATCGGCACGATCGGCACCAGCCCCTCGGCCACGGCTCGCCGGACCTCGGGCCAGGTCAACCGGCCATACTCGAGGGGGCTAGACCACATCGACGACGGCCGGCGCGACCTCGAAGGGTTGCCAGCTTCCGGTGCACGGGGATCCATCGGAAACGAGCATTCTTCCCATGACCAGGTCGCAGGCCATCCCGAACACCGTGCCCGACGCATCGGGGCCGGACTCGTGCAGGCAGATGCTCTGCGGGGCCGAGTCGTGATCGGACAGCAATCGGGCGCAGTCTTCGAGAGATTTCGGAGGGGTCTCGGCGAGCAACTCGAGGGCCCGGGCGAGGCGCGCCCTCGAGCCCTCGGATCCCCGCCGACCGGACGGGTTGGACGCGCTCAGGTAGTGGTTGGTGTGGGCCTCGGGATTCTCCAGCAGCGAAGCCGTCGTTGCGCTCGTCTCGACCGTCACCGAGCGGTCCCTGGAGGCGAGGATGTGCGCATAACCACCGGCCCTTCCGGCCGTACGGGCGGCGGCGACGGCCGACTCGATGCTCGGCGCGCCGAGCGCCGCCCGCGACACGAACACCCTCGGCGCGCCGAGCGTGTCGTCGGGCGCCACGAGGGAGTCGATCCCCTGGGCGAACCCGGCGGCGCTCAAGCCCACCGCGGGCAGGAACCCCGCGCAGGTGGGTGACACGAACCCGGGGCCCTCGTCGGGCTCGGCCACCACGAGTGCGATCTCGGAGTGGGCTGCGTACCACTGCTCTGCATGCATGAAATAGCGACCCGAGGTCATGGTCGTGCACGCCTCAGGGACGGCCGCCGCCTCGGGCCACACCTCCTCGAGGCAGTTGAGCAGCGCTGCCTCCTCGAGGGCGATCCCAGCACCCTCGGCCATCCCTTCCGTCTCCGCAACGCCATCGGGAAGAATCCGGCGGGCCAACTCCAGGTAAGGCCGGCACCGCGCGGCCACGGCGGCCGGATTGTGTCCCATCCCCTCGAGCAGCCCCCGGTAATAGCGGAGCGCAGCCGCAATCGCCCCGGCGAGCGCCTCTCCCTGGGCGATCCCCATGGCCCTCGGCGAGCCGGAGACAGCCACCACGTTCATCTACGGATTCCGATCCGACCCATCACGGCAGTGTCGCGCAACTCGATCACGCGGGAGGCCGTCTTCCATAAATAGGAAGAAGCCCGCAATGCTCGAGACCTGAAAAAGCGGCGGGAGAGGGCAACTTTCCGGTTCCGCCCGCGTTTACACTCCTATAACACTCTTACAGGAGTGTAGCTGGTCCTCTCAGTGTCTTGAGAGCCGGCGAACCGGGAAAACGGAAAGCGGAGGCTAGAACATGCACAGGACCAACAGGGTACGTACGTTGGCGGCCATCGGCGCGGCTCTTCTGCTCGCGTCCGCGTGTGGCGGTACCGGCGGCGCCGAGGAGACGGCTTCGGGTGCCTGCGACCAAGCCGAGACGCCCACGCTCACGCTCGCCGCCTACAGCACTCCGCGCGAGGTCTACGGAAAGATCATCCCCGCCTTCCAGGAGAAGTGGAAGGCCGAGCACAACGATCAGAGCGTCATCTTCCAGGAGTCCTATGGGGGCAGCACGACCCAATCGCAGAACGTCGTCAACGGCTTTGCCGCCGATATCGTGGCGCTCTCACTCGGCCCGGATGTCGACGTGATCAAGGACGCCGGCCTCATCACCCACGATTGGACCGACACGACCGACGGCGGAATGGTGTCGACCTCTCTTGTCGTGTTCGACGTACGGCCTGGAAATCCCGAGGAGCTCACGGACTTCGATGACCTCGCCGAGTCCGGGGTCGAAGTCCTCACCCCCGACCCGGCATCCAGTGGTGGCGCCCGCTGGAACATCGTCGCCGCGTACGGTGCAGCGATGCGAGGGTACGCCGGAAACGAGGAGGGCGACGAAACCGGAGCGCAAAGTCTGCTCGAGGGCATCTTCAGCAACGTCACGGTGCTCGACAAGACCGCTCGTGACTCGATCAAGAACTTCGAGTCCGGCAACGGCGATGTCGCAGTCACCTACGAGAACGAGGTGCTCACCGCTCAGGAGGCGGGTCTCGAGGACGAGATGGTCATCCCACCCTCCACCGTCCTGATCGAGAACCCCGTTGCGGTGGTCGACAAGAACGCTCAGGAGCACTGTGTCGAGAATGTCGCGAAAGCATTTGTCGACTTCCTGCACACCAAGGAATCCAAAGAGCTCTACAGCACGGTCGGCTTCCTTCGATCCACCGACCTCGAAGAAGCCCGCAAGGGCGACGGCGAGATGTTCCCGAAGGTCCAGGACCTCTGGACCGTCGACGAGCTCGGCGGCTGGGAGGAGCTCGACTCCAACCTGTTCAGCGACGAGGGCTTGTTCACTCAGGCCTTCGAAGCAGCACAGGGTTAGGGGTCAAGGCCTCCTTGGCCACGGCGGCGGCACGACGGATTCGGGTCCCATCCCTAGCCGGAAGACGGGGGGGCCTCGGCCGATGGGGTTTGAGAGGAACCGCAGCCCTTTATCTGGGGCTGATGATCGCCCTGCCGGTAGTGGGGGTGATCACCCGGTCCTTTTCGGGCGGAGTCGGAGCGTTCGCATCCGCGCTGACAAACCCGATCGCCGTCTCGGCCGTCAGGCTCACGCTTGCAACTGCGGCTGTGACGGGGTCATCAACGCGCTCTTCGGCACGCTTCTTGCCTTCGTTCTGGTTCGCTACAAGTTTCCCGGCAGAGGACTGTTGAGCACCCTCGCCGATCTGCCGCTCGCGATTCCCACCCTGGTTACCGGAGTGATGCTGGCGGCGCTCTACGGGCCCGTGTCGCCTCTGG
>JACDCD010000027.1 GCA_013694625.1 Actinomycetota bacterium | reverse complement strand
CAAAGGGGTGATGCCGCTGGTCTAAGCTCTCATCGGGAGGTCTGCTGGCCGCCAGTCTGGATTTCCGTGGCCACGAGCCCGGAGTTCTAGTGGCCGCCATCCCGGAGTTCCTGGTGACCGCTAGCAGTGGCGGAGCGCTGGGTCAAAACCGTCAGGACGGAATGTCTCGACTGGTCGTTGATCATCGGCCGACGTCATCTCTACGAAGTCCTGCGCACCTATGTCAACCATTACAACGGAGCGAGGCCTCATCGCGGCCTGGATCTCACCATCCCGGATTCCCCCAGTCCAACTGTCAATGAGCCCGCTCCTCTCAGTCGCATTGCTCGCAGGGACCGTCTCGGTGGTCTGATCCACGAGTATGAGCGTGCGGCATGAGCAGGGTGATCGGTTTTTCGCACCCCACAGCCGTGGGAAGGGCTCGATGATGTCGAGTTCGGGAGTCTCGAGTGGGTCGACTGGTGGAACAACCGGCGTCTGCTTGAACCGATCGGGATGATCCCACCGGCCGAAGCTGAGGCACTTTATTACAGTCAGAGGGAACTGGTCGACGAGACCGGGACTCAAGAAAACGAGTCTCTATGAGACCCGGCGCGGTTCATGACTGCGAGTGGCGCTTCGAGCACGCGGTCCACAACCTGCTCAAGATGAGGACCTCGGTCAGGGGAAGACTGGTGCGGGAGTCACGAACGATGCGATGTTCGTCACGACACCCGCCGATCGCTTCGGCATTCCGCTGTCTCGGCTCTCACTGAGCTATTTCTGCGACAGCCTCTCAGGGGCCGTTTCTCTTTGGTGGGCGGTACTGGGATCGAACCAGTGACCTCTGCCGTGTGAAGACAGCGCTCTCCCGCTGAGCTAACCGCCCCGATTTCCCGAGTCTAACGGCGCAGGCGCCGGCCTCCAGGTCAGGCGGACGAACCGGCCAGCGCGCGTGCGCCGCGGCCCCCCGGTACCCGGCGGGACGGCTTGTCCAGCAGGGGCGCCAGGAACTGCCCGGTATAGGAACCGGCGGCCGCGGCCACCTCTTCGGGGGTGCCCACGGCTACCACCCGGCCGCCTCCCGAGCCGCCCTCGGGCCCCAGGTCGACGATGTGATCGGCCGTCTTGATGACGTCGAGATTGTGCTCGATAACGACCACGGTATTGCCGCCGTCGACCAGCCGGTGAAGGACACCAAGCAGCTTGGCCACGTCGTCGAAATGAAGGCCCGTGGTTGGCTCGTCGAGTATGTAGAGCGTCTTTCCGGTGGAGCGCTTGGCCAGCTCGGTCGAAAGCTTGACCCGCTGTGCCTCGCCACCCGACAGGGTAGGGGCCGGCTGCCCGAGCTTGACGTAACCCAGGCCGACGTCCCGGAGCGTCTCCATATGGCGGGCGATGGGCGGGATCGGCGCAAAGAAACCGGCCGCCTCCGCAACACTCATGGCAAGCACATCGGAGATGTTCTTGCCCTTGTAGCGGACCTGGAGTGTCTCCCGGTTGTAGCGCTTGCCCTTGCACACCTCACACGGCACGTAGACGTCGGGCAGGAAATGCATCTCGATCTTGATCGTGCCCTCGCCGGCGCATGCTTCGCAACGTCCTCCCCGGACGTTGAATGAGAAGCGCCCGGGTTGATAGCCGCGCCGCTTGGCGTCCGGCGTGCGGGAGAACAACTTGCGTATGTGATCGAACACACCCGTATAGGTCGCCGCGTTCGAACGGGGAGTCCGTCCTATCGGCGACTGGTCGATGTCGATCACCTTGTCGACCAGATCGAGGCCGTCTATGCGCTTGTGCTTGCCCGGCACAAGCCGGGAGTTGGTGAACAGCACCTGCTGCACCGAGCGATAGAGCACATCGCTTATGAGGGTGGATTTCCCAGAACCGGAGACACCGGTCACCGCAACGAAGGTTCCGAGTGGAAACGCGACATCGATGTTCTTCAGGTTGTGCTGACGGGCGCCCCGGACTGTGAGCCGGCCCCGTCCGGGGTGTCGTCGCGTTTCCGGAACGGCGATGGCCATTCGTCCGGTGAGGTACTGCCCGGTCAAAGAGAACCGCTCTTCTTCCAGACCCTCGAGCGCACCTGCGTAGACTATCTCGCCGCCGTGCGCGCCTGCGCCCGGGCCTATGTCGACGACAAAGTCGGCAGCCCTGATCGTCTCCTCGTCGTGCTCCACCACGATGAGCGTGTTGCCCAGGTCACGCAGCCGCACGAGAGTGTCGATCAACCTGCGATTGTCCCTCTGGTGAAGGCCAATCGATGGCTCGTCGAGGATGTAGAGCACACCCACCAGTCCCGATCCGATCTGGGTCGCCAGACGGATCCGCTGCGCTTCGCCTCCTGCGAGTGTCGCCGCACCGCGCGCGAGTGTCAGATAGTCAAGGCCGACGTCAAGAAGGAAGCCCAGGCGCGCGTGGATCTCCTTGAGGACCCGCTCTGCGATTGCGGTTTCTCGATCGTCGAGCTCGAGCTTGCGAACGAAAGCATCGGTGTCGCCGATGCATAAGTCACATATCTCGAAAATGTTCTTGTCCCCGATCGTGACGGCCAATGACTCCGGCCGCAGACGCGCGCCCTTGCATTCGGGGCAGGGCACCTCGCGGAAGTACTGCTCGTAACGCTCGCGCGCATGGTCGGAATCGGTTTCGGAGTGTCTGCGTTCGAGCCACGGGATCACGCCCTCGAACGGCGTCCAGTACGCACGGATGCGGTTGAAACGATTCCGGTATCGTACATGGATCTCGGTGTCCGACCCGTACAAGATGATCTCGCGCGCTTTCTTTGACAGCCTCTTGAACGGGACGTTGGTGCGGAAGCGAAAGGCCTCGGCAGCGGCCTTGATCAGACGGTCGAAGTACTCGAGTGTCCGCCCCGACCACGGTGCGATCGCACCTTCGTCTATGGACAGGTCGGGGTCTGGGATCACAAGGTCCAGGTCCACCTCGAGGTGGGTGCCCAGCCCGTCGCAACGCTCACAGGCGCCGTAGGGCGAGTTGAACGAGAAGTTCCTCGGCGCGAGCTCGTCGAAGGAAATGCCACAGAAGCTGCACGCAAAGTGCTGCGAGAACAGGATGTCTTCGGCCGAGTCTTCCACGAGGTCGATCGAGGCCGTCCCGTCGGCAAGCTTGAGGGCGGTCTCGATGGAGTCTGTGAGCCTGCTCTGGATGCCATCGCGGATCACGAGGCGATCGACGATCACGTCGATGTCGTGTTGAAAGTAACGGTCGAGGCGGATCTTGTCGGACAGGTCGCGTACTTCGGAGTCCACCCGGGCCCGGGCGTAGCCGCGGTGCGCCAGGTCCTCGAACAGGCTCGTGAACTCACCTTTTCGGCCCCGCACGATCGGCGCCAGCACCTGGAAGCGGGTGCCCTCGGGGAGCCCAAGGACCTGATCCACAATCTGCTCGGGCGTCTGGCGCGCAATGGGGCGGCCGCAGTTATGGCAATGGGGCCGTCCAATCCTGGCGAACAGCAACCTCAGGTAATCGTAAATCTCGGTGATCGTCCCCACTGTCGACCTCGGGTTCCTGGACGCCGACTTCTGGTCGATCGAGATGGCCGGGGACAGGCCCTCGATGAAATCGACGTCGGGCTTGTCCATCTGCCCTAGAAACTGCCTGGCATAGGACGACAGCGACTCGACGTAGCGCCGTTGGCCTTCCGCGTAGATCGTATCGAAGGCAAGCGACGACTTCCCCGAACCCGAAATCCCCGTGAATACGATCAAGGAGTCGCGCGGGAGCTCGAGGTGGACGTTTTTGAGGTTGTGCTCACGGGCGCCCCGGATCACGAGCTGTCCGGAGGCCTCAGGGAAGGTCGCTGCTGGCATCTGACCTCATGCTAAACGACGCCCGTGTAACTCCGGGCCCACGCCCGGCAATCGCGAGGGCCCTGCGGGCAAGGACGGGAGCAGCCGGGCCGCTAATGTGGGCTGGTGGAGAGGTGGGCGGCTTTCCGGGACGAGTTTCCCGTCGCAAGACGGCGCACGTACCTCATCTCGGCCTCCCTGGGCCCGCTCTCCCGGCCCAGCCGTCGGCTCGCCGAAGAGCATCTCGACCTCTGGGAACGCCTCGGTCCGGAAGAGCTCTGGTTCGAGCACGGCTTCCCCCGCCTGGAGGAATGCCGGTCGTCCTTCGCGCGGCTGATCGGCGCCGGCCCCCATGAGATCGCCATCGTCCCGTCGGTGTCGTCGGGCTTGTCGTCGGTGGCAAGCTGCCTCGACTTCGACCTCCGTCCCAAGGTTGTGTTGTCGGCCATGGATTTTCCGACCAATCACCATGTCTGGTTGGCGCAGCACCGGCGGGGAGCCCGGCTCGATGTGGCGCCGTCCTCAGACGGCATCGGCGTCGAGGCCGGCGAGCTCACCGGCCGGATCGACGGCTCGACCGCAATCGTCAACCTCAACCGCGTCCTCTACGAGTCATCGTGGATCATGGACGTCCCCCCCGTCGTCGAAGCCGCCCACCGCCACGGTGCGCTGGTCGTTCTCGACGATTTCCACGGCACCGGAATCGTGCCCCTCGACGTGCACCGGCTCGAGGTCGACTTCCTGCTCTCGGGCGCCCTCAAGTGGCTCTGCGGCGGGCAGGGCATCGCCTTCCTCTACGTTCGCGAGGGGTTGATCGAGTCGCTGGAGCCGGTGGTGGTGGGGTGGTTCGGAACCCAGAACCCGTTCGGCTTCGGGCGCTCCGAGCTCCATTTTCGCTCCGACGCCAGGCGCTTCGAGAGCGGGACCTACGCGCTGCCGCAGGCATGGACGGCCTCCGGAGGAATGGAGTTGATCCTCGAGGCGGGCGTCGACTCCATCCGAGCACACAGCCAATCGCTGACCGCGGAGGTGATCCGGCGCGCCGACGCCCTGGGGCTCGACGTGCTGTCGCCGCGCGCTCCAGAACGGCGCGGTGGGCTAGTGCGCCTCAGGATGCCCGGGGGGCGCGCGGGCGCGCAGCGCATCCTCCATGCCCTGTTGGAACGCGACGTCGTGCTCGACGCGAGGGGCGACGCCCTCAGGATCTCGCCCCATTTCTTCAACGACGTCACCGATATCGACCGTTGTTTCACGGAGCTGCAGAGGCTTCTCTGACCCCGGGACATCGCCTGTGTGGGACCTGCCCCGCACCCGGCGGGGCGCCGCATCAGCCGACGTCGCGCAGCTCCCGCCGGAGATCGTGAACCTCGTCACGGATGCGCGCCGCATATTCGAAGCGGAGGTCGGCGGCCGCCTGGTGCATCTCCTCCTCGAGCTGGAGGATGAGCCGCTTGAGCTCGTCGGGGCTTCCCCCAACCGGCTCACGCCGGCGGCTCTTGGACTTGTCCGGGACCGTCGCGTCCCTGCCTCTGCCGAAGCCAGAGATCAGGATATCGCTCACGGCCTTGCGGATCGAAACCGGATCGATTCCGTGCTCCTCGTTGTAATCAAACTGTATCTTGCGGCGTCGTTCGGTCTCCGAGATCGCCCTGCGCATGGACTCGGTGACTTCGTCGGCGTACAGGATGACCTCGCCGTCCACGTTGCGGGCGGCGCGCCCAATGGTCTGGATGAGCGAAGTCTGCGACCGGAGGTAGCCCTCCTTGTCCGCGTCCAGAATCGCGACAAGGGACACCTCAGGAAGGTCGAGACCCTCCCGCAGCAGGTTGATGCCCACCAGGACATCGAACTCGCCGAGCCGCAGGTCACGCAGGATCTCAATGCGTTCAACCGTGTTGATATCGGAGTGAAGGTAGCGGACCCGCACCCCTGACTCGAGCAGGTAGTCGGTCAGATCCTCGGCCATCTTCTTGGTCAAGGTGGTCACCAGGATGCGCCCCCCTGCGTCGGTACGCAGCTTGATCTCCTCCATGAGGTGGTCGATCTGTCCCCGGGTGGGGCGGATCTCGACCTTCGGATCGATCAAACCGGTCGGCCGCACCAGCTGCTCGACCGGCTGCCCCGACATGCGCAGCTCGAATGGCCCAGGGGTGGCGCTCATCATCACCACCTGGTTCACCTTGTCCATGAACTCATCGAAGCGCAGAGGGCGGTTGTCGAGTGCGCTCGGGAGCCGGAAGCCGTGCTCGACGAGCGTTCGCTTGCGGCTCATGTCGCCCTCGTACATTCCGTTCAGCTGCGGTATCCCGACGTGGGACTCATCCACGACCACGAGGTAGTCGTCCGGAAAGTAGTCGAGCAGCGTGTTGGGCCGGGAGCCGGCGGCGCGTCCCTCGAGGTGGCGGGAGTAGTTTTCGATGCCGGAGCAAAAGCCGATCTCGCGCATCATCTCGAGGTCGTACTGCGTGCGCATGCGCAGACGCTGCGCCTCGAGCAGCTTGTTGCCCTGCTCGAGCTCCTGGAGGCGGCTTGCCAGCTCTGTCTCGATGGCGTTGACGGCGTGCTCCAACCGCTCTTTCGAGACGACATAGTGCGATGCCGGATAGATCGTGACGTGGTCGAGCTCACGGATGATCTCACCGGTGAGGGTGTCGAGCTCGATGATGCGGTCGACCTCGTCCCCGAACAGCTCTATGCGTATGGCCTTCTCCTCGTAAGCGGGGAAGACTTCGATGGTGTCACCGCGCACTCTGAACTTGCCCCGGATGAAGTTCACGTCGTTGCGTTCATATTGAATCTCGACGAACTTCTGGATAATAAAGTCGCGATCGGCGGTTCCGCCACGCGCAACGCTTACAACCTGATTGAGGTACTGCTCGGGTGAGCCAAGCCCGAAGATGGCCGACACGCTCGCGACAATCAGCACGTCATCCCGCTGAAGCAGCGCGCTGGTAGCCGAGTGGCGTAACCGTTCGATCTCGTCGTTGATCGACGAGTCCTTCTCGATGTAGGTATCGGACGACGGGACATATGCCTCGGGCTGGTAATAGTCGTAGTAGGAGACGAAGTACTCGACCGCGTTGTTCGGAAAGAACTGCTTGAACTCGTTGCAGAGCTGCGCCGCAAGCGACTTGTTCGGTACGAGCACCAGGGTGGGCCGTTGGATCTGCTCGAGCGCCCAGGCGATGGTCGCCGTCTTTCCGGTCCCGGTTGCCCCCAGCAGGGTCACAAAAGGGTCCCCCCTCTGGATTCGCTCGACTAATTGAGCAATTGCGTCCGGCTGGTCACCGGCGGGCTCGAACTCCGCTTCCAACTTGAACGGGGGCATGGATCGAGTTTAGCCGGGGGGTGTGACACTGGCCCTCGGCGCGCCTACCTGGCTCGAGTGGGTCACAGGTGTGCATTATTCACTCACCACCCACTCGGCCCTCCTTGAGGCTCATCGGCGCGCCGCTAGAGGGCAGCCACCACCTCGGGCAACTCCTGCAGCGAGGCAATCTTCGGACCGGTCGGATCGGGGTACCGCCCGACCCGGTCCAGCAATACCGTGTGCATCCCCGCCTGCCTCGCCGGAACGACGTCGAGCGCCTCCGAGTCCCCCACGTGTACCGTGTTCCCGGCGGTCACACCTCCCCGCTCGAGCGCCAGGCGATAGATGCCGGGGTCTGGCTTCTCCATGCCTTCGACCCCCGAGATGATCGTCACCTCGAAGATGTGGCCGACCTCGAGCTCGACCAACATCTCCTGAAGCCAGGTCTCGAAGTTCGAGATCAACCCGAGCCGAAGCCCGGCGCCGAGCAGCCGGTCGAGAGTGTCGAGAACATCGTCGAACAGCCGGTAGGAGGCGCTGCTGGAGAATGTTGCGAACAACGTGTCTGCAAGTGTGTCATCGGGTATGTCGAGCTCGGTCAAAAAGCGGCGGTAGAGATAGGTCCAGAAGTTCCGTGATTCGGCTGCCGAAACGCTCGTACCCAGGGCCGGCGGATCGGCCCCGGCTTCGTGGGCAAGGTCGATCAGGTGCGGGGCCAGCTTCTCTCTGACGGCCGACACCTCATCCGGGGTCACGTCGCGTCCATTCTCCCGGCACACGTTGGCAAACAGCTCGGTAAAGGAGGGATAGGGACGGAGAATGGTCTCGCCGGCGTCGAAGAACACCATCTCGATCACGGCTGTGGAAGCACCCGGAGGTGGTCCCAGAGCCGCTCTGCCTCGGCCTCGAGCTTTTCGATGCTCCAGTCGTTGCACACGACGAAGTCCGCCTCGGCGGCGGCTTCGGACGAGCTCGCTTGGGCATCGATGCGCGCCAGCACTTCTCCTCGTGACATGTTCCGGTTGCGCATGAGCCGATCGATCCGTAGGCCGGACTCGGCGACCACCACTATGAGCTGGCCCACCGCATCGGCCAGCCCGATGGCATGGAGCAACGCCGCGTCGATTACGACGATGGAGTCGGTGCCCCCCAACGACTCCAGGACGTCGGCGATCCGGGACAGGATGACCGGGTGAACGATCTCGTTGAGCACGGCAAGCTTGTGGGGGTCGGCGAAAACCATCTCCGCCAGGCGCCGGCGATCTATACCCATCGTCCCGGGGATGAGGATCTCCCGGCCGAACTGGCTCACCACCGCGTGCCACGCAGGCTGTCCGGGCTCGAGCGCCAGACGCCCGAGCTCGTCAGCATCGACGAGCTGGGCGCCGCGCTGCTCGAGAAGAGCCGCGAGGGTCGACTTACCCGACCCGATGCCCCCCGTTAGACCGACGACCAGCATTGGGATGAGTTCCGGAGATCAGGTCTGGCCGCGCTCGCGCCTCAGGTCCTTCATGATCGTCTCAATCGACTCGGCGTCCCCGGAGTCCGTCGGCTCGAGCGGCTGTTCGCCGGCGCCCGGGCCCACCTCCGCCTCGTCTCCCTCGGCCACCGGAGTCGGATCGAGCTCGGAGGCAACCTCGTCCACGGTCTCTCCCGGCACCGCGCCTGCGTCCGGTTCCTCCCGCAGGAGGCGGGTGTCGAGGTTGTCGGTGTCGCGCTCGGCCGCCGTCAGATGCTCGCGGCCCTCGGGCGAGTGGTCCGGTGACAGGCTTGCGGCTTGCTCGGCCTCCTCGCGCTCCTCCGGTGGGGCGGCCAACCCTGCCAGCTCGGCGTCCCCGAGGGTCTCCGGCGCGCCCGGACCCGCGAGCTCAGGCATTGCTTCAGCGGCCGACCCCAGCTCGGCTTCGGTCTCGGGGCGTTCGATGGCGTCCTCGGTCGGCATGCCGACGCTCTCCGATGCGGCTCTGGCCTCGACCTCCACACCGGAATCCTCGAGCTCCATGTCGTCACCTTCGTCCTCGGGCGTCGGGATATCCGGGTACGGCTCCCCAACAGGCGGAGCTTCTTCCCTCAACGCCTGCTTGCGGGAGAGGCTGATACGCCGGCGGTCGAGGTCGATGTCGATGATCTTTATCGGGATGCGGTCCTGGACGCCGACCTCGTCCTCGGCCCTCTCGACGTGATGTTCGGCGAGCTCGGAGATGTGGACCAGGCCCTCGATCGCCTCGTCGACTTCCACGAAAGCGCCGAAAGGCACGAGCTTGGTGACCCGGCCCTCGATGACATCGCCGACCTCATGCGCCCGCGCGAACTGCAGCCACGGGTCTTCCTGTGTCGCCTTCAGGCTCAGGGAAACCCGTTCCCGCTCCAGATCTACGTCCAGCACCTGGACCTGCACGCTCGCGCCGACATCGACCACTTCGCTGGGATGGTCGACGTGCTTCCACGAGAGCTCTGAGACGTGGACGAGCCCGTCCACTCCGCCGAGATCGACGAACGCGCCGAAGTTCACGATCGAAGACACGGTGCCGGTGCGGACCTCGCCTTTGGCGAGCGAGGTGAGGAAGTCCTGGCGCTGCTCGGCCTGGGACTCCTCGAGGAACTTGCGGCGCGACAGGACAACGTTGTTGCGGTTCTTGTCGAGCTCGATGATGCGACACTCGAGCTCGGTACCCACGTAGGGCTGGAGGTCCCTGACGCGGCGCATCTCGACAAGGGACGCCGGCAGGAATCCCCGCAAGCCCACGTCCAGGATCAGCCCGCCCTTGACGACCTCGATCACGGGACCGGTGACGGTCCCGTCCACCGACTTGACCTCCTCTATCCGGCCCCATGCCCGCTCGTATTGAGCCCGCTTCTTGGACAGGATGAGGCGCCCGTCCTTGTCCTCTTTCTGCAGCACGAGCGTCTCGACCGTCTCCCCCACCGACACGACCTCCGACGGATCGACGTCGTTACGGATGGACAGCTCGCGGGCGGGGATGACGCCTTCGGACTTGTAACCGATGTCGACCAGCGTTTCGTCCTTGTCCAGCTTAACGATCATGCCGGTCACGAGGTCGCCCTCCTCGAAGGGCTTGATCGTCGCCTCGATGGCGGCGACGAGCTCCTCCTCGGTGGCGTAGACGTCGTTCTCGACGATGACGCCGCCGGCAAAGGTCTCGCCGGAGGTCGAAGGCGCCGTCCGCGTGATCAGCCCACCCTGCCCGTCGGGGAGGGTTTGCTCTTGCTCCGGCGCCGCCGGTGGCGTCGGGGAGGCCAGGGCCTCGGTGGTGTCTTGGGTCATAT
>JACDCD010000020.1 GCA_013694625.1 Actinomycetota bacterium | reverse complement strand
CGCTCTGCGCGTCATCGTGGGTTCAATTTGGGGGTTATTCGGTGGATCCGGGCTTAGTTAGTTTGCGTTCCTGCGTTGCCTTGATCGGGCTTGGCCGTGTTTCAGCGTTGAGGTCATGCACACCTGTCGGCGGTGCGACCGACTCAGACCCCTCTGCGCTCCTAGCGACCGCCCGGCATATTGAGCAGCGGGCTGCGACGCTCCCGGACGATTTTGATCGCAGCACTTAACCGGTCAAGTTGTGCATCACTCATATTGGCGAGTACCTGCGCTGCGAGTCTCTGGCAGCGTTGCTCGCCCTTCCCAACAGCCATGTGACGCTGACCCCGTAGAGGTCTGCAAGTTTGCCGAGCTCTTCGGCACTCACCTTCCTCTTGCCATGTTCCAACTCCGATATCGCCGGTCGCCTGACGTCGAGCGCTTCAGCGGCTTGGACTGTCGTGATCCAGCCCGCTTCCGGGCATCTCGAAACAACGTGGGCAGGCCCTTCCAGGAGAATTGAGGCTCTCGGCGCGGCGTCGTACGTAGTGTACGCTTTTCGTACCCCCTTGTCATCCTCACCCTTCCTTCCCCTTTGCGAGTATGGCTTTTGCTCCCCAACCGTGCTGCGGCTTCAGCAATCTGTTTCGGCAATGATGCCTACTCGAACATCCACACCAAAGCCGCCGCGATGATGCTCGCTTGAGCAGCATCCGACCTTCGTCGACCGCGGCTTGAGCAACAATCGCATCGGAGGTGCTGCCGACCCGGTAGGCCTTCGGCCCCGTGGCCAGCTCGGATTACTCGAGTCAGTAGCGTTCCGGTTGGAGGACAGGCTTCTTCACTCCTGAGATGGGGTTACCGAGGTGGGCTCGGGGATCAAGAAGCGAAGGGCGAGCACGGTTATCAAGACCAGACTCGCGATCGGGGAAAGGAACGCAAGACCGAAGGCGGCTACGTAGACCAACGCTCCCGCCAAGTAGCGGCGGTTCATGACGGTCTTCAGGTGAGGTGCGATCTCTTCTCGAAGCAGATGTCGCGACCCATACATCCACAGAGCCGTGAACCAGATCGCCGTGAAAGCGAGCGTCGCCGCGTAGAAGGCGGTCGCCGATCTGAACTCTTCGGCACTGCCAAGGACATGCTCGCCGAGGGTCTTGGTGGGCACAGGTATGAAGGCGACCCCCATCAGGAACAGGATGTGCAAGACGAGGAGTGTGTGGTCGCTCCGTCCGAAGTATCGGAGGCGGTTGTGATGGTTCGTCCAGATGATCCCGATCTGGAGGAAGCTGATTGCGTACGCCAGCAGCAACGGCCACGAATGAAGGATGGCGCTTCCGAGAGACTCGCCCGCATGGCGGTCGATGCGGATCTCCAGGGCGAGCAAAGTGATCGCGATCGCCATGACGCCATCGCTGAACATCTCGAGTCGCGTCGTGTCGCTCTCATGAGTCACCACGGCAGCGGCTTCCCATCGCGATAGAAGCCGCCCGTCGGCCCGTCGTCCTCCAGCAGGATCGCCCACATCACACTTGCCGCTCCTGCTTCAACTGGGCGTCCACCGGGACCTCCCATATCCGTCGCCACCCATCCGGGACAAACGGAATTCACGAGGATGCCGGTCCCCGCGAGCTCACTTGCAAGGATCCGCGTGAACGCGTTCAGGCCGGCTTTGGAGACGGAATAGGCGGGGGTGCCCCCGCCCATCGAGGCGAGCGACCCGCCTTGACTCGAGATATTGACGATGCGACCCCACCCGTTCTGGCGCATGAGAGGGACCGTGGCGAGGGACGTACGCCACGCTCCAAGGAGATTCGTTTCGAGCGCCTCTTGCACGATGTCGAGGTCGGCGTCTGCTGCGTTTTGCCAAGAGTCGTAATGGACGGCGGCGTTGTTGACGAGAACGTCGATCCTCGTGTGTCGGCGAGCGATCTCAGAGATCGCCGCGTGGACGCTGTGCTCGCTTGCAACGTCGAGTTGTTGGAAATCGACCCCCGCGTTCTTGGCAGCTAGGAGGCCCCGCTCAGGATCGCGCGCGGTGAGGATCGTAGTGAAACCGCCGCCGACCAGCTGGCGGCACACTTCGAGGCCGATGCCGCGATTGGCGCCGGTGACGACTGCTGTACGGGTGATCCGACTCGCCCCCTTTCCTGCCGTGGTCGGTGTCTCCCGAGGCGATCACCCACGCGTCGGAGGAGGCGATCGTAATGGAGCATCGTCCTCCCCGTAACCGATCGGTAAATGCAAGCCTAACGCTGAGCGCGGCGAACGTGCCGGCGAACACGCGCCGCGTCCCAGGTCACAACCCGGGGCGTGAGATCACGGGTCTGCGTACGGTGGCAGCGAACGCCCCATAGCCGACGAACACTCGCGGTCAGGTGGTCAAGTTGGTCGATTAAAGCTACTGCCTGATGGGTATGACCACCTGGGCTACATGGGCTGCGGACAGAGAAAGGGGAGCAGGCGCGTTCATCCCTTTTGACCATGCCCTGTGACCGAATAGCCCGACAGAAACGCTTGGTACCAGTCGTGAGTTACGCTGCAGTGTGGTGGCGTCCGCGGTGACGATGGAGTTCATCCTCGAGCTGACCTGGGCGGACGTGCCCGCCAACGTCTCCCGGCGCATCGGCTTTCTGCTCCGAGACTTCACCGCGGTCACGCTTGCCGGGCGAGTCGCGCCAACCTCTCGGCTCGCTGCCGAGTACGCCGCCACGCAGCATGCCGGGGACGCAGCCACGGTGCTCTTCGACGGCCGAAGGGTCGCTACGACCGGAGCTGCATGGGCGAATGGCGTCCTCGCTAACGCCCTCGACTTCGACGACGGTCATCGTTTAGTAAAGGGCCACCCTGGCGCCAACATTATCCCATCTGCCCTCGCGATCGCCGAGGCAGTTGGGGCGACATTCGATGACTTGCTTGCGGCGATCACCGTCGGATACGAGATCGCCGTTCGCGCGGGAATCGACCTGCACGCGCGCAGCCGCGAGTATCACGCCTCCGGGGCGTGGGGTGCGGTCGGAGCAGCCGCCGCCGGTGCCCGCCTGATGCATATTGACTCGGTGCGAGCGCGCCATGCTCTTGGTCTCGCCGAGTACCACGCCCCGATCGCTCCGACTATGCGCTCGGTCGCACACCCCGCGATGACGAAGGATGCGTGCGGCTGGGGTGCGCTCGTGGGCGCGTCGGCCGTCCTGCTCGCGGCCGAGGGTTTCACGTCCGTCTCAAGCAACTTCGTTGACTTGGCCGACGAGGCGTCCTCTGACCTCGGCAAGCGCTGGCACGTGTTCGAATTGTACGTCAAGAAGTTTCCATGCTGTCGGTGGTCGCATCCCGCGATCGAGGCGGCGCTCCGCCTGCGTGATCTACACGGGCTCGATTCCCAGCAGATCGCCCGCGTCAAGGTTCGTACCTTCGCCGCGGCGGCGGCGCTAGCTCGAGGTCGGCCGAGGACGACCGAGGAGGCTCAATACAGCCTTGTCTGGCCGATCGCTATTGCTCTGGCCCATGCAGACTTCGGCGTCGAACACGTCCTCGCGACGGCATTCGAGGATGCGCACGCGTGTGAGCTCACGGAGCGTATCGAGGTCGAGGTCGACCCGGCTTTCGAGTCGGCATTTCCCGACGTCCGGCTCGCGCAGGTCGTCGTCGAGACGATCGACGGCCACTCCCATCTCTCCGCGGTGACCGAGGCGCCCGGGGAGCCGGACGACGCCCGCTGGGCCAACATCGTCGACGCGAAGTTCGGCGGGTTCGCCGCCGAGTTGCCGCCCCTGCTCGACGATCTTCTGCGATTCTCGTCAGTCGAACCACCCTCGTAGCTATAGCTCCGTTGCGTTCCTGCATTTGGGTCACCGCCAGCTTGTCCTAGCTGGCGGAGAGAACGGCCACATTTAGGATGTGTGATCCAGACGCCGAGGACGGTTGGGTCGATCGAAGTCGCCTCCGCCATTCAGGGGACCGCCACGACCTCTCAGGGAAGAGTGATTCTTGCTGCCTGCCGAGGACTAGTCGGCTCGAGCTATAGCGGCGACTGCGACCGGATCTCCGAAGATCTCGGCCCATGCCGAGAGGGTTTCGTTCGAAGTGAGGATCAGTGAAGAGCGAGCGTCGTAGCGAGAGCTGATCAGCGCGGTAGAACAGCGCCGCTGCCTCAGGATCGAACGGATGTAGTCGACCTCGTCGACGATGGGCAGCGGCACACGCCCGAGACGCTCGAGCCGTCGTCGAGCCGCCCAGCTCGCTGCGTGGGCGCGCGGCATGCGGGAAGCGGAGAAAACCACGGAGGATGGAGGCCTACGGAGGGGTCATAGGACTGATGACTGAGAGGAATTCGACGCGGTTTCCGGGCAAAGGGTCTGGCGCAGTCCAACCCTTCAGGTTCTCACCTGGCTCCAGCTATGGTACTAAATAACCCGTGGCAATAGTGAAAAAAGCCTCTACCAGGACGGCGGACCCGTACCGGGATAATGATGTCATCGACGTCCGTGCCCCGAGGGTCAATCAGGCCATCGTCGCCCTTGCCTGCCTGGGGGCGTTGATCAGTGGCTGGTGGGAGATCGCGAGCGTGATGGGCCTGCAACTAGTCTTGGGGCTCCTCCTGGGCCGGCGTTGGTGCCTTCCGTGCTTGCTCTACTTCGAGGTTATTCAGCCACGTCTCGGAGAGGGCGAGATCGAGGACTCGAGGCCGCCACGATTCGCCAACCTGCTCGGGGCCACGTTTCTCTCGGGCGCCACACTGTTCCACCTTGCCGGCCTCCATCCACTGGGCTGGTTCCTGATCGCCCTCGTTGGAGCACTCGCCGCGCTTGCCGCCGTGACGGGGTTGTGCGTGGGCTGTAGCTTTTACAAACTGACTGCCCGCTTGCGAGGAATCCGGCCCGGTGGTGTCCGAAGTATCGACTTGGTGGAGGTCGGTGCTCCGTCGACCGGGTCACTGGTCGTACAATTCACCCATCCGCTGTGCACCGAGTGTCGGGAGCTCGAATCCAGGCTCAGGGCTGAGGGCCGCGACATCGTGACCGTAGATGTCTCGAAGCGACGTGAGCTAGCGCACAAGTACAACATCTCAGTCGTGCCCGCGGCGTTCACCGTGAGCCACGACGGCAGAGTCGTATCGCGGCTTGCCTAGCCATACACTGGCGGCGCGTGGCTGGCCGGCCAGCGTAGTGGCCGGCGATGTTTGGAATGTGGGTCAGGCCTCGCCCACCGTGGCACCATCATCGTATGGACGCGACGGAGACGCCCGACGCGAGGCTCGTCGACGCCAGGCGCGCCGCCGCGGACCGAGTGTGGAGGCGGGCCTACGCTCTTTTCTCGGTCGTCGTCGCCGATCGCGGGCTGGAACCCGATGATCTCGAGCGGCTGGCGAAGGCCGCCTATTGGACCGGGCACTCCGACGAATCCATCTCGAACCTAGAGGCCGCCTACACCGCCTACATCGAGCGCGGCGACGACCTGCGAGCAGCGTTCTGCGCGCTCACCCTGCAGCGCCAGCACAGTTATTTGTTGCGGGACTCGGTCGCGGCGGGCTGGCTGACACAGGCCGAGCGCCTGCTCGATGGGCGGCCCGAATCTCCGGCCCACGGGTACCTCGTCATCGCCCACGCCGACGCTGCGCGCGCGCGTAATGACTTCGGCCGGGCGCTCGCGCACGTAAATCGAGCCTTAGACATCGCCGCCCGATTGAAGGACCGCGATCTGAATGCGTGGGCCGTGATGCGCCGCGGCATGTTTCTGGTCGACGAGGGCCGTGTAGACGAGGGCAGGCGGTTGATGGAGGAGGTGGCCGCATCGGCAGCCGGCGGCGAGCTCGGCGGGTTCACGACCGGCGCCATCTTCAGCAACGTGATGATCATGTGCCGCGACCTGGCCGACTACCGTCGCGGCCGCGAGTGGTCCGACGTGGCGGACCGCTGGTGCGAGCGGCAGGCGATTACCGGGTTTCCCGGCGTCTGTCGAACCCGCCGAAGCGAGATCCTGCGAATGCTCGGCGATCTTCGGAAAGCCGAGAGCGAGTCGGAGCGAGCCTGTGCGGAACTGGTTGATTTCAGCCCCGCGTACGCTGGAGCAGCGCAACTCGAGCTGGGCGAGGTGCGGTTGCGATTGGGTAACCTCCTTGAAGCCGAGGATGCGTTCCGGCGGGCACATGAACTCGGCGAAGACCCGCAGCCTGGGCTAGCGCTTCTCCGCCTCGCCCAGGGCAAGGTGGATACGGCCTCCACCTTGATCCACTCGAGCGTCGCAGAGGGTGCTTTTGACCGCTTCGCCCGTGCCCGGTTGCTGGCGGCAGAGGTCGAGATAGCCCGGGCCGCGGGCGACGCGAAGCGGGTCAGGGCCGCCTGTGACGAGTTGGCAGAGATCGCCGACCAGGTGGCATCGACTGCGATCCGCGCGGCAAGCGAGTGGGCGCGCGGAATAATGGCTCTCCTCGAGGGCGATCACAGAGGTGGTTCACGTCACCTGCGCCAAGCTTGCAGACGCTGGACCGCAATCGGCGCGCCGTATGAGGCGGCAAAGGCCGCAATAGCGCTCGCCGAGGCGAACGTCGCCGAAGGAGATTTCGAAGTCGCGTCGACGGAACTCGAGGTGGCGGAGGCCACGTTCGAGCGTATGGGGGCGCAGCTCGAGGCGCAGAGGACGGCCCAGCTAGGGGCGCGCGTCCGAGCTCGCTTCGACCAGGCCATCCGAACGTTCACTTTTACCGACATCGTCGGCTCAACATCGCTGATCGGGCTAATCGGCGACGAGGCATGGGACGACCTGCGCCGGTGGCACGACCAGGCGCTTCGGACATGCTTCGAGGAGCATGGAGGCGAGGAGATCGATCACGCCGGCGATGGCTTCTTTGTCGCGTTCCCAGACGCGACATCCGCGGTGGCATGCGCGGTCGAGATCCAACAACGGCTGCTCGAGCACCGGCGGACGCACGGCTTCGCCCCTCAGGTGCGGATCGGGCTCCACGCCACGGAGGCAACTCGCGATGGCGCGGACTACACAGGCCTCGGCGTGCACGCGGCGGCGAGGATCGCATCGCTGGCAGGACCGGGTGAGATCCTCGCCAGCGCCGAGACACTGAGCGGTCTAGGGAGCGTGCAAACCCTGGACCGGCGCGCCGAATCACTAAGAGGAATCACCCAGCCGGTCGACGTGGTCGCGATCGATTGGCATTCAGTAAACCGCCGCTGACGCACACAACGAAAAGAACCATTCGGGCCCCCAAGACCCTTACGCCTCATTTTTGGCTTGACGTGCCTGGTAAAGCAGTCCAGAATTTGCGCTGCGGCTTTGGGCCGGGCGGAGTTGTGCGGGGATCGAGGCTTCTCTCGGCGGTCTTCCGATCAGCGCTGGAACTGATCCGGGGACCCGGATGGCCAGGAAGGACAGCGCGAGGTGGGAGAGAAGCAATTGGGAGGGCTGACGCCCGATGAGCTGCCGCCTCCCGAACGAGATCCCGAGCGGCTTCCACCGCTGATCAAACCCGCCGTTGAATTCATCGCTCGGATCAGGGCCACGGTCCACACGAAACTGCTCGCCGGGTTCCTCATCATCGCCGTGCTCCTCGTGATGATGGGCCTCATGAGCATCTTGGTCATCAGGGAGATGAACCAGCAGGCCCATCAGTTACTCCTGCTCACCGAGCAAAACGATCTGGCTCGGCAGGGGCTCTATGCCGTCACCGCGCAGAGCCATTCTCGAGCCATGGCGCTGATCACCAGGAGTGACTCTTGGAACGACAAGATCGAGACCGCCAAAGCCAACTTCGACACATATCTGGATGGCATGGCCGCGCTCGGCGAGCCGGAGGCGAAGGAAAGCGTCGATCGCATGCGAGAGATCGAGGAGCGATTCTCCGATGCAGGAGCTGAGGTTCTGGCCCTCTACGAGGGCGGCGACTTCAAGGATGCACTCGATCTCCATGTTTCGGCCGAGCACGAAATTTCGCATGAACTGGAGGACGAGCTCAACCTGCTGATCACCTCCTCGGAGCAGAAGATCGACGACGCATCAAGACAGCTTGCATCCTTGCCCCGGTTTCTTATCATCGCCGTCGGAGTTTTCTCGGGGGTCAGCCTGCTGATTGCCCTGGGGCTCGGTGCGGCTTTGTCCTGGTCACTTATTCGACCCATGCGCAGGGTGGACCAGGCTTTGGCAAAGATCGCAGGCGGCGACTTCGAGGGGCAAACCGAGGTTTCAAATCGGGACGAGTTCGGCCGGCTGGCCATCAACCTCAACCGAACTAGCAATCAACTCGCGAAGATGTACAGGGATCTTGCCGAGCTGAACGAGAACCTCGAGAAGACGGTGGACGAGCAGCTCGCCCGGCTTCGGCGGGCCGAGCAGCTACGCCGCTATCTCGCCCCGCAGATAGCCGACGCGGTGCTGAATGGGGATGCACTCGTATCATTAACCTCGACCCGCCGCAATCTCACCATCCTCTTCGCCAACATCCGAGGATTCGCGTCGATGTCTGATCGATTGGAGCCCGAGGAGGTGATCGATAGACTCAATAAGCACTTCGCGATAATGACCGACGTAGTCTTCCGCCACGGTGGCACGCTGGACAAGTACGTCGGCGATGGAATCCTGGCGTTTTTCGGAGACCCGATCCCATTTGAGGATCACGCGGAGCGAGCCGTGGTGACCGCTCTTGAGATGCGTCAGCGGCTTCGAGACATCCGAGCGAAATGGTCCTCTGATGGGGACGAAAAGCTCAACGTCGGGATCGGGATCAGCACCGGATACGTAACCGTAGGCAACATCGGATCGGCTACGAGAACCGAGTACACGGTCATCGGTAATCACGTCAACCTGGCATCGCGCTTGGCGCAGAACGCTGGGCGCGACCGGATCCTCGTCTCGGAGCGAACCCTGGCAGCGCCGAACGTCAAGGAGCGCGTCCACGCCACTTCCTTGAACGAGATCTCCATCGAAGGTTTTCTTCGCCCTGTCCGTGTCTTCGAGATCGCGAATCTGCCGGCTCCACTCCACCGTCGCCTCTAACCAAAAAGACGCTTGCCTGTGTCAAGGCGACTCTCGATCCCAGACCCGATCTCTATTTGCCTGTTCTGGGTCGCCTTCAGAGCCTTGACGCCCGACGGTTGCTTTGGTTCCTCAACTGACCGCGCACTTGCGATAACGCTGCCACCGTGCCACGATCCCTTTAAGTCTAGAAGGAGGTACGTTCATGAGCAAGGGCGCTATGGACCTGGTTGCGGAAGCTAAGCAACAGGTCGAGAACCTGACGCCCGACCAGGTGGCGGAAGAGCTGGCGAGTGGCGATGCGGTGTTGATTGACATCCGTGAGCCGCAGGAGCGACAGACTACGGGCGTTATTCCTGGAGCAGTGAGCGCGCCGCGCGGCATGCTCGAATTCTACGCAGACCCTTCCCTGGCGGCGTATCACAAAGACGAATTTGATCCGCAGCAAAGGACCATCCTGCATTGCGCTACCGGCGGTCGCTCGGCGTTGGGAGCCGCGACTCTGCAGGAGATGGGCTACACCAACGTCGCCCATCTCGACGGTGGGATCAAAGGGTGGCAAGAGGCCGGGCACCCGACCGAAACGGAATCCGATGTCTAGAAGGGCTCCAGTTGCTGGCTACGGGGCCACCGTGCGGGGCCTACTGCTCCAGGATGGACTCAATTGGCCGGGAACCGGTTATTGGATCGGCGTGACGATGCACGATCCTCCACCCAACATCTTCACGTCGAAAGATGGTCGTCGCGCGAAGCGAATTCGGTGCGATCTCCTCGGCGCCGCCGACCTTTCCTCGGTACCGCTCGATCTCGACGATGTAGGCTAGGTTCCCCGTCACGAACTCCGAGATGCGCTCGAAGCGGATGGCCTTGCCCTCTCGAAGTTGGGAAGCGGCATGCTCCAGGGTCTTCTCGACCTGGTTCCAACCACGGGCAGGCGGGCCAAGGGGGTTGGCGAGGGTGACGTCGTCGCGGCGCGAAACAGCTTCTTCATTGGCTCGGGATCTCCTTTCACGAACGCATCCAGCGCTCGCTGATCCTGCTCCATGACCTGTGCGAGACCGGATGCTGACATTCGACGCCTCCTGGATCATTTCCGGGCTGACGCCGCCCGGATGTCTGCTGAAGGAGTAACTCCTTCTCGTAGCTCATTATCGCCGCGGAACAGTGAGGACTCTAACGAGGGGCTGACTGCCATCGATCGGCGATTCCACAACTGAGGAAGTCGTGCCCTTCTCCGGGATCCACCGTTGTTGGCATTGATACACGATCTTCAGAGGTCGGCTCTAAGAGTAGGCGCTGCCCTGTGGGCGGGACTCGTCTCCTCCGGCGCTCTCCTGGGTCGTAAGATCCCGGGTGCTCGGGTCTGGCAGTTTCCCTCAGTTGTCTGGATCGGCCACAATGTCGGGATGGCCCAAGAAGAGCTGGACGAGGTCCTCCGCTATGCATCGCAGTTCCTTGCCGAGCTACCGGAGAGACGGGTTGGATGGGCCGCGGGGGTTGAAGAGCTGCGCGCCGCCATGGGCGGCCCTCTTCCGGAAGAGCCCCAGCCGCCAGCAGAAGTGATCCAACATTTGATCAAGGCAGCAGACGCCGGGATCGTCGGGACCACGAGCCCTCGCTATTTCGGGTTCGTCATCGGAGGGAGCACCCCCAGTTCCCTCGCCGCCGACTGGCTGACGTCGCTGTGGGATCAGAACGCAGGTCTCTTCGTCGGCGGTCCTGCAGCGTCGGTTGTTGAAGAGATCGCCGGCGAATGGCTGGTCGACATGCTTGGGTTGCCCTCACACAGCTCGTTCGGTCTCGTTACGGGCGGGCAGATGGCGAACTTCACGGGCCTTGCCGTGGCCCGCCATCACGTGCTCGCACATGCGGGTTGGGACGTGCAGGCCAGGGGTCTGCAGGGGGCACCGGTCGTGCGCGTGATCGCCGGAGCCGAACGGCATTCGACCATCGACCGCTCCTTGCGTTTCCTGGGCCTCGGCACCGAGACCCTGCGTCTCGTCGAGGCCGATGCGCAAGGGCGAATGCGAGTAGGTCTGCTGGGGGCCGCACTCGACGAGTACAGCGGCCCCACGATCGTGTGTGCACAAGCTGGGAACGTCAACACCGGCTCGTTCGATCCGTTACGACAGATCTGTGAGATCAGTCGCGAGCACAACGCGTGGGTTCACGTTGACGGAGCGATCGGGCTCTGGGTCGCCGCGAGCGAAGAGCTGCGACACTTGACCGACGGCCTCGAGCTCGCCGACTCATGGGCAACTGATGCGCACAAGTGGCTGAATGTTCCCTACGACTCCGGGATCGTTTTCTGTGCACATCCGGAGTCCCACCAGGCTGCCATGGGCGTACGCGCTGCGTACTTGATCCACAGCGATACAGACGAGCGAGACCAGATGGACTGGAATCCCGAGTTCTCGCGCCGAGCAAGAGGCTTTGCCCTCTACGCCGCGATGCGCACTCTGGGGCGCAGTGGAATCCTGGAGATCGTCGAGCGGTGTTGTGCCTGCGCGCGCCGTTTTGCAGAACACCTCTCGACCGCCCCGGGCGTGGAGGTGCTGAACAAGGTGGTTCTTAATCAGGTGCTCATTCGCTTCGTCGCACCCAATGGCGACCACGATGCCCGAACGAGAGCGATCGTGAAGGGCGTGCAGGACGAAGGCACTTGCTGGCTGTCGGGCAGCGAGTGGCATGGGATGGGAGTAATGAGGATCTCGGTGTCGAACTGGCAAACAACGGCCGACGACGTCGACCGTTCGGTCGAGGCGATCCTGCGAGTGGCGCGGGGCTGCTAGGCGATCGCCCTGTATGTACCCACCGGCTTCGTCGCATGGATCGAGTCCACGAAGCTGAAGAAGCTTACAGGCGCGCCCTCGCTCTCCAACAGACAGGTCCCGAACGACGGCTACCTGCAACGGCGCCTTGAGGAGCTGAAGACCAAGACTTGATGGAGCTACGTCAAACCATAGGAGGAAGGTGAGGATGCGACAGGAAGAGGTCCACAAGGATGCTTACCGGCGCGTGATAGAGGCGGTCAACCGAGGGGAACCGGACGCTTTGGATGGCCTCATGGCCGTGGACATGGTGGATCACAATCCAATCCCTGATCAGTCCCCCGGGTTGGAGGGGTTCAAGCAGTGGATGATGTCGGCGCGCGCCTCGTTTCCCGATTTTCGTGGGACCGTCGAGAAGCTGATCGCCGAAGGAGACCTCGTCGCCGGTCGCGTGACATGGCGTGGCACGCACCGAGGAACGTTCGTCGGCGTACCGCCGACCGAGAGAGATGTTGCAATTTCCGCCTTTCACCTTGTGCGTTTCGCCGACGGGCATGTTGTCGAATGGTGGGGTACCGCTGACCTGCTCGGTGCGCTGATGCAGCTCGGCGCGAGCATCACCACTCCGCAAGATTAGAACTGCGCGGAGCCGTCGGTAACAACCCCTCGGTCCGACATCAGCGCCGTCGTCAGGCTGAGCACGGCATCGGTGATGCCGCTGCGCTCGGCCAGTGCATGAACGGCCTCAATGGGTTGTCCTCGCGGTCTCGTCAGGTCCAACTCCGGCAGGGGCAGATCCGTGGGGATGGTTACCACCTGCAGGGCTCTCTCGATGTAGTCGAGCGAGCCGTACACCTTACCCAGCGCGACATTTCCACGAGAGCTGGCGGCCGCCGCCATCACGGCTTCTAGACTCCCGTAGCGGCCAATCAGAGAGCCGGCCAGCTTCTCGCCGATGCCGCGCACCCCGGGCAAGCCATCAGACGGGTCGCCGCGCAGTACGGCATAGTCCCGGTACGCCCGCCCGGGAATTCCAAAGCGCGCTTCGATGTAGCTTTCGTCCACCCGGTCCACGAGGCTCACCCCGCGCTTCGGATACAACACGAAGATGGCCGGGTCACGCACGAGCTGAAACAGGTCACGGTCGCCCGAGACGATGGCAACGCGACCAGGTGCACGGGCTGCCAACGTTCCGATGACATCCTCGGCCTCATACCCCCGGTAGCCTGCGACCGGTACGCCGCTAAACGCCAAAACCTGATACAGGACAGGCGTCTGAGCGGCAAGCTGGCGCTCTGTTTGGTCTTGCGCGCTACCAGGCTGTGCGCGCGACGCCTTGTAGGTGTCTATGAGCCGCACACGCCATTCGGGTCTCCAGTCTTCGTCGGTGGCGCAGCAGACGAAGTCGGGATTCCAATCTGCTACGAGGCAGCTCAGCATGCGCAGGAACCCATGGGCGGCGTTCATGGGAGTACCGTCGTGGGCGCGGATGGTATCCGGATTCGAGAAGAACGCCCTGTAGATGAGGCTGGAGGAATCAACTAGGAGCGTGAGGCTGCTATCCAAGCTTCGATCTTAAGAGCAGGTCGAGAGGCTCGGGGCAGAAACGACGTCTCCGGGGCGCCGAGTGGATGCGCCCGAGCTGAGCTGACGTCCGCCGATCACGAAGCGCTCCGGTGACCGGCCCTGCCGTCCGGCTCGACGGAGGAAGCCAGACATTCCCTCGCTTCTTGCATCAGCGCCTGCGGGAGCGGGGAGCGAGGGCTCCTTTGCCAGCTTCGATAAGCCTTCCTGACCAGCGAGGCTCGTAGCTCGTCGAGCCCCTCGCCTGCGACACCCTCCTTCCGACCCAGCAGCGCGTCGAGAGCCACGCCTTGGAGTGGCTCTTGAAGGATCAGCCCAAGGCGGGCGACACAGGCGACCGGGCGAGCCACACGAAAGAGCGAAGCTTGGAGGGACGTCGCAGAGTAAAGAATCATCGGCTCGTACTTCGCATCGAGAATGTGGCAGCCCGGGGTGGAATGCTTGCCGGAGTTCGGGTAGAGCGCTTCGAGCTGTCCGGACACGCGTTTAGCGTCCAACGCCCCCTCGACCTGGGCGGACTCGCCGGTCGAAGAGGCCGTTTTCTGAAGCACCGGGGTCACGAGTCTCGATTCGAGGCAGTCGCAAAGACCGACGACAACTCCTCGGCGACCGCTTCTGCCCCCCACTGCTCCACGATCGCACTGCGGGCGTTGACGCCGAGACGGTGGCGCATGTGCTCGTCGCTCAGCAGCCTCTCGAGCTGTTCTGCTATCGGGACGACATCACGAGGTTCGGCAACCAGCCCGGTCTGCTCATGGATGACCGCTTCCGGAATCCCGGCCACGGCGGTGCTTGTACATCAGCATGCGCTTCACGCGCCGCCCCCTCGTCCCGTTACCGCTTCCTGCCCCCAGTTACCCTGTTATGGAGAACATGGGAAGGGGCAGCCGAATAGAGGACTGGGCTCGCCGTCCCCTGAATGCGTTGCCCCCCGGCTCTCCACTCTGCCCCGTTCCCCTTGCATGCAGTTCCCAAATCTGGGTGAGCGCCCCATGCGCCACTATCCTGCAATACGGATAATGGTGCATAAAGAGATTTCGTCGCAACGAGTCTTGCATTAGATCTCCTACGATTTATGCAAGGGGAACCGCCGATCGTGGAAGTGCAGCCGTTGAAGGTCGGTTTGGCACCGACGAAGACAGAACGACAACGTTGTGCATTCATATGACTTTGTTCTAGTTGTCAGAAGACAGATCATGATTGAGGTATCGGTAAACGAATGCTCGGGCATTTGATGGTGTGTTTCAGTTTTCGGCGAGACGCATGGATGTGAACGAGGCCGCGTCGCGAACGGTCTTCACGCGCTTCCGCGTCACTTGGGCGACCTATGGATTGGTCGGCTACTTCGCCTACCTCGAGACGGTCCTCGGACCATTGATGCCCTTTCTGCGCGCAGAGCAGGGCCTCAGCTACACCGTCGCGAGCCTCCACTTCAGCGCATTTGCCATGGGCGGAGTGCTCGTCGGCCTCATCGGGGAGCGAGTGGAGGGGCGTTGGGGCCGAACTATGACCATGTGGGGCGGCGCGGCGGGCATGGCTGCGGGCGCCTTGCTGTTGACGCTTGCCCCGGCGGCGCCCGGGACGATCTCGGGCACATTTGTGATGGGCTTCTTCGGCTCGCTTCTCCTGATCACGACACAGGCGGTTCTGAGCGACCGTCATGGAACGGGAAGCGTCGTAGCAATCACCGAGTCCAACGTCGC
>JACDCD010000016.1 GCA_013694625.1 Actinomycetota bacterium | reverse complement strand
TGTTCAGGTTCTTCGTCCGGCACCGCCGCCGGCTCGGTATCACGGTGCATCCAGCGACGCGGGACTCTGCGGCAAGGCTCGTCGAGGCGGTCAGGGGCGGCGCAGTGGTGGCGCTCCTGGGGGATCGCGATCTTCGAGGACGGGGGCCCCAGTTGGATTTCTTCGGAGCGCCGGCCACCTTCCCCGGCGGGCCCGCCTCGATTGCCCTGAGGGCGAGGGTGCCGCTGCTGGTTGCCGGAGTGTACGGGGTGGTGCTGCCCGACGGGCGGCGCGGCTGGCAGGCGGAGATCGCAGAGCCCATCGAGCTGCCTCCCACGGGGAGCGCCGACCCAGTCCAGAGGTTGACGGTCCAGGTGGCGCGCCGGCTCGAAGGCTTCATCGCGCGGCAACCCGAGGAATGGCACGTCTTCCAGCCGTTCTGGATCGAGGATCGCGCGCCGGAGCGCCCCGAAACTTCGGTCAGATGAGAATCGCTCTGGTGTGTCCCTACGCGTGGGACCGGTACGGGGGGGTCCAGAGCCATGTTCGCGCTCTCGCCCACGCGTTGAACCGAAGCGGTCACGAGACCGGAGTGATGGCCCCCTATCTGCTCGACCACTCGACCCTGAACGAGCCAGGCATCACCTTTGTGGGGCGCGCCGTGCGCGTTCCGGCCAACGGCTCGGTTGCCCCGCTCGCCTTCGGCCCTCTGGTGGCGAGCGGCATCCGGGAAGCCCTCGAGGAGTTCGAGCCGGAGGTCGTCCACCTGCACGAACCCCTGATCCCGAGCCTTTCGTTGCTCGCCTTGTCCACGAACGCGTCCGCACCCACGGTCGGAACCTTTCACGCCGCGGCGGAATCGAGCCTGGGATACCGCGGCGCCAAGGCCGTGCTGGCCAAGGCCGCCAACCGCCTCACCGTCCGGACCGCGGTGTCGGAGGCGGCCAAAGCACTGGCGGCGCGCTATTTCCCCGGTGACTACCTGATCACCCCGAACGGTATCGAAGTCGAGCGATTTGCCTCCGCCGAGCCGCTGGGTCCCGCCCGTGGACGGCCCGGCCAATCCGTGCTCTTCCTCGGCCGGCTCGAGTCTCGCAAGGGCCTCGAGGTTCTCATCGAGGCGATGGCCGGCCTAGCGGACCTCGATGCCTCGCTCGTGGTTGCGGGGAGCGGGCCCGAGAAGCGCTCGGCTCGGGCGCTTGCGCGGCGCCTCGGTGTCCAGGTGGAATGGCTCGGCCGCGTATCCGAGGCCGACAAGCCCCACATCTACCGCTCGGCCGACGTCTACTGCGCGCCCGCACTGGGCGGCGAATCCTTCGGGATCGTGCTCATCGAGGCGATGGCGGCGGGGGCCCCGGTGGTCTGCTCGGATCTCAGCGCCTTCCGCGCCGTCACGGCCGGGGCCGCGGAGCTCGTCCCTCCGGGAGAGCCCGAAGCCCTGGCCAAGGCCCTGAGGGCGGTGTTGACCGACCCCCGGCGGTCCGATGAGATGCGCGCTCTGAGCCACCGCGAGGCACAACGATTCAGTTGGACCACGTTGGTGGGCAATGTCGAGGCCGCCTACAGGCTGGCTCTGTCCCGGGGACCCGTGGTTCGGACGGGAAGGCTGCGGGGATCGGGATGAGCGGCTCCGGTGGTGCGCCCTCGAGGCTGTTGGGGGCCTGGGTGCTCCGGTCCGTGGGGGCGCAGGCTCTAGAGGATGGCCGGGAACCGAGGTTTTCCAATCTGGCGGCCGGTCTCGCCCGGGACCTCGACGCCGAGCCGCCGCGTCTGTGGGTAATCCCTTCGGGAGGGCCCAACGCCCTCGTGGTGAGGTCGTCCGGCTCCGCCGTAGCGTTAACCCAGAGCCTGCTCGAGGTGTATACGCGGACCGAGCTTGAGGCGGTGGTCGCCCACTGCCTGGTGCGACTGCGGGATCGCCGACGCATGAGCAGGATGGGGCTCGCCGTCGCGCTCGGCCGGCCCGCTCGCTCATTCCGCTCCCCAACTCCGAGCTCCCTAGAGCCTGTGGGGCTCGAAGATGACCTCGCCACGGTTTCGGTAACCGGGTACCCACCTGCCCTGGCATCGGCGATCTCGAAGGCGGAACCTGCAAGCGGAAGGTTCGGATCTCTATGGTTTGTGGGAGGGGCGCCGTCGCAGTTGGCGCCCGAGCGACGGGTGGCGGAGCTCGCGGACCTCTAATGGAATCGTTTCATCTCTGCCCCTTCTGCGCCTCCCCTTTGGATGACGGGCGAGAGACGTCACGGGATCACATCTTCGGAAAAGCCTTCGGTGGTCGGGTTACCGTCCCATGCTGCCGAGATTGCAACAGTTTCATTGGGCATGACGTAGAGGGCCTGTTGCACGCTCCCAAACAGCTTGTTGGCCTTCGCTCGAGCAGGAGCTGGACTTCCCGGGAAACCGCCCCGCGGGAAGAACAAGCACGATGAAACACCTGTAGAGCTCCACTGGGGAGTTGGTGAGGCTATCCCTCGCCATCCTGATGTCCACGTTAATCTTGAAGAGGATGGGTTCTTGTAAGCCATGATGCACTTCATCTGGGGACAGATCCTCTCTCGCAGGACGCGCGTCGCCGGGCTCGCGACTGGGATCCTTATCGCTACGGTCAGTTTCGTCCTTCTGACTTCGACCGTCGCCTCGAGCTCGCTCGAAGTAAAGCAGACGCTCAAGCGAAACTTCCGCCCTGCTTACGACGTCCTCGTTCGACCGCCTGAGTCATACAGCCCGATCGAGAAGGAGCGAGACCTCGTCGCCAACAACTACCTGAGCGGGATCTTTGGCGGCATCAGCTTGCGCGATTACAGGTTGGTAGGTCGGATCCCCGGAGTCGAAGTCGCCGCGCCCATCGCCAACATCGGCTACATCCTTCCTTCCAAGGACTTCCCCATCATCATGGATCGGTACCTCTCGGATGGGCGGGCCCAGCTTTACAGGATCAGGCTCTCGTGGGTCGCCAACAACGGGACCTCCGTGTACCCGGGGGGGGGAAGACTACGTCTATTACACCCGGGCGCACCACTTCGTGCTGCGCAACGGGGTTGCCCATGAGGTTGTTCCTGGGCGATCGAGACAGCCTGGTGTCTGTGAACGCTTCAACTCGTCTTTCCCGCGCTTCGCAGAGCCGTTTCTTCTCAAGAGCCAACTATTCCTTATTGCTTTTCCGGGCAATCCCCCGAAGCCGACAACGTCTCTGGGGCCGGCCATGCCTTTCGGGGGAATCGCGTGGGCACCTCGGTGACCGCGTTCTTTCCTCTGCTCATGAGCGCAATTGACCCGGTTCAGGAGGCCAGATTGATCGGGCTGGACCGCGCGATGGTCAGCGGACGATACCTCCGTCGGGACGATGGGATACATCCAGGAAAGCGCTTTCTCACCGCTCGCCTGATTGCC
>JACDCD010000223.1 GCA_013694625.1 Actinomycetota bacterium | reverse complement strand
CTCGAGCGACGACCCCATCAACTCGTTCATGAGGTGAGGCAGATACTGTCTTTATCCGGAGCCGGTTAGATATGCAACATCGGCGCGCCGGGGAATAGGTCCTGGCTTCCGCACCGGGAGGCGCCGGTTGTGTGGTTCGGCGCGCCGAGAACAGAACTCGTGCGTGAGACCACACCATGCACCCTTCCTGGCGGCTCGGTTCGTTAAGGCTATTCCCCCTCCCTGTCGATGAAGACTCTGGAGCTACTCGCTCCACACGACCAGGGCAAACCCGCCGCAAGACGGGCACGCAAAGCCAGGGGCCTCAACTGCGAGGCAGCCCAGCTACCGTAAGGAGCGATGTTATGCAAACCGCCTGTCACCTGCGCGAGGCCGAACCCTGCCCTGAAACCTCCGCCCGCCCGCCGGCGCCCGCATCCTTCGAGGAACTGGCGCGGCGCATCAACACCCGCTCGGCCACCGTCGCCGTCCTCGGACTCGGGTACGTGGGCTTGCCGCTGCTGATCGAAAGCAGCCGGGAGGGATTCGGGGTCATCGGGGTCGAAGCCGATCCAACCCGCGTCCAACAGCTCAGAGATGGGAAGTCGTACATCGGCGATGTGTCGGACGAAAAGGTGATTCACCTTAATGCCGGGTTGCTGACCACCGATCACAACGTTCTGAGCCAAGCAGACATCGTAATAATCGCCGTGCCGACGCCGCTTCGTGACGGTACCCCGGACCTGTCACCCATACAGGGCGCCTGCGAAGATATTGCGTCGGTTCTTCGCCGGGGTCAGTTGGTGATTCTGGAGTCGACGACGTATCCCGGCACTACAGAGGACGTCGTCAGACCGATACTGGAGCAGAGTGGCCTCGTTTGCTCGGAAGACTTCGGCCTGGCCTACTCGCCCGAACGCATCGACCCCGGTGGCACTTGGACCATGAGACGAACACCCAAGATCGTCGCCGGCGTCTCGGCTTCGGAAACGAAGCTTGCCAGTTCCTTCTACTCCACGCTCGTCGACCGGGTAGTCGAAACGACCTCCCCTCGCGAAGCAGAGATGGCCAAACTGATCGAGAACACTTTCCGGCAAGTCAATGTAGCCCTTGTAAACGAGCTTGCCACCATCGCTCCCTCCATCGGAGTAGACATATGGGAAGCCCTCGACGCCGCGGCAACCAAGCCGTTCGGATACATGCCGTTCTGGCCGGGTCCGGGGGTCGGTGGCCATTGCATCGCAATCGATCCCAGCTTCCTGTCCTGGAAGGTCGAGCAACGTATGGGATTCGGCATCGGCTTCGTCGAACACGCCCGTTCCGTCAACAACCGCATGCCGGCGTATGTCACCGGCTCCATTGGCGAGGCGCTGAATCGCATCGGGCTTCCACTACGCGGTGCGCGGCTCCTGGTGTTGGGGCTGACCTACAAGGCCGGCGTGAACGACTTGAGGGAGTCTCCCGCACTCCATGTGCTCGAACGGCTCATGGCCGCAGGGGCAGACTGCAAGTATCATGATCCCTATGTCCCCACGGTCGAGGTGGGCGGCAGCCGCCGAGATGACATCTTCAGAGTCCCACGGGGGTCGCCGAACCGGTTCCAGTTGTCGTCCGTACCGATCGATGATGATCTTCTCAGCCAGACAGATTGCGTCGTAATACTCACATCCCACCCGGGAATCGACTATCAGGCGGTGGTCGAATCGGCCCGGTTGGTCTTCGACGCCGTGGGAGTAACTCGCGAACGGCAAGCCGGAAATGTCGTGCGCTTGTAATGCCGGCGTCAATGGACCGGCTGTACTCAGACCGGTCAACATCTTTGCTTCGTACCCTCTATCGCGTCCTCATCGTGTGTTACGGGATCGCCATCATGGGCTTCGTCTGGCTGACGAAGGATCTGACTTTCAGCACGTTGGCGAAGGACCCTGTCTTTGCTGCCTATTCAATCAGCGTGGTCATATACGTGCTTGGCCGCTTTGTGCTCGCTCTCTTCTACCGGCCGGCGCCGGACGTCGGCCATAGACCCTCACTGTCCGTCATAATCCCCGCCTTCAATGAAGAGGAGGGGATTCTCGGCACCATCCAATCCTGTCTTGATGCCGACTATCCCTCTGAGCTGGTCGAGATAATCGCCGTCAACGACGGATCCACAGACGGTACCTGGAAAAAGATTCAGCACGCCAAGGTGCTGTCGCCGCGTCTTCATGCCATCGACATGGGAAAGAACTACGGCAAGAGAACGGCCATGGCGGAGGGCATCAGACGCGCCCGAGGCGAGATCCTATGCTTCGTTGATTCCGACTCCTATGTCTCGTTCGATGCCCTCAAGGCAATCGTGGCGCCGTTTGCCGACGCGCGGGTCGGTGCGGTGGTCGGTCACGCAGAGGTGCGAAACAGAATGTTCAACTGGGTCACAAAGATGCAGCAGGTTCGTTACTACGCCGCCTTCAGGATCATTAAGGGGACCGAGTCGCTGTTGTCGGGTACGGTTACCTGCGCCTCCGGCTGCTGCGCAGCCTATCGAACCTCTCTTGTTCAACCCCTTCTCAAGGCATGGGAATTCCAAACCTTTCTCGGCCGGCCTGCAACCTTCGGCGACGATCGTGCCCTCACCAATCGCATACTGGCTCAAGGACGCGTCGTGTATCAATCGACGGCACGAGCAGAGACCAATGCACCTACAACGCTCGGGGTCTTCTTCCGGCAGCAGCTGCGCTGGAAGAAATCGTGGCTTCGGGAATCAACGTACGTCGTCCGCTATTTCTGGCGCAAGAACCCGGTGGCGGCGGTGTTCACGTACGCGTCCATTGTCTTTCCGTTGTTCGCCCCGTGGGTCGTGCTCCATGCGGTCCTAGGCCGCCTTGTCGGCGGCAACCCAGGGGGACTGTGGTTCTACCTGGTAGGCACCTACGCAATGGCCATGCTCTATTCCCTTTACTACGCTTTCAGACGAGTCGATGGGCTCTGGTATCACGGCATGACATTCGTGGGCCTCTATATGAGTGTGCTGGTGTTCCAAACCTACTGGGGCATTGCCACGATGCGAGACACACGTTGGGGCACGCGCGCTTCTACCGTCGAACACGCGGCCCTGGATCAGGACAACGTGACGTCCCTGCCATCCTCACCCGGCGCGCCGGTGCCCGAGCTCGTCGAAGCACCCACATGATCATGTCCGAGAGCCTCGATGAGCGGAAACGCCGGACTCGTCAGCTCATCGTAGGAATCCTGGCTCTTCCTTTGTCGGTGCTTCCGTTCGTCGGTTACCTGAGCCTCACTCCCGAGGGCCGGTCGGTGCGCGACCAGGTAAGGGTCGTGCTTGCGCCGCCCGAGCTGCCGCGTCTCTCCCGAGGACAAGTCTTGGCGGCGGCCAGAAGGGCGCCCCGATACAAAGGGGCCGTCATGCTCCTCGCGTATCACGGTGTCGGTTCGACTTCGGATGCCGAGGGTGGTTTCGTCGTGTCTCCTGCTCGTTTCGCCGAGCACCTCGCCATTCTTCGTGCCGCCGGAATGCACACCGTCACGGCCAGGCAGGTGGCGGACGCGTTCGGAAACGGCGCGGCGCTTCCACCCAACGCGGTGATGATCTCCTTTGACGACGGCCGGAGTGACGCAATGATGTTCGCCGACCCGCTTCTGGATCAAGCGGGCATGGTGGCTACGATGTTCGTCATCACCGATGCCGCATCCGAGCCCGGTGTCTACTACGCCGGCTGGGACGACATCGAAGCCTATGCTCACTCCGGACGCTGGGATATCGAGGCGCACACCGCGGCTCTGCACCGGGAGCAGCGTACAGAAGGCGGGCAAATGCTTCCGGCGCTTACGAGCTTGACGCATGGCGAGTCGCTCGGCTCCTACAGGGACCGCATCCGCCGAGATCTCGCTCGAGCCAGCACGGCGATCGAAGCACATGTCGGCGTCCCGGCCGTCGCCTTTGCCTATCCCTTCGGCGCCTATGGCAAGGATCGGAGCAATAACCTGGCGGTGCGCCGCATCGTTCGAGAAGAGGTGTCACGGCGCTACTTGGTGGCCTTTCATCAGGACGAGCAGGCCACCATCCCTCTGGCGACCTGTGCTGATGTCCCCCTCGAACTGCGGCGTCTCGAGGTGCAGAGCTGGTCGGGCGTGGAACTGCTCGAGCGCATCGAGCGTGCGCCCCAACAGCGGGCATCTGCGGAGCGCTGCGCCGGCGCCCATTAGACGATGCAACATCGGCCCGCCGAGTCTGGCCGCGACGTTGCCCGATTCGGCGCGCCGAAATACTGCCGTCGTTGTGGGTCGATCCCGGCGCGCCTCACTGTGGGTGGGGATCGGTTGACAGCCATTCCGACACGATGGTGGCCGTGCGCTCGGGGTGCTCTAGCTGCGGCAGATCACCCGATTCAGGCACTAACTCAACAGTCACGTTGTGGTTCCGGCGCGCCAACTCGAGCCCTGCTTCGGGATCGCTGAAGCGCGCCCGCTCCCCGAAGATCATCAGCGTCGGCTTGCAGAGGCTACGGAATGCTTCCGGTGCGTCGGGATCCTCGAGCCGGCCCGCAAGAAAGCTCAGGGGTGCATAGCGGGCGCCGGGCTGACGCGCCGAAGCCCAGGCATAGCGTTCATACTCCGGCGGAATGCGGGCCGCATCGGCGAAGAGGTTCTCCAGAGAGCGCCGGATGCCCTTTCGGCTCGTGATGCCGTCGAAGACTCTCTGGCCCACACCCGGCAGGCGGAGAGTGACCGCTGCGGTCTTGGCATTGACCCCGGTGGTGCGCACGAAACGGCCCAATCCGGTGGGGCTGATCAACACGAGCCGGCCGAAGCGTTCGGGCTCTCGGGCTGCCAGGACCGCCACATACTGAGTCGTCAGCGACGGCGCCACCACGTCGGCGCCCCTTCCTGAGATGCCGCAGGAACCGGCCTCGTTCGTCGATTGCCCCAGTTCGGAGAGCACGGTGGACAGGACTGTCTCGTATGCCGTCGCCGTGTACGAGCGCTCCGCCCGCTCCGAACCGCCGAACCCCAGCCAGTCGAGTACAACGGCGCGCCGGCTCTTCGCCAGGTGCTCGAAAAGAGGGCGCATCTCAAGTGGGGCGCCAACGCTGCTGATGCTGTGCAGCAACAGGACCGTGCGGCCGCCCCCGGCCTCGTGGCATTGCACCCGTCCCTCCGGCGTCTGAATCGAAACAGGCGGCGACACAAATGGATCTGGGAGCAGCGGGCGGTCATGAAACAACTCATCAAACATGTCGGCGATGCAACTTGTTAGTCGAGGACCCGTTTGTGAAAGCCTCTAACCCCTATGGCACCGAGGACGGTGGTTGCAACCGCAAGTGCGCTAATCGACACCCACGGCAGGAGGTGGGGTAGTTGCGGTGTAAGGGTGGCGCGCAGCCCTTCGCTTACGTAGACGAGGGGATTCACGAGCACCACCACCTGGAGCCATGGGATCGCCACCAGCTCTTGCCAGGGGTAGAACACGCAGCCGAGAAAGATGACGGGTGACGTAATCAGCGAGACGACCAGTGGTATCTGGTTCGGTTTCATGGCCGTGCCTATCGCAAGTCCCGCCGCACCGGCGGTGGTCGTAGAGAGCAGCAAAACAGCCGTCAACAGCGGCCAGCTCTCGATGCGAACCTCGACCTCCGCCACCGGGACGAAGTAAAGGAGCGGCCAGACGATAAGGGCCGCGATCAGCCCTTGGAAGGCTCCGAACAGCAACTTCTCGAGAGCCAACGCAGTGGTCGGCAAAGGCGCCATGACGCGATCTTCGATCTCGCGGCTCGCGCTGATCTCGTTGACCAGTGGGAACGCAACCAAATTGATACCTTGGAACACGACTGCGAAGGCGACGAGTCCCGGCGCAAGAATCGTTGCGAAGGTCACGTCGTCTGTGGCCCTGACCTCCTGCCCGATCTTCGGGAACACATAGGCGAACACGAAGACAAGGAACAAGGGCTGCATGAGCACGCGCGTGATGAAGGTTCGCGCCGAAGCCCTCAGGACATGCGAGTCGCGCAGCCATATCCCCCAGAACGACGCCGCGTAGAGCGCTGCCCGGGAGCCGGCGGCGCTCGTAGGGCTGCTCATCGAACCGGCGTCAATCCTTCGTTGAGTGGGCAGCGTCTATGTGACGTGCGCGACGAGGCACTCTCAGTCGAGGACCCGATTGTGGAAGCCCCTCACACCGATGGCGCCGAGGACGGCGGTGGCAACCGTGAGCGCGCCTATCGACACCCACGGCAAGAGGTGCGGGAGTTGGGGTGTAAGAGCGGCGCGCAGCCCTTCGCTCACGTAGACGAGAGGATTCACGAGCACCACCATCTGGAGCCACGGGATCGCCACGAGCTCTTGCCAAGGGTAGTACACACAGCCCAGAAAGGTGGTGGGTATCACGATCACAGAGAAGACCAACGGTACCTGGGTGGGCTTGAAGGTTGTGCCTATCGCAAGTCCCGCCGCACCGGCGGTGATCGTAGAGAGCAGCAGTACAACTATCAACAGCGGCCAGCTCCCGATTTGAACCTCGACGTCCGTGGCCGGAACAACGTACAAAAGAGGGAAAACGACGCAGGCCGCAATCACTCCCTGGAAGGCGCCGAACAGGAGCTTCTCGAGGGCAACAGCGGTTGTGGGCAAGGGCGCCATGACGCGATCTTCGATCTCGCGGCTCACGCTGAACTCGTTTACCAGCGGTAGCGCCACCGCGGAGATACCTTGGAACAGGACGGCTACGGCCACGAGCCCCGGCACAAGGACGGTTGCGAAGCTCGCACCACCTGCGGCCCCCACCTCCTG
>JACDCD010000046.1 GCA_013694625.1 Actinomycetota bacterium | reverse complement strand
GGCCGGAGGCTCAGCAACTTGCGATCTACATAGGCTGGCTGCTGAACGGAAGCTTCGGGGGAGTCGCTGCGGGGATCTTGTTCGTGCTTCCCGCAGCGCTGCTGATGCTCGGGTTGGCTTGGCTCTATGCAGTTCATGCAGACGTCGCATGGGTGGCGGCGATCTTCTACGGACTGGGGGCGGCGGTAATAGGCATTGTCGGCACGGCCGTGATCCGGATCGGCGGCAACGCGTTGAAGCATCCAATCCTCCTTGTGATCTCGGCGAGCGCGTTCGTCGCGATCTTTGCGCTTCAAATCGCTTTCCCGATAATCATCATTACGGCGGCGATCGTTGGTCTCATCGGTACGGTGCGGAGACGGGACATCTTCACAGCGGGGACGCAGGGTGATGCGGCGGACGAAAGCCCGACGACGATCAGCGATCACAGCGAAGAGTCCTCCCGCCCCGGACTCCGGCGCTCGGCGGCCGTGATCGCTATGGGCCTGCTCGTATGGTGGGGACCCTTGCTCGTCGTGGGACTCATAAGGGGACGTGAGGACGTCCTTACCCAGGAAGCCATTTTTTTCAGTCAGACCGCAATGTTCACATTCGGCGGCGCCTATGCGGTCCTGTCGTACATAAACCAGGCGGCGGTTCAGCAATTCGGCTGGCTGGATCCGGGCCAGATGGTTGCCGGCCTGGGCCTGGCCGAGTCGACTCCTGGACCGTTGATCCTGGTAACCGAATTCGTCGGTTTTCTCGGTGCTTACCGATTTCCCGGGGGCCTGCATCCTGTGGTAGCGGGATCTTTGGGAGCGCTTGTCACTGTGTGGGCGACGTTCGCCCCTTGCTTCCTGTGGATATTCCTCGGCGCGCCGTACATCGAGCACCTTCGTGGAAACGCCCGTTTGAATGGTGCCTTGACCGGGGTTACAGCGGCCGTGGTGGGTGTCATCCTGAATCTGGCGGTGACCTTCGGTGTGCTGACGTTGTTTGGTGAGGTGCGACGTGTTGATGTCTTGACAGGGACCGTGCCCATCCCTGTCCTTTCGACACTCGACCCATTTGCGGCAGTTGTCGCGGCCGTCGCTTTCACCGGTCTGTGGCGGTTCCGCTGGCACGTGGTGCCGGTGATAGCCGGGAGCGCCGTGGCCGGTGTGGCTTACCGGTACGCCGCCCTGTGATTACTCGGGCGACGCCGCCTGGGGCCACACTAACCATGCGGAATGTTGGCTCGTCGAGGTTGTTGACCTAAGCAGAGTGCGCCCAACTCAGACCTAGAAGGAGCGAGATGCCTCACCCTTCAGAGACTCTCGATACTCAAGAAACCTTTCGTTCTCCGGTATCTGTCCTGCGGTTCGAGCCGACATCCAGGCGCATCAGAGCCATCCTGGGCGGCACGATCATCGCGGACAGTACGGACGCTCAGCTTGTGTTGGAGGGAAACGGGATTCCCGTGGTGTACTTCCCGATGGACGACGTCCGTATGGATCTTTTGGAGCCGACGGATAGGCGCACCCATTGCCGGCACAAGGGAGAAGCCTCCTACTGGAGCATCCGGGCCGGCGAAACATTCGCAAAGACTGCCGCGTGGAGCTACAAGAGTCCAATTTCCCAGGCAGAGGCAATCAGGGACCACGTCGCGTTCTACTGGGACAAGATGGACTCATGGTATGAGGAGGATGACGAGGTTTTTGCCCATCCTCGACATCCCTTCCATCGCGTCGACGTACTCCACAGCTCGCGACACATCCGGGTCGCCGTCAAAGGCGAAACCGTGGCCGAAACAACAAGGCCGCGCCTCCTATTCGAAACCCTCCTGCCAACGCGCTACTACATGCCGAAGCTGGACGTTCGAATGGAGATGTTGCAGCCGAGCGAAACAGTAACCCGGTGTCCATACAAGGGGAAGGCTTCCTACTTCGATGTTGTTGTGGGTGGCGAGGTGCTAAAAGATCTTGTGTGGGTCTACGAGGCCCCCATTCCTGAGTGCCCCAAGATCGCGAACCTGTTCTGCTTTCTCAACGAGAAGGTCGAGATCTACGTGGACGGCGAACTTTCTGAAGTGCCCAGTACGCGCTGGTCTTAATTCTGCGATCCCGGCTTCGTTCGGTGCGGCCGTATCTTCGACCCTTGCTGGGAATGTCGGAGCTCGACTTCGGTGGGATCGAGGAGGAGCGGAACGATGGTAGCTGGTGACGGTGGGGTCAACGTCGAAGTTGCAGTCGACGCGCACGCCGAGTTGGGTGAGGGCCCTCTCTGGGACGAGCCTTCCGGCCGGCTTGTGTGGGTTGACATCCTGGCGAGTTTGGTACATCGCTTCTCGCCCGATACGGGAACCGACGAGATCATCGATGTCGGGCAACCTGTGGGGGCGGTGGCGTCACGCACAACGGGGGGATTCGTCCTTGCGATGAGAGACGGTTTCGGCCTCCTGGACACGGACACGGGCGATCTTCAGATGATCGCCGGCACCGAGGTGCATGTGACGGGCAATAGGATGAACGACGGCAAGTGTGACAGCGCCGGACACTTTTGGGCAGGCACGATGGCGTTCGATCAGGCGCCCGCAGCCGGCGCCCTCTACCGTCTGGCTCGAGACCATAGCGTCGAGAAGATGATCCAAGACGTCTCGATCTCCAACGGTTTGTGTTGGAGCGCGAACGATCGTTCCATGTACTACATCGACAGTCCGACTCAAGGGGTGGACGTGTTCGATTTCGATGCTGCTTCCGGTGCGCTGTCGAACCGGCGCCGCCTGGTTGAAATCCCAGAGGCGGACGGGCTTCCGGATGGGATGACCATTGATGAACAAGGCTATTTGTGGGTGGCGCTATACGGCGGAGGAGCAGTGCACCGTTACTCGCCTGAAGGTCAACTTGACCAGACAGTAGAGCTACCTGCCACCCAGATAACGAGCTGCACGTTCGGCGGTAGCGAATTCCGTGACCTTTACATCACGTCTGCAACACAAGAGTTGTCTGCGCAGAACCTTGCCGCACAACCTCATTCTGGCGCGCTGTTCGTCTGCAGGCCCGGTCCGGCTGGGCTGCCCGCCAATCGCTACGCGGGCTGACTGGGCGCGCAGGGGCGGAACGCGGGTGGGGGGAGAGAGATAGAGAGATGAGCCTATTCACGTCGTCATCACCGTGGGATGCGGGTGTGACGAGTTCACCTGCTTAATGATCGGAGCCTTCTTGTTGAAGCTCCGAGAAGGACGGCGGGTTGCGGTCCCGGAGCTCGTTGACGTAGTTGCCGATCCCAGAGACCACTGCGGCCAGCGGCACCGCAAGGAGTGCGCCGATGATGCCTCCAGCGACGCCGCCGGCGGCCAAAGCGAGAATCACGGCGATCGGGTGAAGCTTTACCGCCCTCCCCATGATCAGTGGTTGAAGCAGGTGGTTGTCGGCCTGCTGGATGACCAGAATCGCCGCTCCGACAATCAGTGCGTCGGACAGGCCTCCGGAGACGAGGGCGACCAAGACCGCAATCATCCCGGCAAGTAGCGCTCCAATCACGGGAAAGAACGCCGCAAAAAACTGCAGCAGGACCAGCGGAATCAGCAAAGGGACTCCGAGGATCGCTAGGACAATGCCGATGGCGGTGCCCTCGATCAGGCCGACGAGTGCGATACCTCGAAGATACCTTCCCATGGTTGACAGCACGCGGTGGCCGACGTTGTTCAGATGCTCTCTTTCCGGTTGGTCGAACTGTCCCGTGAACCATCCCCACATCGACGGGCCGTCTTTGAGAAAGAAAAAGAGCAAGAAAGCCGTGAGCAGGATTCCCGTGATGAACTCACCGACCTTGACCGCACCGGTGATGACGCCACTAGCGATCTCATTGCGGTTCTGGGCGAGTTGCTCAGACGCCCGGTCTACGAAGGAGTCAATTTGGTCCTGGGACAGGTTGAGTGGGGCTCCGGTTAGGTAGACAAGAGCCTGGTCTGCGCCCCCCTTGACCGCTCGACTCATGTCGCCGACCTCGGAGCCCACTTGGGGGGCGAGTATGCCAATGAGGGCGATGAACAGGACCAGGGCGGTGATGAACACGGCCGCCGCCGCCCGGGCGCGTTTCCAACCTCTCCGGCAAAGTCGCTCGACGAAGGGGGCGAGCACGGTGATGAGAAAGAGTGCCATGATGACCGGAAGCACGATCAGGCGCAGATAGACGAGCACGTACGCCAACAGGACTATGCCCGCGACTATGGCGAGGAAGCACAGCGAGAAGCCGGCAAGAGTTTGCACGGACTCGGGCACGCTCCGGAAGCGCGGGGCCCGGCGTGCGACTGGACCGGGCTCACGCGACCCTTCGCCGCGCGCTGTCACATCGACCAACTCATCATAGACGGCTCGCTCGGCTCATTATCTTTTTCTACCATCCGCCCGCCGCAGCCGTCCGGCAGCGGAGGGAGTCTGGGGGGTCGGTCCTCGAGCGGGCGAGGCATTGCTCGGGCAGGGCCGCTGCCTGCTCGCTCTCGGCAGGGCCGGGGCCCCATTAGCTCTGAGGGAGGCCCGCGATCTTTTCGCCCGCCTGGAGGCGCGCCCGCTCGTGTTCGAGACCGATGCCAACCTCGCACGGGCGATTGCCCTCAGTTCCTAGAGCTGCTTCGGCGATGGAGCAGGTGGTGAGAGCCCGCAAAGAGATTGCTTCGAGGTCGCCCGGCCCCTCGGCGTGGGATCTGAGCACCTGGAGGTGAGGCCTACAGGATCAGCAGTATGCCCAGGGCCACGAGAACGATGGAGAGGTAGCGCTCGAATCTGGCGGGGTCGGTGCG
>JACDCD010000044.1 GCA_013694625.1 Actinomycetota bacterium | reverse complement strand
GCTTCTTCATCAGCTTCGCCGTCATCGGCCGTTACTGGATGGTGCACCACCAACTCTTTGGATTGCTGAAAGCGATCAACAGCCGTTTGGTGGCCTGGAATCTCGTCTACCTTGCTTTTGTCGCCTTCCTTCCCTTTCCGACCGCGCTCATCGGCGAATACTCCGAGTCTTCCGTGTCGGTGATTTCCTATGCGCTTTGCACCGGTTGCGTCAGCGCTCTTGAAACCAAGATGGTGGTCATCAGCGTGGTAGACGACTTGATGATGCGGACGATGCCGCCAGAGGTCTACCGCCACAGCCTGATCGCCTCTCTCATGCCAGTCGCCGCCTTTGCCCTGAGCATCCCCATTGCTCTGTGGAACACGCAAGTCGCTATGTATACCTGGCTCTTAATGATGGTGCCCCTAGGGCTATGGGGCCGTGCAAAGCCCGCCGGGGTGAACGACTACTTGGGATGAGGGCTCGGAGCCTTCAGGCGGTCGCCAGCACTTGGATCCGCATCTCGGTGAATTGCTCCCTGTCAGCACGCAAGACGACCTCAGCATTCGGAGGTTGGTCGGTGAACCCCATCAGGTCGACGGCGCTGTAGCCGCGTGTCAACTCCCCGGCACATTCCACGTCGACGAAGAAGGGGTCCGAAGCGGCAATCACCCTGCGATCGATTGCCATCGCCATCATGAGCGAGTCGGGATGACTGACGCCGTCCACACCAGGGCCCTTGGGATGCTCGCGCATGAAACTCCACGCGCTCCGGTTCACCGACAGGTAGAAGCTGCTCAATTTGCTGTCCATCTCCAGAATCGGACGGAGCTCCTCGGCCAGAAGAGTCCCGTCCTGTACGCATACATCCCACGGCACGATCACTGTGTCGAAGCCGCCCCTCAGCACGGCGTGGGCGGCCTCTGCGTCGACGTAGAAGTCCCGGTCAGCTTCTCGCGTTCAGGGCGCGCAGAAAGCGGGCGGACGAGCTTCCCAAACCGTGCTCTTCCGCGAGTGAACGAACCCGTTCCTCGTCCGGCGCACCGCCCTGAGTCTGTTCGAGCTCGGCGTCGACCACCAGCGGAACAACCATCTTCATGGTCTCGAGGTAGTCGCGCGCCTCCGCGAACGCCTCCGCCTGCTTGGGCGGCAGCGCCTCGAGATGGTCCAGGATGCCGTCGATGGATCCCCACTCGTTGAGCAGCTTTGCCGCTCGCACAGGACCGATCCCCGCTACGCCGGGCAGACCGTCAGAGCTGTCACCTCTCAAGGTGGCGAAGGCCGGATACAGCGACGGCCGGACTCCGTACTTGGCCTCGACTGCCGCTTCGTCAAAACGCGTTGGGTCGCTGAGTCCTTTGACCGGGAACAACAGATCTACCTGGGGGTCCTTGACCAGCCCCAACAGGTCACGGTCACCCGTCACAACCGACGCTCGCGCGCCGTCCTCGAGCCGTGCAACGAGCGTTGCGATTGCATCGTCGGCCTCCAGGCCCGGCGCCTCGACTCTCTTGACACCTGCGGCGTCCAGCACCTCGGCGATGACGCCGAACTGGGGGGGCAGCTCAGGCGGGTCATCAGGGCGCTGGGCCTTGTACCCGGGGTAGGCATCCACCCGGACTTTGGGTCTCCAATCGGCGTCGAACACCGCCACGACCTCGGCGCCGCTGCGGTCCGTCACCAACCGCGCCGTCATGTCCAGAAACCCGCGCACCGCATTCACCGGACGGCCCTGCGGGTCGGTGACCGTGGTCGGGAGAGCGAAGAACGCCCGGTACACGAGGCTCGGCGCGTCGAGCAACAGCCGGGTGGGTGAGGGATGTGAACTATGCACACTCATCACCCACTCGGCGCGCGGTCTAAGAGGCTAGGCCTCGAGGTTCGACATCACGTGTTTGATGCGGGTGTAGTCCTCGAAGCCGTACATGGACAGGTCCTTGCCATATCCGGACTTCTTGAAGCCACCGTGAGGCATCTCGGCCACGAGCGGGATGTGCGTGTTGATCCACACGCACCCGAAATCGAGCCCCTTGGCCATCCGCAGCGCGCGTCCGTGATCCCTGGTCCACACGCTCGAGGCGAGGCCGTAATCGACATCATTCGCCCACTTGAGGGCCTTGGCTTCGTCATCAAAGCGCTGCACTGTGATCACCGGCCCGAAGATCTCGTCCTGGATCATCTCGTCGGTCTGCTCGAGCCCCGCAACGACGGTGGGCTCGTAGAAATAGCCCTTGCCGACGTCGGCTCGCTGGCCCCCGGTGACGACCTCCGCATGGTTCGGAGTCCGGTCCAGGAACCCCTCGACCCGGGCAAGTTGGTTGGCGTTGTTGAGCGGTCCATAGGCGGTGTTCTCGTCGGCGGGATCCCCGGTCGTCGTCTCTTTCGCCATCTGGCTGATGGAGCTGACAAAATCGTCGTAGACCGCCGGTCCGGCCAACACGCGCGTGGCCGCGGTACAATCCTGGCCTGCGTTGAAGTAACCGGCTTCGGAGATTGCAGTTGCTGCGGCCTCGAGGTCGGCGTCGTCGAAGACGATGACCGGCGCCTTGCCGCCGAGCTCGAGGTGGACGCGCTTGAGATCGGCGGCGGCGGCCTCGGCAACTTGAGTCCCGGCCCTGACGCTGCCGGTGATCGACGCCATATCGGGTATGGGATGCGACACGAGCCCGGCGCCCGTCTCCCGGTTGCCGCAAATTACATTGAACACGCCGGGAGGCAAAAACTCCGCCATCACCTCGGCCATCTTCAAGGTCGTCACGGGGGTCGTGTCCGAGGGCTTCAGGACGACGGTGTTCCCTGCCGCAATCGCAGGAGCCCACTTCCACACGGCCATCATCATCGGGTAGTTCCACGGCGTCACCTGTGCGCATACGCCAACCGGCTCACGCCGGACGAAGGACGTCAGGCCAGCCATGTACTCCCCGGCCGAACGGCCTTCGAGGCACCGCGCCGCTCCGGCGAAGAACCTGATCTGGTCAACCATCGGCGGGACCTCTTCACTCGCGGTGAGGGCCAGCGGCTTTCCGGTGTTCTCCGACTCGAGTTGGACGAACTCCTGGGCGCGTGCTTCGATCGCGTCGGCGATCCTGATCAATGCAAGGCTGCGCTCCGAGGGAATGGCCTCTCGCCAGATCTCGAAGGCGCCAAGGGCAGCCTGGCAGGCGGCGTCAATGTCGGGCCGGGTCGAAACCGGCGCCTCGGCAAAGTCGTCCCCTGTCGCCGGATTGACGAGCGGAACTGTCTGACCGTCGGCCGCGTCCCGGTACTCGCCGTCGATGAAATTCTGGAGCTTGTGGACCGACATCGCCTAGCTACCTCCCATTGATCGGCTGACTCTGTGCACCGAGCCTAGCCGCGCGAGGGGCTACTTCTTCACCCTGGCAGCCGCACCGTCATTCCGGCCGGCCGGAGAGTCGTCCCCCTCATCTGTCGGTTCCTCGACACCTTCTTCCTCTTGGGTGGCGTCTATGTACTTACGGGCGCGATCGGGGTCGAGCCGGGTCCGCATTGCGAGCCAGTAGATGACGAGGCTGAAAACGGCCACGAGGACGAGGTCGAGGTCGAACGGAATCGTCTTCTTTCCCCCTTCGAACGAGCCCAGATATGACAGCAACGCCATTCCACCGAAGTACGGCCACATCCATCCCGTGCTCTTCCACTCCAGAGGAGGACGCTCATCTGCGGGTTGGATCGCATAGGAAATCCCGAGCACCACGAACCCGAGCACTACGAGCAGGAACAGCTTCGAGTTGGTTACCCATCCGGTGAAGTAGACGATGTAGTTGGCGGCGGCAAATCCCAGAGGCGCCAGGACGCTTCCCCCCGGCAGCTTGAAGGGGCGCTCTCGTTCGGGTTCCTGGGCGCGCAAAGCACCGAACACCAAAGGAGCGAACGCGTACACCAGAGCGTTGGCGGAGACAATCAGGCCGACGAGCTTGATCCAGCTGGGGAATGGGAAGAACACGATCAGGCCTACGATGAACGACAGCAGGATTGCCACGATGGGAACATCCCGGCTGCTGGTCCGC
>JACDCD010000206.1 GCA_013694625.1 Actinomycetota bacterium | reverse complement strand
CCCAACAACTTGCCGACCTCATGACGATCGAGGAAGTCTTCGGCACGCGCGACCTCTCGGGCATGAAGGTGTGCGTCTCGTGGGCCTTTGCACCCTCGTATGCAAAGCCGATGAGCGTTCCCCAGGGTCTGGCGCTTCTGCTGCCGCGCTTCGGCGCCGATCTCACAATCGCCCGTCCTCCCGAGTACCGCTTGATGCCACACCTCATGGAGCGCGCTCACCGGCTCGCCCGGGCGGGTGGCGGAAGCATCACCGAGGCGGCCGACATGGACGAGGGCTTCGCCGGCGCGCAGGTCGTCTACCCGAAGTCATGGGGGGCCGAGCATCTCTTCGGCAACGAACCCGAAGCGCTGGCACTGAACGCCCGCTACCGAGACTGGATCTGCGATGGACGCCGTATGGCGCTGGCCGCCGACGACGCGATCTACATGCACTGCCTTCCGGCGGACCGCGGGCACGAGGTAACCGACGAGGTCATCGACGGCGAACGATCGGTGGTGTTCGAGGAGGCCGCCAACCGCCTCCACACCGGCAAAGCGGTAATGGCGCTGACGATGGGTGGCTACCCGGAGCAAAAGTAACCCCGGCGTGCCGCGAACCGCATACCTTGGTCGAAAATGTAGGCAGGGTGACGTTTCTCGACCAAACAAAGCGTGACGTGGCTCGGCTAGCGGAGGCGGATGATGTTGCCCGTGACCAGGCGCGCTCCGTCGGAGGCGAGCCAGGCGATCACTTCGGCTACCTCTTCCGGGTGGGCCACCCCCACCAGCTCGTCGCTGGCTTTCACCGATCGGCGCACCTCCTCGGTTATCCAGCCGGTGTCCGTCACCGGTGGATAGACGATGTTTGCCGTGACCCCTAGACCGGCGAGCTCGGAGGCGGCCGACATCGTGTAGTTCTCGAGGGCGGCCTTGGCGGCCCCGTAGCTCACCTCTTCGGGGAAGCCGAACGGGCCCCCCGAGGTCAGACCCACTATCCGTCCCCAAGACGCAGCGCGCATTACGTGGCGACGCGCGAACTCCGCAATCAGGAGTGCGCCGCCGCGCGCGTCCACGGCGAACTGACGATCAAAGGAGGCGGCCGAGACGGGTTGGAGCGCGCGGCCCAGGCGGTCGGTCGTCGCCGGTTTGAAGGTGTCTGCCAGCCATGCGCTGGCGTTGTTGACCAGGATGTCCACCGGGCCGAAATGACGTTCGGCCGCGTCGAACAGAGACACCGGACCGGCTGGATCGGCCAGATCCACCTCGATCGAGGATGCCCGCCCGCCTTCACGCGCGATGGCGGTAACGACGTCGTCCGCCGCCGCCGCCCGGTTCAGCCGGTAGCTCTCCGGGGTTCCTTCATCGGGCGGCTCATCGAGCCTGAGATAGGACAGAAGGACGGCGGCTCCACCTGCGCCGAGCAGCCGGGCTGTGGCCGCGCCGATGCCATGGTTCGCCCCGGTGACGAGTGCAACTCGTCCGGAGAGGTCGGCTGAAGGAGGGGAGCTCAAGAGTGGGCTAGGGGTCGGCGCGTGGAACCGCCGGCATCACCGTTCCGAGCCTGGGCAGCTCGTTGCTGGTCAACCACAGTCTGAAGTGGAGGAGCTCTGGATCGACGAGGTCACCGGCGGAATCGGTCGCTTCGAGGTCGGCGCCCGGCTGTGAGAGGGCTGCCTGCAGGGCGGAGAACATCCTCAGCGATCTCGACGCCACGAGGATCTCAGTGGAGGGGCCGGCGTCGTCCGATGGGGCAGGGATGAAGGCATCGCCGAAGCGGCGCGCCGAGGTGAGCCGGTCGATCTCGAGCACTCTGCGCTCCGTTACCTTCTCGACGTATCCGAGCGTGCGCTTCTGCGCCGTCTGGAGCCATCCGACGAGATCACCCATCGGGTTCACCGCTGCGCCGTTCGCCGTGTAAAGACCGAAGTGAACATGCGGCGGTGTGAACATTGCATTGCCGGTGTTGCCGCAGTAGGCGATGACATCCCCTGAGGCGACGGCGTCGCCGGAGTTGAACCCCTCGGTGTTCCAGTCCGACAGATGGGCGTAGTACCAGTAGCTACCGTCGGGGCGGTGGAGGCGCGCGACCCGTCCACCGAGACCGCCCACGTCGAACTCGACGGTGCCATCCTCGGCCGCGAGCACGGGGTCCCCGTAGTTGCAGAACACGTCCTGGCCTTCGTGTGTACGTCCGTCCGAGCGCGGGGCGCCCCAGGTATCCGTCCAACCCGCCTCTCCTCCGAGGATGAAGGGGGCGAATACCTTCCTGGAGATGTCCTTCTCGGACCAACCGAGCGCCTTGAGGCGCAACGCCGCGGTCATGAGAGATCCGGTCGAATAGGGGCCGCCGGGGTTCCATGAGTCGGCGGCAGCCGGAGACTGAGGGGTGGCCGAATTCCCGCTGCCGGGGTCCTCTGCGGAGCTCTTGCCTACGGGCCCTGGGTCCTCGGGCCCCTTGCGGGATTGATCGCGGCCCGAAGGGTCCGTGCCCGATCCGTGCCTATCTTTGGATGGTTCCTCTCCGCCACCGCCGGCGTCTGCTTGTCCGTTGCCGGCGTCTGCTTGTCCGTTGCCGCCGTTGTGCCCGTCCCCGTTGTCGTCGCCCCCGTCGTCGCTGTCCCCGTTGTCGTTGTCGTTATCCCCGTTCCCGTTGTTCCCGTTGTGCCCATCCCCGTCGCCGTCGTCGTGCCCGTTCCCGTTGTCCGGGTGGGGCTCTCCGTCGTCCTCCGGCTCACATACCGGAGCATCCCGCAACGACACCTCGAAGGTGACTGCGTCCATATAGTGCTTCTCATCCGGGAAGGCATCGGCCACGGTGACCGCTATACCGGCGTGAGCCGCTCCCTTCGGGGCGACGCCTGCGTGGGTCGCAACGGCCCCTTCACCGGCCACCTCGACCACGCTGTCTCCCACGGCCACGCCGAGCGCGTCGCCATCGGGGTCGTACCAGTTGATGGCCACTGCTACCGGCCGGAGCTTGTGGTTCGCATGGACCTGCGCCGAAGCAACGTATGTGTACCCCGGCACCACCACGACGCCGTCCCGCCCCACGGGGGTCTGGGCGGTCATGGTTCCTCCGGCGATGGCAGCGAGCTCGAGGGACGCGGCGCCGTCCACCGCCTGCTCGGTGCTCTGGGACAGCCGCGCGTTCCCTCCGTCCGACCATCCCTCGATCGAATCCATGCTCGAGATCTCGGCGCTCAGGAGATTGCCGGAGGCGGGTTCCTCGGGGCAGGGCCTGTCCTTATCGACCGAACCGGCAAGCGGGGTGGGTGTTCCCAGGGTCCCAGCCAGGGCGCGGCCACCGGGCCACGGGGATGATCTCCCGGGGCTCGCAAGCGTTCCGCCCACCACGAGCACGACGATCAGGCACATCCTGCGACAAACCTTCAACGGCCTCGACGCCTTCCTCGGTTGTGGGTGGAGTGAAGCCCCAAGCCGGGCGCCTCAACCCGTCCGCAATTAGAGCAGACCGGCCCCCTTACAGTTATTACCATCATCGGAAGAAGTGGGATGGAACCTTAGGCGCAGGCCGACGGGACGCAGGCCGATGGCACTGAGGATGGGGCCAAGCATCGACACCTGGTCGCTCAGGGATCCGCCATCGATCCGCTCGGGCCCCGGCGGAGCCACGTGCCCCATCCCGGCGCGTCGACGGCTTCGCCGGCGCGGGCCACGAGCCGGCCTCTGCTGAAGACGTGGGCGGGCCAGCCCTCCACCACGACATCTTCGTAGGGCGAGTAGCCGATCTTCATGTGCAGGCGCTCAGGGATCAGGGGTCGCCGGGCGCCGGGATCGAAGACGACCACATCCGCGTCCGACCCGGGCTCGAGCGTCCCCTTGCGGGGATGGAGACCAAACAGCTTTGCGGGGGTGGTGCAGCAACGGTCCACCCACTGCGGGGCGCTGAGCACTCCCTCCGCCACCTTCTGGTAAACGAGCGCCAACCTCGTCTCGATACCGGGAAGGCCTCCCGGGATCTGGGTGAAGTCCCCCCATCCCCCGCCGGTCAGTCCGGACTTCTTGTCCGCCGCCGTGAACGGACAGTGGTCGGTTGCGACGACCTGCAAAGCGCCGGAGCGCAGCCCCTCCCACAGCTCCTCCTGGTGCCACGGGTCACGAAGCGGCGGCGCACAGACAAAGCGTGCCGCCCGTTCGGAGATGTCCTCGTAACGCTCGGCCGAGAGGTAGAGGTACTGCGGACAGGTTTCGGCGAACACACCGACGCCGCGTTCGCGCGCCAGCCGCACCTGCTCGAGCGCCCCTGCGCTGGACAGATGCACGATGTACAGCGGCGCACCGGTCTCCTCCGCCATCCGAACCGCGCGCTTCACCGCCTCGGTCTCCGCACTCGGTGGCCTCGACCACGCGTGCCAGCGAGGCTCGGTCCGGCCGGCCGACAGCGCCTCGGAACGAAGGGATGCCACGGTGGCGTCGTCTTCGCAATGGAGGCTCACCATGGCCCCGTGCTCGCCGGCCGCCCGCATGAGCTCGAGGATGACCTCGTCGGGCACCATCAACCGGTCGGGGTAGGTCATGTAGAGCTTGAAGCTCGTGACTCCGGCCTCGGCCATCTCGGCGACGAGATCATCGGCGTCGCCGGTCAGCTCCGTGACGGTCATGTGGAATCCGTAGTCGACCACCGCCCGGCCGCGCGCCTTGGCATGCCAGATCGCCAGTCCATGGGCGGCGGACTCGCCCCGGTAGGCCGTTGCGAAGTCGATCACCGTGGTCGTCCCCCCGCATGCGGCCGCCACCGTGCCGCTCAAGAAATCGTCGGCCGAGCGGGTTACGCCGACCTCCATGTCCATGTGGGTGTGCACGTCGACGGCCCCCGGGATCACGAGGCACCCGGTCGCGTCGAGCACTTCGTCGTCCGGGGTCCCGACGCCCGTGCCCACGGCGGCGATCTGCTCGCCCGCGATCACCACGTCGGCGCGCCGGACGTCTGCGGCGGAGACCACGTCTCCACCACTGATGCACAGCCTCCGGCCATGTCGTGCGGGGCTCGCGACGCCTCCTCGAATTGGTGCGGTTGCCGGGTGACCTGGTGGATCTTAGGATGCCCGCACCACAGACAGGAGCGCCATGGAGCCCAGCGCCGCGCAGTCCCGCAGACCTATCCTCGTGATCGCACTGGGAGGCAACGCGATCACCCGCGCCGACGACGACCGCTCGGTCGAGGCGCAGTTCGGGCGTACCTGCGCGACCGTCGAGCTCCTGCTGCCGGTGATTGCCTCCCGCCGATGGCGGGTGGTGATCACCCACGGAAACGGCCCCCAGGTTGGAAGCGTGCTGCTGCGCTCCGATCTCGCCGCCGAAGCCGGGGCACTCCCCCGGCTGCCGATCGATGTCGCAGTTTCCGATACCCAGGGTGGGATGGGCTACATGATTCAGCAGGTGCTCGGCAACGCCATGTGGGAAGCCGGCCTGCATCAGCCTGTGGCAACGGTCATCACCCAGGTGATAGTCGACGAGCACGATCCGGACTTCGGTGACCCGTCAAAGCCGGTCGGCCGCTTCTACCCGGAAGGGTCGCTCGGGGATCTCGAGCAACACGGCTGGGCCATGAAGCCAGACGGGGAGGGGCGGGGGTGGCGCCGGGTGGTCCCGTCCCCGGAGCCCAGGGAGATAGTGGAGCTCCCCGTGGTGGCCGAGCTCCTCGGCGCCGGCGTCACCGTCATCGCCTGCGGGGGCGGCGGCATCCCCGTTGTGGCCGGCGCCTCCGGATCACTCGAGGGCGTGGAGGCGGTCATAGACAAAGACCTCGCCTCGGCGCTCCTCGCGACCGGGCTCAAGGCCGACACGCTGGCGATACTCACGGAGGTCGAACACGTCTACACCGGATACGCAACCGAGGACCAGACAGCGCTCGACGAGCTCGACGTGGATACCTTGTGGGCCCTCGCGGCGGAGGGCCACTTCTCCCCGGGATCAATGGGACCGAAAGTCGAGGCCGTGGGGCGCTTCGTGGAGGCGGGCGGGATGCGGTCGATCATCACCGACCCCGAGCACCTGGAGGTCGCCCTCGAGGGCCGCGCCGGCACCCGCGTGGTAGCCGCCCCCACGGCCGCGCCGGGAGAGGGGTGAGCATGGAGATCCTGAGTCCTTCCAGCCTGCAGGAAGCACTCCTCGCAAAGTCCGAGACCCCCTCAGCGGTGCCGATGGCGGGCGGCACCGACCTGATGGTGGAGCTCAACTTCGATCGGCGCAGACCCGACGCGATCCTCGACCTGACCCGGGTGCCCGAGCTGAACGGGTGGGAGCGAGCCGACGGCGTCATCCGGCTGGGTGCGGGGGTCACCTATGCGCGACTCGTGGCCGAGATTGCTCCGGAGCTTCCGGGTCTCGCCATCGCGGCCCGCACGGTGGGCTCACCCCAGATACGGAACCGGGGGACGGTCGGCGGTAATCTGGGCAGCGCGTCGCCCGCCGGCGACGCCCTCCCGCCACTCCTCGCCGCCGGAGCGCAGGTGGTGCTCGCATCGGCCACCGGGTCCCGGAGTATGCCGCTCACCGCTTTCATCACCGGGCCCAAGACGACCTCGTTGGAACCCGGCGAGTTGATCACTGCGGTGTCCGTCCCGGTTGCGACCGGTCCCCAACAGTTCTCGAAGATCGGCACCCGCAACGCCATGGTGATCGCGGTGGCCTCCTTCGCCCTCGCTCTCCACCCCGAGCGACAGGCGGTCACGACCGGAATCGGCTCGGCCGGGCCCCGGCCCCTGATGGCAACGGCCGCTGAGAGCTTCCTGAAGGGTGTCCTCGACGAAGAGGGGCTGTGGGACACGCACGGCCCGATCCTCCCGGCCGCCGCAATCCGATTCGGGGAGCTGGTCGCAGATGCCGCCCAGCCCATCGACGACATCAGGGGGACGATTCGATACCGGCGCCACGCCCTCGGGGTTCTGGCGCGCCGCACGCTCGGATGGGCGTGGGGCGATTTGCGGAAAGGCTCACGATGAACCTCCATCTCAACGTGAACGGGCGTGAGCACGATGCCGAAGACGTCTGGCCGGGCGAGAGCCTCCTCTACGTGCTGCGCGAGCGACTGGGACACCCGGGGTCCAAGAACGCCTGTGAACAGGGTGAATGCGGCTCCTGCTCGGTCTACCTCGACGGGGCGCTGGTGTGCGCGTGCCTTGTACTGGCCGCTCAGGCAGAGGGCCGGGCGGTCGTAACCGTCGAGGGGCTGAACGAGGGCGGCGATCTGCATCCGGTGCAACAGGCGTACCTCGACGCGGGGGCGGTGCAATGCGGGTTCTGCACACCGGGCCTGGTCGTGTCGACTCACAGTCTGTTGAGCCGCAACGCAGAGCCCTCCGACGCCGAGATCAGGGAGGCGCTGGCGGGCAACCTGTGCCGCTGCACGGGCTACGTCAAGATCTTCGACGCAGTGCGGCTTGCCGCGATGAGAGCGCAAGGAGGTGGGTGAAGTCCCGGATCCAGAGCGATCTCCCGAGACGGTTATCGAGGGCTGCGCCATCGCGACCATGGACGCCGCCGGCAGCGAGTACGCCTCCGGGCATGTTGCCATCTCCGGCGGGCGCATAATCTCCGTGGGCCCGGGCCCGGCCCCCGGCGCCGCCGCAGGCGCCTCCAGGATCGACGGCGGTGGCTGCCTTGCAACCCCGGGGCTCGTCAACTGCCACCACCACCTCTACCAGTGGTTGACGCGCGGCTTGGCCCAGGAGGCCGGCTTATTCGGCTGGCTACGTGCCCTGTATCCGTTGTGGGCGCACCTTGACGAAGGGCTCGAATCCGCGGCCGCCGGCGCAGGGCTCGCAATGCTGGCACGTTCGGGATGCAGCACCACGACCGACCACCACTACGTCTGGGCGCACGAAGGAGGGGACTTTCTCCGAGTCGAGATAGAGGCGGCGCAAGCCGCCGGATTGCGCTTTCACCCCTGCAGGGGCTCCATGGACCTCGGGGTCTCAGGTGGAGGCCTGCCCCCGGATGAAGTCGTGGAAGAGCGCGACACCATCCTGATCCGCACCGAAGAGGCCATCGCCAAGTGGCACGACCCGTCCCCGGGCTCGATGCTGCAGATCGCAATCGGGCCGTGCTCGCCTTTCTCTGTCACCAGACAGCTCATGACGGAGTCGGCCGACCTCGGTCGCGCCAAGGGCGTCCGCCTCCACACCCATCTTGCCGAGACAACCGACGAGGAGAGCTACTGCCTCGAGCGCTTCGGTGTGCGGCCGGTCCAGTACCTGGACGAGCTGGGCTGGCTGGGGGACGACGTGTGGCTGGCCCACTGCATCCACCTCAGCCCGGACGAGGTCGCCCGCTTCGGCGCGACCGGCACCGGCGTGGCCCATTGCCCAAGCTCCAATGCGAGGCTCGGCGCCGGTATTGCGCCCGTGGCCGGTCTGTTGGAGGCCGGCGCCCCGGTGGGTCTGGGGGTCGACGGCGCCGCCTCGAACGAGGCCGGAGAGCTCGAGCCGGAGATGAAGCAGTCGTTGTTGCTCGCCAGGCTCCGGGGTGGGCCGGGCGCCCTCACGGCTCGCAGGGCGCTGTCGCTCGCCACGATCGGGGGCGCCCGCTGCCTGGGACGGGCAACCGACATCGGTTCGCTCGAGGCCGGCAAACAGGGAGATGTGGCGCTGTGGCGCATGGATGACCTGGGGGGCGCAGGGATCGCCGACCCGGTGGCGGCGCTGGCGCTGGGCCCGGCGCGCCGGGTGGACACGCTGCTGGTCGCAGGGCGCCGGATCGTCGAGGACGGACGCCTGGTGACGCTCGACGAAGCGCGGGTTGCGCTCGAGCTGGGGCGGGCGTCCCGGCGCCTGGCCGGGGCCGGCCCGTGAGGGCCGGGATGACGTTTGGCCGGGGCCGGCCCGTGAGGGCCGGGATGACGTTTGGCC
>JACDCD010000173.1 GCA_013694625.1 Actinomycetota bacterium | reverse complement strand
AGGAGGTTGGCAAGCCGCACGCATCCAGGCGGCGTCGAAGATCCTGCTGCGCACCCTCGGCCTGTTCGATAGCGCCCTGCGCCAAACGATCGAGATGCTCTACGAGTTCGAGGAGCCATTTATCGTGGATCACTCGAGGTTCGCGCGGGCGTTCGGGAATCACGCAACGCCGCTTAGGGAGGCCATCGGGCAGACGGTGCGGTGGTATCGCGATGAGCGGCCGGCGGCGGGATAAGGGAGCGACCGAACTCCCCTTCAAGCCGAGTGGAGAATGACGCAGTGGGCGAAGAAGGATGCCAAATGGGTCCTAGAGATTGCGAACGATTGCGAGGAGTCCGTTCGGGAGGCCGATGCCAATGGCTAGGAGCCAGACAGACCACGATGTACGCCAACGGAACCATGGTGCCGGCGAGTCTCCAGCCACCAGGCTCAAAGGGTCCGACGAACTCGAGCGAGCCGAGCACAAACAGCGGGGCGAGGGCGAGCCCGATAGGCCACCGAGCCGACCGCCATGGCCAAAGAAAGGATCGTGCTGTTCCCCTCGGAGTGTCGCCGACAGCCGGACGACGGCCGGAGCGAGAAGGGCCGCACGCGACCGCTCAACGGGCTTCTGAGGGCTTCGGTTCTCGACGGGGCGGTGGAATAGGGGAGAATCAGCGGGGAAATGATGACTCGGGCCGCTCGCTTTTTACAGACGGCTCAGGCCTTGACTCAGTGGAGGGGCAACGATGAAGGCAATCGTACAAGATCGGTACGGCTCGCCGGGCGTCCTGGAGCTCAGGGACGTCGAGGAGCCGATCGCTGGCGACGGCGAGGTGCTGGTGCGTGTGCTCGCCGCATCGGCCTTCATCGGCGATTGGCACATCGTGACGGGCCTTCCCTACGCGATCCGCCCGGTCTACGGGCTCCGCGCGCCGAAGCTCGGCGTCCGGGGGCAGGACTTCGCAGGTCGCGTCGAGTCGATCGGCGCGAACGTGACCCAGGCGCGTGCCGGTGACGAGGTGTTCGGGACCTGCGAGGGATCCTTCGCCGAGAAGGCACGTGCCCGATCGGACAAGATCGCGCCCAAGCCAGCGAACCTCACCTTCGAGCAAGCGGCGACCGTTCCCATCGCCGGCGTCACGGCCCTCCAGGGCCTCCGCGACAAAGGGGAGGTGCAACAGGGACAGAGGGTGCTGATCTTAGGGGCGGCGGGAGGCGTGGGGACGTTCGCGGTGCAGATGGCGAAGGCGTACGGAGCGCACGTGACCGGCGTCTGCAGCACGTCGAAGGTGGATCTGGTCCGATCGATTGGCGCCGATGACGTCGTCGACTACACGCGCGTCGACTTCACGGAGACCGGGGAGCGCTACGACGTCATCCTCGACACCGGCGGGAGCCGTTCGCTGTCGGACCTCCGACGCGCCCTCGCTCCCGAAGGGACGCTCGTAATCGTCGGCGGCGAAGGAGGTGGACGGTTGTTCGGGGTTGCCGGACGACTCCTCCAAGCGCCGCTGCTGTCACGGTTCGTGCGCCAGCGGCTGCGGCCGCTCGCCTCGAAGCAGAACCGAGACGACCTGCTCGTGCTCAAGGAGCTCATCGAGGGGGGGAAGGTCACCCCGGTCATCGGTAGCACCTACCCCCTCAGCGAGGTTCCCGACGCGATCAGGCAGCTGGGGGAAGGGCACGGTCGAGGGAAGATCGTCATCAGTGTCGAGGCGCGATGAAGGCAATCGTCCAGGACCGGTACGGGTCGCCCGACGATCTCGAGCTCCGCGAGATCGACCGGCCGGCGATCGGAGACGACGAGGTGCTTGTCCGGGTCCACGCCACCAGCGTCCATCCCGACGTCTGGCACATGATCAGGGGCGAACCGTACGCCCTCCGGCTCATGGGGGCAGGGCTCCGGAGACCGAAGCACCGCGTTCCCGGGAGCGACGTGGCGGGGACGATCGAGTCGGTCGGGACGAACGTCACCCGCTTCCGACCGGGCGACGAGGTCTTCGGCGCCACGTTTACCGGGAACCTGTGGCGCAACGGGGGCACGTACGCCGAGTACGTCGCGGTCGGCGCGGACTGCCTCGAGTCGAAGCCGGCCGCCATCACGTTCGAACAGGCTGCGGCCGTTCCGATCTCGGGATCAATCGCGCTCCAGGGTCTCCGGGAGGAGGGACGGATCCGGTATGGACAGAAGGTCCTCATCAACGGCGCGGGCGGAGGGGTGGGGACGTTCGCGGTGCAGATCGCCAAGGCGTACGGAGCGCACGTGACCGGCATCGACAGTGCGGGAAAGTTGAACACGATCGGGTCGATCGGCGCGGATCGGGTCGCCGATTACATGAAAGAGGACTTCACGCGAACGGGCGAGTACTACGACCTGATCCTCGACATCGCGGGGAACCATCCGTGGTCCGAGTGCAAGCGCGCGCTCACTCCGGATGGGACCTACGTGCTGAGCGGGGCCGACCACTTCGGTCGCGAGGGGCGTCGCTGGTTTGGCAGCCTCGGTCGCTTCCTCAAGCTAGCCGTGATGTCACCGTTCGTGCGCCAGTTACCAGGCCTGCGCGGTGCAAGGGACCCAGGCGACCGCCCGGTGGTCCTGAAGGAGCTCGTCGAAGCTGGCAAGCTCACGCCCGTTGTCGACCGGACGTTCCCGCTGAGCGATGTCTCCGAGGCGATTCGGTACCTGGAGACCGGACAGGCTCGAGGCAGGATCGTCATCGCCGTGTGAGGCGCGGACCACCGCTCATATCGCGTGAGCTCGATAAACACCTCCCGGGCATAGACCGCAGATAGGAGCACCTCGGCGCTTGCTACGGCGCGCCGTCTTGGAGGGACACGTCAAACGGAGGAGTACTACGCTGATACTTCGCCGGATCTGGCTTGAGATCTCGGTCCGCCGAGATAGCACCTAGTGCGTAGACATGAGATAGCAAGTCATGAGACGGCGGAGCCCCCCGCTCCGGGCGCATGTTGCGCCTACCGGGTCGGCCCGACCTTCGAGTGCTGCCTGTGATGGACCCCGATCTGCCGCACGCTTGCGTCTCACATACATAGAACGTGAGGGATATGCGCGCCGAGGCCCACCGACCGCGGTCCCGCTCGTCGGCAGCCTGAAGCCACGGGCCCATAGGGGTCAGGAGATGTGAAAGTCGGTCTGCTGCTCGAAGCCGTAGTAGCGCGTGTGAAGGTAGTGGTGGTCGGCGAGCACACGGAGAGCCTTCGGCACATCGGCTTCGTCAGGAAGGCGCAACCACAGCGCGCATCGATCCTCGCGCGCGTACCCTAGGTAGAGCTCCCGACCCTCCAAGTCGTCGGTCATGGAGCCCACCACCTTGCTCGCGACGCCCCTGCGCCCCATGTATTCCTCGTGGTTGGCCAGGATCTGTTTGCCGGTGTAGAGCTTGACGTCTCGAGGAGCGAACCCTTCCGCGACGAGCGCCGTCTCCGCCCGTTGCGCCTCTTCGGTGCCCGCAAGGATCACGACCACGTAGCCCTCCGGCCGGAAGTTCCACGGACGAGATGAAGGGTCGGTGATGTCCATTGGGAAGGTGTTTTCACTCTCGTCCATAGCGAACCTCCTTAGGGAAGATCAAGCAATCAAGGCGACACCCATCGCGAGCAGCCAGACGGACCACGCGATGTAGAGGATTGGGATCGCCGCTCCTGCCAGACCCCATCCCCGCTCTTCGTTGGGACCGAGGAACTCCGCCGAGCCGACCGCCAGCCCGGCTCCGATGACGACCCCGGGCCACCCCAGCCAGGTGGGGAGCGCCGTTTCCTGGATAACACCGACGCCGATCAACACTGACCAGATGCCGGTGAAGAGGTAGCCAAGGTGCTCGCCGACGCCGACTCCGAGGTACTGGTGCAGGGCACGGAAGACGGCGGCGTGTACCTCGCGCTGCTCGGGCTCGAGAGTCGGGTCCGCGTAAGCGCGGGCGAGCGCGGGGACGACGTACACCCACCGCAAGAGCCCGAACATCTGGACGAGACCGGCGAGAACCCCGATGATCGTCGCCACCGGGACGATGCCCCCGAACCCGAGGACCTGGCCGAGCAGCACGGCCCCGGCGATCAGCAGCAGTCCAGATGATGTCCGCGAGTCCATCCCGAGTTTACGGGATGGTGGTGAGTGGCGAGGTAGGCAAACGCGAGCCGTCCCTTGCCTACCTGGGAACGCCGCCGCGGATACCATCCCATCTCCACACACATGCGCCCAAGAAGGTGGACCCTCACATGCAACTCCCCAACCTGCGGTAGGAGGACCGGCCCAAGTGGGGGAGAAGGTCAGGCAAGCCAAGAGAGTTGGTCTCGGTCTCTGAGACCCTTGCGATCTCCCGTTCTTATGAGGCCCCATCATCCGGTGGTCGCTCAGTCGCACGAGAGTCGTGGGAGGACTCCCCAGCATTCCTGTCCTCGACGGGAACCCCTAGTCGGTGAAGCACGGCCACCACCAGCCCTATTCGATCGAGGACCGCGATGATGAGACCGATTCCTCCAACCACCAGAAAAATCACACCTACAACTCTGAGATCAATACCTGGGGGAGAAAGCTCTACCGCAAAGGCGAGGATCGCTCCCATCAGGATCAGAAAAGTACTTACTCCGGTCTCCACAGCCT
>JACDCD010000022.1 GCA_013694625.1 Actinomycetota bacterium | reverse complement strand
CACTCGAGTGGATCGGGCGGGCGGAGACGTTGTCGATCTCGGGCCCGTCGGGCACCGGCAAGTCGCATTTCGTTGAAGCGTTAGGTCATGGCGCGATCGACGCGGGTCTCAAGGTGTCGTGGTTCACGCTCGAGACACTCACACAGACGATCAACCGCTCCAAGGTCGATGCGTCCACCGCCAAGGTGGTTCAGAGGATCTGTCGCGCAGAGCTCATCGTCATCGATGACATAGGCATGTTGCCGGCCGGGCAAGCCGAGGCCGAAGCGCTCTATCGCATCGCGGATGCGGCTTATGAGCGTCGCAGCCTCGCGGTTACATCCAACATCCACCCGTCCGGGTTCGACACACTCATGCCCAAGGCACTTGCCGGTCCCACCGTGGATCGGCTGCTTCACCACGGCCATGTTGTCGTCACCGAAGGTGATTCGCAGCGTCTTGCCGAGGCTCTTAGCGGCAAAGGGGTGATGCCGCTGGTCTAAGCTCTCATCGGGAGGTCTGCTGGCCGCCAGTCTGGATTTCCGTGGCCACGAGCCCGGAGTTCTAGTGGCCGCCATCCCGGAGTTCCTGGTGACCGCTAGCAAAAGGCCGTCCTCCCCCCACCGGGCAGGGCCGCCGCCTCTGGTCCGGTAGAATTGCGTGTCTAAATAGTCAGTCCAGATCTCAGAGCAAGGCGGGACTCATTCTGTGCGCTACTGGCTCCTCTCCGAGGTTTTGCCAACCCGGTCTCCCTTTGTCTAGCCAGCCTTTGGCGTGCGTCATCGGGGACATGGACCTGGTCAGACCGCTGGGGATGGCCGGGATCAGGTGTGTCACGGTGTCGGAGCCCGGCGCGCCTCCCTGGTACTCACGTTTCGTTCAGGCGGGAGTTCCGTGGATAGACCGATCCACCCAACCGGACGACCTTGCCGAGCACTTGATCGACCGGCTAGTTGATTTCGGGCTGAGCCAGGAGACAAAGCCGGTCTTGTTCTACGAGGAAGATTGGGAGCTGCTCTTGGTTTCCAGGTTCCGCAACCGCCTCGAGGGGGCGTTCAGGTTCGTCATTCCCGGCGCAAAGCAGGTGGAGGACCTGGTCGACAAGACACGCTTTCAGTTGCTCGCTGAGAAACTGAAGCTGCCCGTGCCAACCGGGGTGGCTTTGGACACGATGAGTGAGTCCCTGGGAGATGATATCGGTCTGACCTTTCCGATCCTTGTGAAGCCGCTCAGCCGCCGAACGGGGGCCTGGGCGCTTGTCGCCGGCGCAGGCAATGAAGCGGAGCCGAAGGTGCTTCTTGTGCAAACGCGCCAAAGATTGCAGGAGTTGTGGCCGCACTTGAAACAGACCGGGGAGCAGTTCCTGTTCCAGGAGGTGATCCCCGGGCCTGAGAGCGCCATTGAGAGCTACCACGCCTATGTCGATGGTGGGGGCGAGGTCGTTGGGCAGTTCACGGGTCGGAAGATCAGAACCTATCCACCGGCCCTCGGCTACAGCACGGCGCTCGTCCTCTCGGATGCCCCCGATGTCGCCCGCCTTGGAGCCGACGTGCTAAACCGCCTGAACTTTCACGGGGTCGCAAAGGTGGATTTCAAGAGGGGAAGCGACGGGAAGCTCCATCTTCTCGAGGTCAACCCGAGATTCAACCTCTGGCATCACCTCGGAGCGCACGGCGGAGTGAATCTCCCAGCCCTGGTTTACAACGACCTGGCCGGCGGGCCTCGCAGGCCGGTGCCCAATGCTCGGGCAGGCGCTCGTTGGTGTTGGCTTCAGGGTGACGCTCGCGCTGCGAAGAGCGAGGGGATGCTCTTCACCTCTTGGCTCGTGTGGGCCTTGACCTGCGAGGCAAGGGCTAACCTGGCGTGGGACGATCCTATGCCCTTTCTACGAGGAGTCCTTTGGCCGCGGGTGCGCGGTTTTCTGCCGAAGGTCGGCAGCCCAGCTCGATGAACGGTTCGTCAGGGGGCTAATGGCATCTACCGACGCCACCTGCTCAGCTGCTTGAGGCGCCGTTTCGCGGTTTGGGAAAGTCGCCTCGACACCTCGAGCCGGAGTCTGGACGGAATCAGCGCTAGCCTCGCCAAG
>JACDCD010000146.1 GCA_013694625.1 Actinomycetota bacterium | reverse complement strand
CCATTGCGGGAAGGATCATGATGTAGACCTCGGGGTGGCCGAACAGCCAGAACAGATGCTGCCACAGCAATGGGTCCCCACCGGCGCCGGGGTCGAAGAAGCTCGTGCCGAACAAGCGATCAAACATGAGTTCCCACAAGGCGACACCGATCACCGGCAGAGCGAACAGGAGCAAGAAAGAGACCACCAGGGTCATCCACACGAAGACCGGCATACGCATGAACGTCATCCCGGGGGCGCGCATGTTGAGGATGGTGACGATGAAGTTCACCGCACCGGCAAGAGAGGCGATCCCTAGGATCTGCAGTCCCAACGAGTAGTACGTCATGCCGTTACCGGGAAGCTCCCTGTTCAGGGGCGCGTACCCGAACCAGCCCCCGTCCGCCGCCCCGCCCAGGATGAAGCTCGAGTAGAGAAAAAGGCCGCCGAGGAGGAACACCCAGTAGCTGAAGGCGTTCAACCTCGGAAATGCCACATCCCGCGCGCCGATCATCAAGGGAAGCAGGAAGTTGATCAGTGCGGTCCCCATGGGCATGATGACGAGGAAGATCATCGTGAGGCCGTGCATCGTGAACAGTTGGTTGTACATCGCCGCGCTCACCACTTCGCCGTTGGGTGTGGCCAACTGCGACCGCATGATCAGGGCTTCGATGCCTCCGATGATGAAAAAGACGAACGAGGTGAAACCGTAGAGGATGCCTATCTTCTTGTGGTCGACGGTGGTCATCCACGCCCACAACCCCGTTTTGGCCGTGGGACGTGCGAAGTACCTGCGATCGGTTCCTGCGGCGGCGGTTGCCATCAACTATCTCCTCTAGCGCTGACTGACTTTGCTCACTCTAAGGTCTCCAGGTAAGCGACCAGAGAGTCGATCTGTCCCTCGGTCAACCCGACGTCGGGCATCTGAGAGCCCGGCTTCCTGGCCGGGGGGTCTGCGAGCCATGCCCTCAAGTTTGCCTCGTTGGTCTTGAATAAGCCGGCCGCAAAGGTCTTCCGGCTCTGCAAATGGGTCAGATTAGGTCCGATTACCCCTAACGCACCATCCAGGCCCTCAATGGCGTGACAGGAGGCGCACGCGGCCCCGTCGGCGAACTGACCATCCCCTGAGCCGTTGACGAACAACTTGGCGCCCTCGGCGGCGAGCACACCGGCGGGCTTTGCAGCCGGCTGTTCCTGCTCGGCAATCCACGTTTCGAAGGCGGCCGGCTCATGGGCGATGACGCGCAGTGCCATGTTCGCATGTGACAGGCCACAGAACTCCTTACATTGGCCCCTGTACGTCCCCGGCTCGTCCGCTTCGAGGGTAAGACGATTGACCCGGCCCGGCACGACGTCCTGGGCGCCCGCCAGCCTCGGCACCCAGAAGCTATGGTTTACGTCGTAGCCTTCGATCGTCAAGTTGACCGGGGTCCCGACGGGGATGTGCAACTCGTTGGCCGTGACGACGTCGAGGTCAGGATACTCGTACATCCACCAGAACTGTCTGCCCTGCACGGTGACCTGCAGAACGTCATCGCCCTTGGGCTCGGCGGCGAGATCGAAGATCGTCCCTATGGTCGGCACCGCGATGGCGGCGAGAATCAGCGCGGGGATGACGGTCAAGATGACTTCGAGTCGCGCGTTGCCCTCGAACTGGCGTGCCTCCCGCCCCGGCTTTGCGCGATAGCGAATGATGGAGTAGATGAGCGCTGCCTGGACGAACACGAACACGGCCACCGCAATAGAAAAGGTCAGGTTCCACAGTCCATCGGCCTTGCGCGCCGCTTCACCCGCGGGCTCCAGCACACTTTGTGGGGCGTCCGACGCACACCCGGTCATCAACAAGCCGATTGCGACCGCGAGCGCGACGATTCGCACCCGTCCCCGTCGGGAAGTTTGAAGGTTCACTGCTCCTCCACTGCCGCGTCGCTTTCGCGCAGGACTATAGCTGACCACCAGCCCATAATCTAAGGCCCGTGGTCCCCTCCAATGAACTCGAAGGCTACCGAGCACGGCCGAGGTCCCGCCGGGCCTTCCTGCTCTCGCTGGTTGCACTGGTCGCAGCCATCGCGCTCGCCCGTTTGGTCTCCACACCCGCCGGGGAACAGGCCGGCCCTGCGAAGAAGCTTCCCGGGTTCGTCCTTCCTTTGTTATCGGGCGAGGGCGCCAAGTCCAGCAGATCACTCGAGGGCTCTCCGGTGGTGATCAACTTCTGGGCCTCCTGGTGCCTTCCTTGCAGGGAGGAGGCGCCACTGTTGGAACGCGCCTGGCGCACCTACCGGGACGACGGCCTGGTGATCATCGGCGTAAACGCCCGGGATTCCGAAGCCGACGCCAAGAGCTTCGTGCGTGAGTTCGACATCACCTATCCCGTCGTTGTCGACGAGCACCTCGAGCTCATGCACAAGGTATCCAGCATCGAGGGGTGGCCACAGACTTTCTTCGTGGAACGCGACGGCGACCTCTCGACGGTGCCGGCCCGGGGTAACAGGGGCAGGGACGGCGCTACCGTGGATCTGGGCGCATTGGAATCTGCTGCGCTCAAGCGACGCATCGAAGCCCTCCTATGAGAAGGCGAGCATGGAGATGACACAGCTCGAGGCCCATTCAGAGCGGCCACCATCGGCACACCGGGAGTCGAAAGTCTCCCTCTCTGCTCGGCATGATCCTGTTGGGGCTCGCCTTCCTTGCAGGTCAGGCTTACGAATACTCGACCCTTGGATTCGGTCCTGCGGACAACGACTTCACGACGCTCTTCTTCACGATCACGGGCTTTCACGGTTTCCACGTCGCCGCCGGCGTCGTCATTCTGATCCTGGTGATGCTGCGTGCGAGCCGTTTCGGCGCCGAGCATCACGGGCACGTCGAGGCGGCGACCTTATTACTGGCATTTCGTCGATGCCGCGTGGCTGTTCGTGTTCACCGCCCTCAATCTGCCGACGCAGTAGGGAAGGGGCTCCCGTGGCCGCGCGCGTCACTTAGGCTTGGGTGTCGTGTCCTCCCAACCTTCCCCACCGGTCTCGAGGCAGCGACGGACGAAGTTCCTGGTTGGAACCGCCGTTGTGGCCATCACCCTCTTCGGCCTGGTCGGGTGGGCCATGAGCCGGCCGGGATCCACCTCCTTCTACCTCGAGGTGAGCGAGCTCGAGGCGGGCGATCCGCTACCGACGGCGCAGGAGTACAGGGTTAACGGCCGCGTGGTACCGGGCTCGGTCGATCAACAGGGCCTCCGTACCTCCTTTGCTCTCACCGATGGCAGCGCCCATGTAACGGTGATCACGAACGAGCCCCTTCCAGACACCTTCAGGGATCGCTCTGACGTGGTCGCCCGGGGCCGCTATGACGGCAGGACCTTTGCGGCCTCCGAGGTCCTGGCGAAGTGCCCGTCCAAATTCAAGGCGAAAGCCTGAGGTCCACGTGAGGTCGCTTGGGATGCTGGGCCGCCCGGCGTTGCTATGCGCCCTGGTGGCCATGACCGGCGCCCTTGTGCTGTTCTTTCTGGGCGCGCGCACGGACCGGCGCGATCTGTCCGAGGCGGCCTCCCGGGCCCTTGCGGTGGCGGCCGCATTCATTTCACTGGCCGTCGCGGCTCTGGTCAGCGCGCTGTTTGCGCATGATTTCTCGCTCGCTTACGTCGTGAACTACTCATCGCGATCGCTGGCCGGGCCCTACACGATCAGCGCCCTGTGGGGTGGCATGGAGGGCTCGCTCCTCTTCTGGACGCTCCTACTCACGTTGTTCTCGACGGTGGCGATCCGGAGTGTCGGGAGCACGCGGCCCGTGGTGGTCTCGTGGGCGGGATGCGTGCTCGCAGGCATCTCCGCTTTCTTCCTCCTCTTGCTCATCGTCCCCGCAAATCCCTTCACCACCATGAGCGAGATTCCGGCCGACGGCAGGGGCTTGAACCCGTTGTTGCAGTCACCCGGGATGCTGATCCATCCCCCGCTCCTCTACACTGGTTTCGTCGGCTTCTCGATCCCGTTTGCCTGGGCCATGGGAGCGCTGCTGTCGGGTCAGGCGGACAGCCAATGGTTCGCTTCCACCCGGCGGTGGACGCTGTTCGCGTGGAGCGCGTTGTCCATCGGAATCGTCCTCGGAGGCGCGTGGGCCTACACCGAGCTGGGCTGGGGTGGGTACTGGGCGTGGGACCCCGTCGAGAACGCGTCGTTCATGCCGTGGCTCACGGCAACCGCCTATCTCCATTCGGTCGTCATTCAGGAAAAGCGCCAGATGCTCAAGGTATGGAACGTCGCGCTGATCCTCGCCACCTACGTTCTGGCCGTGTTCGGGACCTTCCTGACGCGCTCGGGCATCCTGTCGAGCATCCACACCTTCACCGAGGGAGACACCGGCGTCTGGTTTCTTCCGTTCCTTGCAGCGATGCTCCTGGCCGGGTTAGCCACGATAGCCCTTCGCCTCGATCATCTCAAGAGCGACAACCGGCTGGACGCGCTCGTATCGCGTGAATCGGCTTTCCTGGCCAACAATGTCCTGTTCGTCGCCGCCGCTTTCACGGTCCTGTGGGGAACGGTTTATCCGATCGTCGCCGAGGTTGTCACCGGGGTCCGGCTATCGGTCGGGCCCGCCTTCTTCAACGCCGTGTTTGCGCCTCTCGGGCTCGCCATCGTGGCACTGACCGGCATCGGCCCCCTGATGTCGTGGCGAAGAATGAGCAGGGGCGCGCTCGGGCGCCTCATCCGCCCCCCGGTGATTGCAGGATCGGCCGTCACAATCGGGCTGGCGGTTGCGGGCGTGCGGAGCGTCGGAGCATTGCTCGCCTTCGGGTTCTGTACTTTCACGGCAGTGGCGATCGGGGGCGAATTCGTCCGAGGCAGCCGCGTGTACCGGTCGAGGCACCGACTGGGCTGGGCGCCGGCCCTGGCCCGCACCCTGCTGCGTAATCGCCGGCGATACGGCGGTTACGTCGTGCATCTGGGGGTTGTTCTCATAGTCATCGGGTTTGCGGGTAGTGCCTTCAAGGTCGAACGGAATGCCTTCTTGAAGCCCGGCGAGTCGATGAAAGTGGGCGCCTACAACCTGACTTATGAGGGCATGAGGCAAGCGCGCACCTCCGAGAAGCAGATCAACGAGGCCACCGTGGTCGTTGGCCGAGGGGGTTCCCGGATCGGAGTCATGCATCCCCAGAGCAACTTCCACTTTGCCCAGAGACAGCCGCAATCGGAGGTTGCAATTCGCACCACACCGGTGGAAGACCTCTATGTGGTGGTGACGCAGTTCGACGCCGACGGCAGCGCCGCCATCCGTTCCTTCGTGAACCCGCTCACGTGGTGGATCTGGGCCGGAGCCGCCGTCATGGCGCTTGGAATGGGGGTGCTTCTCTCGGGCGGCAGGGGCGAAGTTGCTCCGGCGGCCGCACGCAACGCCGTGAGGGAAAGGGTGGTGGTCGCCGGGTGAGGAAGGCTCTGCTCGTGTCCCTGACCTGCTGGATCATGCTGGCTATGCCCTGGGCGCTGGCGGCGCCCGAGGATGTCGCCAACGACATTGCGGGCCGGGTCACATCGCCTTTTTGCCCCGGCGTCACACTCCACGACTGCCCCTCTCAGGCCGCGGCGGACCTGCGGACCAGGATCTCGGCATGGGCCGAGGCGGGCTGGGGCAGAAACCGGATCATGGCGACACTCGAATCGGAGTACGGACCGCAGATAAGGGCCGTGCCGCCGGCCTCGGGAACCGGCCTGGTTGCCTGGGTGCTGCCCGTCGTTGTTCTGGCGGCCGGGGCGGGACTCGCACTTACGCTGATACGTCACTGGTCGGCCGCCACGCGCCGGGCCCGCACCGGCGAGGCTCCAGAGCCTGATTCCCTTTCCCTTTCGTTGTCCGAACGGCGTAGGCTGGACGACGAGCTCGCCGCCTTCAAGGGGAGATGATGGTCGCCGTAATCCTCGTCGTTCTGTTGCTCGGCCTCGCCCTTGCGTATGTCCTGACCCCATTGAGACACACCCCCGGCGAGCCCGTCCCCACGGACCCCAGGATGGCGGCCGAGGCCCGGGCCGAGGACAAGAAGAACAGCGCGCTCGGGGCGCTGGTCGACATCGAGGACGAGCGCGAAGTGGGGAAGCTCTCCGCGGCCGACTTCGAGCTGCTCAGACGGGAGTACGAAGCCGAGGCTCTGGCCGCCCTTCATGAGCTCGACGATATTCGCTTCACCTTCCGCACCGACGAAGCGCTGGAGGCCGAGATCGCCTCCGTGAGGGCGGGTCTCGAGTGCCCGTCATGCGGAGGAGCGCGCCCCCCCGGGGAGCCCTGCCCGCGATGCGGCGCCTAGCGGCGCGCCGGACCTGCCCCGCGCCGCCCGCAAGCTCCCACCACCGAAAAACCCTTCGACGAACGGTTCCGGGGCTCGTCGCAGCGGCCCTGGTGGGCGGAATCGTCCTTGTTTTTCCGGCCTATGCGCAGACGACGCCGGCAGACGGAACCCTCAAGGGGACGGTTATAGAAGCGCCCCGCGGCGCCCCGCGGCCGGGAGTCCGGGTCACACTGGTCGGAGCGCGGCGTGACGGCACGGACCCGATGACCCGGAAGGTCGTGACCGACAGCTTGGGCCGCTTCACATTCGAGGGCCTGCCCACGGGCCGGAGCCGCGTCTACGCGGTCCAGGCCGCCTTCGACGGAGGCATCTTTGCGGGATCGCCGATCCAAATTCCGGCGCGTACCGAGGCGGCGCCGGTGATAGACAGCACCCTGAGGGTATGGGCCACAACCTCGGATCCGGCCGCCATCGTCGTGAAGCGCCACGCCATCTTCTTGGCGCCTTCGGGTGACAGCCTCGGGGTGATCGAATCGGTGGTCGTCGAGAACACCTCCCGGCGCGCCTACATCGGGCGCGCACGGGACATGGGCATGGGCCGGGGCCCGGCCCCCGAAGCAACGCCAACGCTCGGTTTCAGTCTCCCCTCGGGGGCCGACGGATCGAGTGTCGTCCTCGTGGACGCAAGCTGGGACGGCCCTTCGCCGATAGCCACGGACTTCGGCTTCGGGGCAACGGTCGCTATCCCGCCGGGAGAGACCTCGACGACATTCTCCTACCGAACCACCGGCTCGGGTGGGGTGTTCGACGCCTCGCGCACCGCGCTCTATCCCACCTCCGAGCTCGTCGTCCATGCGGTGCAGCCCCTGGAAGTGGAGGGCAACCGCCTCGAGGCAGACGGCTCCGTCCGGGTCGCGGGCCGCACCTACAGGAGGTGGACGGCGGCCGGCGGCATCGAGGCTGGAGATATCGTGCAGGTCTCCGCAACGGCGCGAGCCGGGCTGGATCTTCCACTGCTCGCCGGGGTGGCCGCCGGCCTTGCACTGCTGATTGCCGCAGGGATGCTGGCCTCCGCGCGCCGGAAGCGATCCCGGCCGGCGCAGCCGGTGGCACCTGCACCGGCGGCATCGCCGCGCGCCTCCCGGGTCCCCCCCTCTGCTTCTCCTTCCTCTCGAGCCGCACCGTCCGCCTCCTCATCGGCCGCCCACTCCCGGGAGGAGGTCATCGCGACCATTGCGGCGCTCGACCTGGACCATGACTCGGGCCGGCTGGGCGACGAGGAGTGGCGGCGGAGACGAGGTGCGCTGAAGGGACTGCTCGGCGGGTCGAGCTCGGAACGGACCCCTTGATCGCCATCGAGGGCGTGCGGGTCACCTACCGGCGGACGGTTGCGCTCCACTCGATCGACCTCCTGCTGTTGCCGGGGGTGACCGGTCTGTTCGGGCCCAACGGCTCGGGAAAGTCGACCCTCCTGCGCGTCCTCGCCGGCCTCCTCCGGCCAGGCGGGGGAACCGTAACCTGGGACGGCGTCCCGATAACCGCTGCGGACGAGGCCTTCCGCGCCCGCGTCGGATATGCGGGCCACGGTTCGGGACTGTACGACCGCCTCTCCGTGCGGGAGAACCTCGAGCTGTTCGGCGCGCTGCACGGGGTGGGCGCTGCCAGGGTGGAGGAGATGCTGGAGCTCGTGGGGCTCCGGGACAGAGGTGGATTGCCTGCAGGCGAACTTTCCGCAGGGCTCAAGCGGCGCGCCGCGGTGGCCCGCGCCCTGTTGCATGAACCGCAACTCCTGCTGCTCGACGAACCGTACGCCAACCTCGACGACGACGGGGCAGGAAAGGTCTCCGATGCCATCAAGGCGTGGCGGGCACCCGGACGCGTTGGGCTGGTTGCGACCCACGGTGCAAGGAGAGTCAAGGGTTACGCCGACGGGTCCATCATCCTGCAGCACGGCAGAATCATCAGCTACAGAGTCCGCACACCGGCCGAGGCACCGACATGAGCGCGGTCCCGGCCCCGGGAGCCAGGGGTTGGGCGGGAAAGACGTTGCTCCTGGCGCGCAAGGATCTCGTCATCGAGGTGCGCGGCCGGGACACGCTGCCGCCCATGCTCGTTTTCTCCCTGGCGGTCACCCTGCTGCTCGCTTTCACGCTCCCCGACACCTCCCGTCCTTCGGCCCGGGTCGTCCTGCCCGTTGGCACCGCCTCGGTGGCCGATGTCCTGGCTGGATTTCTGTGGGTGACGGTGCTTTTCGCCGGGCTGGTGGGATTTGCCCGCAGCTTCGAGGTCGAACGCCACGAGGGGGCGATCGACGCGCTCCTGCTCGTTCCGCTCGACCGCTCAGGCCTCTACCTCGCGAAGGCGATGACCAATCTGGCGTTCATCGTCGCGGTGGAGCTGTTCCTGTTCCCCGTCTTTGCCGTTCTCTTCCCGATCGGCCTCGGCGCCGGCGTGGTAGCGGTGGTTGTGCTGGTAGATGTCGGCTTTGTTGCAATCGGCACGCTCTTCGCCGCGCTCGCCGCGCAAACGAGAAGCCGTGAGCTCATGCTCCCCGTGCTCGCCTTCCCCGTCCTGGTGCCAGTTTTCATTGCCGCAGTGGAGCTCACGTCAGACCTGTTTCTGGGACGACCCACCGGGGTGGTGGTGGGCGCCGGCTGGTTCGGGATCCTGGTTGCCTTCGACCTGATCTACGCGGTTGTGGGCGCCCTGGCGTTCGAGTACGTCATCGAATAAAGGAAGCGGGCGGGGCTCGTTTCCTCAAACGCCGTACGGGGTAAAGATACGTCTCCAAACGTTTCCGTCGATAGTAAGGAGAACCTCGTATGACCGACGAGCTGAAGGGACGCAAGGTCGCGATCCTCGCCACCGATGGTGTCGAGCAGATCGAGATGACCGAGCCACGCAAGGCGGTAGAGGCCGCGGGTGCCGAGGCGCATCTCATCTCGCTCGAGCCCGGTGAGATCCAGGGCTTCAACCACCTCGACGCCGGCGACAAGTTTCCCGTGGACAAGACCGCCAAGGATGCAAGCGCCGAGGACTACGACGGGTTGCTCATCCCCGGAGGCGTTGCCAACTCGGACTTTCTCCGCGCCGATCCCGACGCAGTGAAGCTGGCCCGCGACTTCATGGAGGCGGGCAAGCCGGTTGGAGTCATCTGTCATGCCGGCTGGGTTCTGGTTGAGGCCGGCGTGGTCGAAGGCCGGACCCTCACCTCGTGGCCGAGCTTGCAAACAGATATCCGCAACGCCGGCGGCAAGTGGGTTGACGAAGAGCTCGTAATAGACGCAGGCCTCTTCACCAGCCGCAAACCCAATGACCTTCCTGTCTTCTGCGCAAAGGCGGTCGAAGAGTTCGCCGAAGGCCGTCATGCCGAGCAGGCCGAGAAGACCCAGCAGGCAGTCTCCTCTTAGCAGGACTCCCAAGCGCAAACCGACGCCGGGCGGCCGCAAGGGTCCGGCGTCGGCATCTGGGGCCCTCCAGCGGCTCAGGCACCTGTAGTGTGAGGACAGATGAGCACGACCGCGCATCCAGGCGCCCGAACCACAGGATTCCGTGCCCTCGCCGTGGGAGCGTGGGCGAGCGTCGCAGTGTCGTTGTACTTCATCTTCTTCGTGGCCCGTGAGGCGGACGCCTCCATGGGGGGGCAGCTACAGCGCATCTTCTACCTCCACGTTCCGTCAGCTTGGATTGCTTACATCGCATTCGCAACCGTGTTCATCGCGTCGGTCGCGTACCTCAGGACCGGGGCGCGCAAGTGGGACCTGGTGGCCCACTCGGCGGCCGAACTGGGGGTTGTGTTCTCATCGCTCGTCCTGATCACGGGTCCGATCTGGGCCCGGCCGGTGTGGGGCACATGGTGGCAGTGGGACGCACGTCTCACCTCCGCCCTGGTGATGTGGCTCACCTACGCCGGCTACCTGCTCCTCCGGGGGCTCGCAGACGATGGGTCTCAGATCGCCCGCAGTGCGGCGATCGTCGGGATCGCCGGGTTCATCAACGTGCCCTTCGTGCATTTCTCCGTCCAATGGTTCAGGACACTTCACCCGAGCGGGCCCGCCGTCGGGGACGCCGCGGGCGGATCGACCCTGGGCGGCACCGAGCTTCTCGCTTTCTTCTCGGCTCTGATCGCTTTCACGCTCTTGTTCGCCTGGCTGCTGGCGGTAAGGGTCAGGTTGGGGGTTCTCGCCGACGAGGTCGGCCGGCTCGAGCTCGAAGGCGACCTGGCGGACGGCCCCCGCCCGGCCCGCCCCGTCCCGGCCACCACCTAGGCGGGGAGAGGGAGTGTGAGCGATCTGGCGTGGTTGTTCGTCGCCATGGCCGCCGTGTGGGTGGGGATCGGCGGTTATCTCCTGACGATCTCGGCGCGCCAGCGCCGCCTGGAGCAACGCCTCGAGAACCTCGACCGCTGACACCACGGGCTGTGCCTCCCGGCGCAGCCCAGCCGGGGCAAAGACGCTGCTCAAGCGTACAAAGTCCCGTTTTGACTTCGCCCCTGCGTTGTAAGCTTGCGGGCGATGGCACTTCGAGAACGCGTCACGCAAAGAGCGGACAAGCCCATGACCTGGGCCAAGGCAATCCTGCTGGGCTTTCTGATCTGGATCGTTGCGATACTGGTGCTGGGACAGGTGCCGTCGATCATCATCTACAAAGCCGATGAGCTCGTCGCCCAGATCATCGAGCTCTCCAAGCGCCTCCCCGGCGTCGGAGACAAAGGGTTGGCCACGCTCCAGATACGGATCATCCGAGACATCGTCGCCAACTCGGTGCAGATGGGGATTCTCGTTGCAATGTTGATCGGCGCGTACATCTGGCAGGAAAAGAAACGCAAGCGCACCGGGTCTAAGGGACTCTCCGACCCGGTCAAGGGCTACATGTCGGGCAAGTAGGAGAAAAGAGAGCCGGTGCCAGACGTTCCCGAGCCCAAGCGCATGGAGATCATTGAAAAGCCCATCTTCCGGGATGACTACGAGATGGGCCTGGTCGACTCTGACTGGCTCCGGGGGGCCGTCAAGCCCAAGCGCTTCATCGACTTCATTCCGGAGCAATGCATTCTCTGCGAAGGGTGCGTCGATATCTGCCCGTGGTACTGCATCTTCATGGTCAACCCAACGGCAGTCGAAGATTCCGGCAATGTCGAGCTTGCCCGCCAGATGGACACCGACGACATCCTTTTCCTGATCGACGACAACGCCTGCACGCGCTGCAACCTCTGTGTTGAACGCTGCCCCACCGGCGCACTGGTACAAAGTGAAGTGACCGGTGGACGCAAGAAGCGGGGCGGGGGACGGGCTTTGGGTACTGTGCCGGAAAAGCAGCGGGCATCGTAGGAGGGGTGTTGAGCGGTGGCTAGATCGGCGCGATGGAACCCTAGAGAGAAGGTAGCAGAGCGCATGAGCTCGTTCCAGAACGGGCAATTGTGGCGCTCGATCTTCAGGCCGGGGTCGATCTTCCGTAAAGGCTACGCAGACTCACCGAGGAACCGGGCCTACGTCGTCATGAACTCACTCCTTTACCACCTCCACCCCGTAAAAGTGAAGCGGCACGGGATCAAGCTGTCCTACACGCTGTGCCTCGGGGGGCTTTCGTTCTTTCTTCTGATCCTTCTCACGATCACCGGGATCTATCTGATGTTCTTCTACAGGCCCTCGGTGGACCTCGTCTACTCGGACATGCAGAGGCTCCACACCTCGGTGTCGTTCGGTTTGCTGGTCCGAAACCTGCATCGTTGGGGCGCTCACCTGATGGTGATCACCGTGTTTCTCCACATGGCGCGCGTCTTCTACACCGGCGCCTACAAGCCACCTCGTGAGTTCAACTGGATCGTCGGCGTCATCCTCCTGCTCCTGACGCTGCTGCTTGCTTTCACCGGGTACCTGCTGCCGTGGGACCAGCTGGCCGTCTGGGCCGTCACCGTCGGAACCGAGATGATGAAGAACTCGCCGGTCATAGGCGACCAGGTTCAGTTCGCCCTGCTGGGCGGACCGGTCATCGGGCCCGAGACGCTTCTGCGCTGGTACACGCTCCACGTCCTGTTCCTGCCGTTCATCATCGTCATCTTCATCTCGATCCACTTCTGGCGCGTGCGCAAGGACGGAGGTATCTCGGGCCCCCTGTAGGGCACGAAGGGAGACGTCATGCCTACCCCCGACGAGATCTACGAGCAGGTACTCAGCGAAGAGACGTCCAAGGGCTCCTCTCCCGCGGTCGCACAGGCGCGCGCCAAGGCGGCGCGGGTGCGCGCTCAAAAAGGCGCGGCCAACCCGGCAACACCGGCTCCCGAGGCCTCCTCCGGGGACGGTGACGGGGCCGGATCCCAACCCGCAGCTCAAGCCGGGTCCCAGCCCGCCGCGGCCGGGGCGGCTGCCGGCGGAGCCGCGGCCCAGGGA
>JACDCD010000116.1 GCA_013694625.1 Actinomycetota bacterium | reverse complement strand
AGCGGTGGCTGAGGGGTGTCGTCTCCCATCGACGAGGTCGGCTCGGCTCCGTCCACGGCCATCGGCCGGATGACCACGGTGAACTCCTCTTTGGTGTATCCGGCTGCGACCTGGCGAGCCAGCACGTTGGGTCCCGCCTCCGCAAGAGGTTCGCCCGTTCCCCGGGTTCGTGCGTGGCGACGGAGCCAGTCGCCGTAGGGAGCGCGACGGGCCAGCCGGGCCTTGACCTCGGGGTCGTGGATCACTCCGCCGGCCCCCGGATCCACCACCAACGCCTGACCCGGCCCGAGCCTGGTGCGGGTTACCGGGCCGTGACCCCGCGTGTCGACCGCGCCCGCCTCCGAGGAGCACGCGACCAGGCCGTCGTCACACAGGGCCACCCGAAGCGGCCGTAGACCGTTGCGGTCGAGTCGTGCGACGACGCGGTCATCGTCCGCCATGACGACCGCCGCCGGCCCGTCCCACGGCTCGGTCAGGCACTCGTGCCAGCGGTAGAAATGACGCACCTCGGGATCCGGGTCGTTGGCCCACGCCGGGGGGACGAGCATCGCGGCGGCGTGTGCAAGGTCCCGGCCTCCTCGCAGCAGTAGCTCGAGCGTCTGATCGAGAATGCCGGAATCAGAGGTGTCCTCGTCCACCGCCGGATGCAAGAGCGCATCCGGCAGGCCGCCGCCAAGGTGCCCCTCGCGCGCCGTCATAGCCGCGGCGTTGCCTCGAATGGTGTTGATCTCGCCGTTATGGGCCAGGAGGCGGAACGGCTGCGCCCGTTCCCACGTCGGCAGGGTGTTGGTCGCATACCGTTGATGGAACAGGGAGAACCACGCCTCGTAGCGCTCGTCGGCCAGGTCCGGGTAGAAGTTCGGAAGGGCGTCCGCCGCGCACAGGGCCTTGTAGACGACGGTCTTGAACGACAGGGAGGCGACGTAGAGCCCGAGACCGTCCCGGCGCGCCGAGCACTCGATCCTGCGGCGCGCCAGAAGGGCGCGCCGCTCGAGCGCTGCGTTGTCGCCGCCGAGAGGGCATCTCAGAATCGCCTGCTCTATACACGGGGCCGAGGCGCGCGCCTGGGCGCCGAGGGCCGAGGGCTCTACGGGCACCTCCCTGAACCCGGTGACCTCGACGCCCTCGCCCGCGCATGCGGCCTCGACGGCCCCCCTGGCGGGGCCGGGATCGGCCGGGTCGAGGAACAACATCGCCAAGCCGGTGCGATCGTCCTCCCGTCCGTGACCGACCAACCAGGCCGGAAGAGGGAGCAGTAGTCCGGCTCCGTCGCCGGTGAAGCGATCGGAGGCGACCGCTCCTCGGTGCTTTACCCGGCAGAGAGCATCGAGGGCGGCGTCCACGATCCCCCGGGACGACCGCCCTTCGGCATCGGCCACGAAGCCGATTCCACATGCATCTCGCTCGCGTTCGTAAGGTCTCATCGAGGTCCTCGGCACAAAAAAGGCGCCCTGCATCGCAGCAGAGCGCCGTTGCCCAGTGGGTTGCTCGCAGGTTAGAGGCTTCCGCGGCGCTCTGTCAACGGCGGCGCAGAACTACGGGGAATCAGGCTCTTGACGGCCGAGGTTAGGGTCTCCTAATATGGCTCGCCTAACAGGGTTTGTTCGGTGCGACGAACAGTGGAGAGGAGCGGATAGTGAGGGTGCGGAGCTGGGTGGCCATGGGGTTGCTGCTGTGCGGGGGGCTCGTGGCCGCCTGCGGGGACTCGACCGAGGCGTCGGATACGTCCGGGGACGATCCGCTCGTGGTCTATTCGGGGCGGGAAGAGGAATACGTCGAGGAGCTCCTCGATGACTTCGAGAACGACGAGGGCATCGATCTCGAGGTTCGCTACGGCGATTCCGCCGAGTTGGCCGCCACTCTGCTGGAGGAGGGCGACTCGACGCCGGCCGATGTCTTCTTCTCCCAGGACGCCGGTTCCCTGGGGGCGGTCTCGGAAGATGGCTTACTGGGTGAGCTCGACCTGGAGACGCTCGAACGCGTCGACGAGCAGTTCCGCTCGCCGGATGGCACCTGGGTGGGGACCTCGGCCCGGGTGCGCGTGGCGGCGTACAACACCGACGTGCTCACCTCCGATGAGCTCCCCGATTCGATCAACGGCTTCACCGATCCGGGCTGGAAGGGCCGCATCGGCTTCCCGCCGGGCAACTCGTCTTTTCAGGCGTCCATCGCCGCCATGATCCTGCTGGACGGCGAGGATGCCACCAGAACCTTCCTCGAAGGGCTCAAAGCCAACGAGCCGGTCACCCACTTCGAGGACAATGAAGCAACAACCCGCGCAGTTGCGGACGGTGAGATCGACGTGGGGCTGGTCAACCACTACTACATCTACGAGGTCGCCCGGGAAGAGGGGGACATCCCGGTTGCCAATCACTTCTTCAGCGGGGGAGACGCAGGCTCGCTGGTGAACGCCGCCGGGATCGGCGTACTGGAGGGGACCGACCAGCCCGAGGATGCGCAGGCACTCGTCGAATATCTCACCGGCGAACCGGGGCAGATCTATTTCCCGGCCGAGCTGGTCGAGTACCCGGTGGTGGCCGACTACGGCACCCCGGAGGACCTCGTGCCGCTCGACGACATCGACGAGCCGGACATCGATCTGTCCGAGCTCGGCGCGATGCTCGCGCCGGCGCAGCAACTCCTTCTCGAGGTTGGCCTCTTGTGACCCGGCGCTGCTCGACCCGGTGAGCCGCGCGGCCGGGCTCGACCCCCGGCCCGAGGACCGGAGGCATGCGCTCTGGATCCCCGGCCGGAGCGCCCTGCGTCAGCGGATACCCCCGGCGCTGCTGGCGGCCGCGGCCGCAGTCGGTGGGCTCATGCTCCTCCCACTCGCCTACCTGATCCTGCGCGCCGGCGACGCCGATGCGGGGACCTGGAACCTGGTGCTGCAGCCGCGTACGCTTGGACTCGCGTTCAGGAGCGCGGCGCTAGCGGTGTGTGTCACCGCCGCCTCCTGCGCCATAGGGGTGCCGCTCGCATGGCTCACCGCACGCACCGACCTTCCGGGGCGGCGCGCCTGGACGGTTGTGGTTGCGCTTCCGCTTGTGATCCCCAGCTACATCGGAGCGTTTGCGCTCATCGGTGCACTCGGGCCGCACGGGATGCTCCAGGAGACGCTCGCCGGCCCCTTCGGGGTCGAGCGCCTGCCCGACATAAGCGGTTTCCCGGGCGCGCTGTTGGCTCTGACCTTGTTCACCTATCCCTACGTGTACCTGGTGGTGGCCGCGGCCATCCGGGGGCTGGATCCGTCTCTCGAGGACGCCTCACGCGTTCTCGGACGCTCCCCATGGGCGACCTTCTGGAGTGTCACGGCGCCGCTGCTCAAGCCTTCGATCGCCGCCGGCGGCCTCCTCGTCGCGCTCTACACGCTGCACGATTTCGGCGCCGTTTCGCTCATGCGCTACAACGTCTTCACGCAGGCGATCTACATTCAGTATCGAGGAGCCTTCGATCGCACGCCCGCTGCGATCCTGTCGCTCATGCTGGTGGGCCTGGCGGGGATCGTGCTGGTGCTGGAACAGAGGGCCCGGGGAAGGGCTCGCTACTATCGGTCCGGCACGGGCTCCAAACGACCCGTTACCGTAGTCCGGCTCGGTCGCTGGCGCTGGCCCGCGCTGGCTCTGTGTTGTGGGATCGCCCTTCTCGCGCTCGTGCTCCCCGTAGGAGTCATCAGCTTCTACCTGGTGCGCGGCCTGGTCGGTGGGGAGTCGCTCGCCCTGTCGTGGTCCGCGGCCGGCGGCTCGATCGTCGTGTCGACGAGCGCGGCCGTTCTGGCCGTCGTGGCGGCGCTGCCGGTGGCGCTCTTGTCGGCACGCTACCCCGGGCGGGTGAGCTCTGTGGCCGAGCGACTTTCGTACTCGGGCTATGCGCTTCCCGGTCTCGTGGTCGCGCTGGCGTTCGTGTTCTTCGCCGCCAACTTCACGCCGATGCTCTACCAGAGCCTGCCTCTGGTGGTGATCGCCTACGTCGTGTTGTTCCTGCCCCAAGCGGCGGAGCCGATCCGGGGTGCGTTGCTCCAGTTGAGCCCGCGCGTCGAGGAGGCCGGGCGCGCCCTCGGCAAGAGCCGGTTGCGGATCTTCGGCAGCCTCGTTGCGCCACTAATCGCCAGGGGAGCAATCGCCGGTGGGGGGCTGGTCTTTCTGACCGCCATGAAGGAGCTGCCCGCCACGCTTCTCCTGCGTCCCACCGGATTCGAAACGTTGGCTATGAGGGTGTGGACGGGGGCGACGGCGGGGCTGTATTCGCGAGCGGCGGCGCCCGCTCTGCTGCTGATAGTCGTCTGTGCCCTTCCCCTGTACGGTCTTGCGCGCCGCGTCGAGGTTCGCGAGATGCAAGATGTAGATGTGAGAGCCGAATGAAGCACGAGTCCAAGACGCTCCTGTCCTGCCGCGGCGTGGTCAAAGGCTGGGGCGACACGGTCGCGCTCGACGGATTCGACCTCGAGCTGAACGAAGGCTCGCTGCTCGCCCTTCTCGGGCCGAGTGGGTGCGGCAAGACCACCGCCCTTCGCAGCATGGCGGGTCTCGAGCGGCCGTCAGCCGGAGAGGTGTGGGTTGGAGAGCGTCTCGTGGCGGGCAAAGGCACCTGGGTCCGTCCCGAAGAGCGCCGCATCGGGATGGTGTTCCAGGACTGGGCCCTGTTCCCGCATCTCGACGTGTGGAGCAACGTGGCCTTCGGCTGCCACGGACGGGAGCGGGAGCGCCGGGTCGGTGAAGTTCTCGAGCTCGTCCACCTAATTGGTTTCGAGCACCGCATGCCCCACGAGTTGTCGGGAGGCCAGCAGCAGCGGGTGGCGCTCGCCCGCGCCCTTGCGCCATCGCCGGAGGTCGTCCTTCTGGACGAGCCCTTTTCGAACCTCGATGCTTCGCTGCGCGCGCAGGTCAGGGCCGAGGTTCGAACCGTGCTGCACGAGGCAAGGGCAACCGCCATCTTCGTGACGCACGATCAGGAGGAGGCGCTGTCGATTGCCGACAACTTGGCGGTCATGACCCACGGCCGGGTGATCCAGACCGGAAGTCCCCATGCGGTTTACGGGGCCCCGGCGCACCGGCTCGTAGCGGGGATGGTCGGGGAGGCCAACTTCCTGCCGGGCGAAGTGAGCTCGGGCCTGGCGGTGACACCGGTGGGGAAGGTGCTTGCACCTGGGCTGTCGGACGGGCCGGTCGACATAATGATCCGCCCCGAGACCGTCCATCTCGATCGGGCCCAGGAGGGTAGCGCCAGGATCATCGATGCGGAGTTCTACGGCCACGATCAGCTCGTGCGCGCTCGCTTGAAGGACGGGACTCTGCTCGATGTCCGTCTGCTGGGACCGCGGCCCGATCTGACGATCGGGGCCCGGGTTGACGTGCGGCTGACGGCCCCCGTGCACTTCTTCCGGGCCGATTCGGCGGTGGCGGTCTCCCCCTATTGCGGAATCGTCACCTCGGATTCGCCGCAGGCACCCGCCACCTCCGACCGGGCATAGGCACCCACAGGCTAATCGGGGTGCGGCGCCTGCCGCTTGTTGCGTTTGGCCTGAAACATGCCCTGATCCGCCCTTCGGACCGCCTCCTGCAGACCGGTGATCGGAACCCTTGTCGCCCAACCAAGCGACGCCTGGACTCTCTTCTCCGCAAGCGCTTCGTCTACACGCTCGGCCAGCGCCTCGGCGGCGGTCTCGTCGCAGTCCACTGCGAGAATGGCGAACTCGTCCCCACCCGTGCGGCTGCAGATGTCGGGCTCCCGGCTGCACTGTTCGAGCGTCTCGGCCACGAGGCGCAGCAGAGCGTCTCCCCCCGCATGACCCTCGCTGTCGTTGACCTCTTTGAGGTGGTCGAGATCCACCACGACCACGCTCGCCGGGATCCCGTAGCGCCTGCAGCGGTTCTCCTCGATTTCGAGATAACGATCCCAGGCGCGCCGATTGCTGAGGCCGGTGAGCCCGTCGACCAGGGACTCCTCTTCGGCAAGCTCGGCGCGCCGCACCTCGGTGGCTGCCTTCGTCTCGACCGCCAGCACGGTCGAGAGCAGCTGTGCCATGAGCTCGAAAAGGGGGAGGTCCCCTACGATGTCGCCGGGCTTGGGTTGAGGGTCCGCCGCGCAGATGGTCCCGTATAGAGACCCGTCCGGGTGCAGTAGGGGAAGCCCCATGTGGGAGCGTAGAGGCCGTCCCGCCTCCGCCTCTTTCTCGGCGGCATCAGCTAGGCTCGGAATCCCGGTGATATCCGGAACAATGGACGGCGCACGGCCCTCCGCTGTTGCCCGGCACAACGAGTCGGTCCAGCTGAGCTCGTCCTGTTCCTGCAGTCCGTACGCCGAATCGACTACCGCCACCACCCTCATGTGATCCCCTTCTTTGCGGGTGACCATGAGCAGCCCGAAATCGAGACGCTCGTGGAGATACCCGACCACGGCTCGGGCGGCGGAAAGGAAGTCGCTGAACGGCGCAAGCCGATCTGATGGAATCTCAGCCGCGCCGTGGCCCCCGCCCCAGTAATCCGCCATGTCGCCCCCATCCCCTTTTGGTAATAACTGGAGAGCATATCAGGCGGAATTGCGAAGCAGACCCTCCATGCCTTCGACTTCGCCTGGCCGCCTTCCCCTCTACCCGTTACAACGCAGGGAGCACCCAGAGGTTGTCGGCGAGGTTGCGGCCCAGAGCGACGCGGGCCGGATTGGTTCCGGCCCGCTGCACTTCGAGGAGAATGGTGCCGTCGGGGGCCGTGTCCATGACGGTGAGGTGGGAGCCGGGCATGAGGCCGTGCTCTTCGAGGAACTTGAGGACGTCGTGGTCCAATTCGACATCTTCGAGCAGACGCGTGAGCACACCGCCGGCGCCGGCGTCCAACGCGGCCACGGGTTCGAGCGAGGACCATGGGATTCCCGAGCTCGTTCCGGGGATGGGGTTCCCATGGGGACAGGTCGGCTCCCCTTCAAGCTTGGCCAGGATCGCCTCTTCGACTTCGGGCGTCATTACCTTCTCCCAGTCCTCGGCCTGCTCGTGGCAGAGATGCCACGCCATCCCGAGGATGTCGGTGAGCATGCGCTCGGCGAGACGGTGTCTGCGCACGAGTGCCTCGGCGATGAGGTGTCCCTTCTCGGTCAGCTCGACGTCCCGGGCCCCCCGGATCTCGACGTACCCCTCGGTCACGAGCCGCTTCACGCCCTCGGACACGGTTGCCGGAGCAAGACCCAGCCGCTCGCCGATGCGCGCCTGCACCACCCTTCGGCCCTCTTCCCGGAGCTCGAATACGGCTTCGAGGTATTCCTTCGAGGCGGGGTTGAGCGAACGGAGGTCCGGTGAGGGCGCGTGCATTGAAGCGGATTGTAAGCTCGCAATCGATGCCACCCAACAAGCCGAAGTTGCTGTTGTTAGACGGACACTCACTTGCGTTCCGGGCCTTTTACGCGCTGCCAGAGGATCTCACCACCACCGATGGGACCCATACCAACGCGGTTTACGGCTTCACCTCGATGCTGATCAAGCTGCTTCAGGAGCAGCGCCCCGACTTCATCGCCTGCTGCTTCGACATGGGCGCGCCGTTGGAGCGCACCGAGTCCTTTGCGGAGTACAAGAGCAATCGAACCGAAGCGCCCGACACTTTCAGGTCGCAGATGCCGCTTGTCGACGAGGTCCTCCGGGTGATGCGGATCCCGGTCTTCAAGCTGGCCGGCCACGAGGCGGACGACATCATCTCCTACTTCGCCAAGCGATCGGCCAACGCGAATGTGGACGTGCGAATAGTCACGGGTGACCGTGACTTCTTTCAGCTGGTGGGGGGAAATATCCGGGTGCTCTACAACCGCAGGGGCATCAGCGACATCGTCGAGATGGACGCAAAGGCGGTCACGGAACGTTATGGAGTGCCCCCGGCGAAGTACGTCGACCTCAAGGCATTGGAGGGCGACACCTCCGACAACCTCCCGGGTGTTCCCGGCGTGGGGACGAAGACGGCCGCCAAGCTGGTGCAGAAGTACGGGACTGCCGAAGAGGTCGTCGCACATGCGGCCGAGCAGACGCCGAAGTTGGCGAAGAACCTCGCCGCCCACGCCGAGCAGGTGGCGATTAACAAGAAGTTGTCAACCCTGGTCGAGGTGCCGTTCGAAGAGGCCTCGCTCGACGATCTCAAGATGAGCGCGTGGGACCTCGAGGAAGTCCGCGAGCTGTTCGGCTCGCTCGAGTTCCGGACTTTGCTCGAGCGCCTGCTTGACGACCTTCCCGATGCAGCCGAAGGCGAGGGTGAGCCGTTCGAGTTGGAGGTCGAGGAGTTCGGCGTGCCGGACCGTCTGGAGGAACTGGCGCGCCGGCTGACGTCGGCCGGTGGGTTCTCGCTGGACCTTGTGCCGTCGTCGGCTCGCGGGGGCCCCCGCTCCCTCGCCTTCTCCTGGGGCGCCGGCGAGGTTGGGTGGGTGCCGCTGGGGCCCACCGGGGTGACCCCGGAGGAGGTGCGTGGGATCCTCGGCCCGGTACTGTCTGACCCTGGGCTCCCCGTGGTCGCACACGGGGCGCGCGCCGTGATCCTTTCGCTGGCCGCTATCGGTGTGCCCTTGGGGGGTTTGCGCCTGGATACCCGGATAGCCACCTACCTGCTCGACCCCGGCGCGATCGACTACGGGCTGGAGGAGGTCGCCCGCAAGTACACGGGCAGGGAGTTGAAGGCGATTGAGGGGATCGAGCGCCCGGAGGATGGAGCTCAGGGGGCGCTGGACCTCACCGGCGGAACACAGGAGATCGAAGCAGAGGATGCCTGCCTGCGGGCGCTCGCCGTCGCCGAGGTGGCGGAGGCGGTCGAGCCGGAGCTCAGGCGCCTCGAGATGGCGGACCTCTACCGGGACATCGAGCACCCCCTGGTCCCCGTGCTGGCCCGCATGGAGCAGATGGGGGTCGGGATCGACCTCGATTACCTCGCGGAGATGGCTCGCGGCGTGGACAAGCGTGTCGCCGAGCTCGAGACTGAGTGCTACGAGGCGGCCGGGGAACGGATCAACCTCGGCTCACCCTCCCAGTTGCGGGTCCTCCTCTACGACAAGCTCGGCCTGAAGACAACCCGCCGAACCAAGACGGGACTTTCGACCGATGCCCGGGCGCTCGCGCAGCTCGTGGAGCAGCACCCCTTCGTCCGGAGCCTGCTCGAGCATCGCGAGCTGGCGAAGTTGAAGAACACCTACGTCGATGCGCTTCCCCCGCTGGTCGACAGCGCCGATGGGCGCCTTCACACCACCTACGACCAGACCATCGCCGCCACGGGACGACTCTCGAGCACCAATCCCAACCTGATGAATATCCCCATCAGGACCGACCTGGGACGTCAGATCAGGCGGGCCTTCATCGCAAAGCCCGGAAGCCTGCTGCTGTCGGTGGATTATTCGCAGATCGAGCTTCGGGTGATGGCGCATCTCTCGGGTGACCCGGTGCTCGTCGCAGTGTTCGCCCACGACGAGGACGTCCACTCTGCGACCGCGGCGCGCATCTATCGCATGCCCGTCGAGAGCCTGGAGACCAAACATCGCGTCGTGGCGAAGATGGTGAACTACGGGCTCGCCTACGGCATGGGCGCGCCGGGCTTGGCGGAGCGGCTCAATGTCCCGGTGCCCGAGGCGCAGGAGATCATGGACGCCTACCTCGAGCAGTTCGGGGGAGTGGCCAGGTTTCTCGATCGGGTTGTGACCCAGGCCTACGCGGACGGATTCACCACCACGATGTTCGGCCGGCGCCGTTATCTGCCCGAGCTCGGCAGCGGCAATCCCCGGGTGCGCTCGATCGGAGAGCGTCAGGCCCTCAATGCGCCGATCCAGGGATCGGCGGCCGACATCATGAAGCTCGCGATGATCCGCGTGGACCGTGACCTGAGGGCGGAGGGCCTCCGGACCGAGATGATACTCACGGTCCACGATGAGCTCGTGTTCGAGGTCCCCGAGCACGAGAAGGGGCGCGCCGAGGCCATCGTGGTGGCCGCCATGGTCGGGGTCGCCGAGATGAAGGCGCCGCTGGGGGTCGAATCCTCCTGGGGCCGCAACTGGGCCGAGGCCAAAGGCTGAGGGCGCCGGTGACTCACCCGGCGCCCTCGACCTTCGTTGGTGAGACGGCCTAGCGACGCCTCACCGTCCTGGACCTGGCCTTCTTGCAGATCTTGGTCGGCAGCTTCTTGCGCTTGGCGACCGCGTAGACCCGCCCTTTCATGCCGCGCTTGGTGATCCTGTAGGTCCCCCCCTTGTTGGTTCTATCCTTGCCGATCTTGCGGTCGGGGCCTTTGCGGACTTTTTTCAAGACGACCCTGCGGCGCGACTCGCACTTTCCTGCTCGAGATCGCACCTTGCCCGTGAACCTCTTGGCGATGCTGACCCTCGACTTGAGCCTCTTGACGACCGAACCACCCGAAGTGAACGTGTTGTGCACCTGGTCCCTGTTGAGCGAGGACCCCAGGGTCGGGCCGGTGTAGGCGGTTATGGAGTCGGTCCCCGCAGGGGAGCCGCCGCCATCCCCGTACTTGCACTGGGCGACGCCGTTCGCGTCGGTGTAGCCGCAGGCGGTCGGGCCGACCCGGGCTCCGTTGGGGACCTCCGGTGACATCGAAAGTTCACCTCCGCGCCCGTGATGGCCGCTCCTCCTGCACCCGTGGCGTAGCAGAAGAAGTTGTGGGCCGAGCCCGAAGGGTTGCTGGCGTTCTCGGGCACACAGTCCAGCGACGTCACCTGAGCGGTGGCTCCGGGGACCTCGGTGCCCCCGCCGCTCCCACCACCGATTACGAAGATCTGGCTTGCCGTGTCGGCCGGCTCCCCCACATCGGGGTCGTCGTTTCCGGGGCCTCCTCGACAAAGGCGGTGATATCCGCCGTCCCGACCACGGCGGACTCGATCCCGAAGGTGAAGCTGCCTTCACCGAGGGCAACGGCGGCCCTCGTCACCGCTTCTCCGCCGATGTCCCCGTCGACCTCGACCGGACCGGATCCCAGGTCCCCGGTCGCCGGATCGATCAGCACCGGATTCGAGCCGGCGGGCGGCAGGCAGAACTGAAGCGGAGTGGTGCCGACGACCTCGACATCGACCCGGGCGCCGACTGGATTGGTGCCGCCGCTCGTGGTCACGAGAAACGGACTGCAGACACCCGACGCCTTGATCCCGACCGGCGGTGTGACCGTGACCGTAGCTACATGGGATGCGAGTGCGGTTCCCGACAGGGGAACTACGAGGGCCGCGAGCACGGAAAAACGCCGTTCCGATCCCGATAGAAGTCCTCTCTGTGCCCGTTCGTGCGGTCTTGTGCAAACTGAACACTTCCCTTCGGTAGCTGGGCAGCCTCACGTCGAGGTCCCATTGCTTTGCGTCCCCGCCTCACGACGGGTTTGCCCTTTCGGGTGGAATGGAACAGACCCAGGTGCGAGCCTTATTCCAGATACTGGAATGGTACGGCACGGGGACGTTTACGGTTCGTTGTTTCGGAAGGTCAAGCTCGAACCTGAACGGAAAATCGCAAGTGCGGCGGAGTTCTGGTGGTTGCCGTGGCCCTACAGCGGCAGGGCCGGCAGCGGGCTTTGCGCCTCTGGCTCGCCGGGCCCTCCATAGATCCGGTCGAGGGTCGCGATGTCCCGGTCGTCGGGTTGGGCGCTGGTGATGGGGTCCGCCATGCAC
>JACDCD010000111.1 GCA_013694625.1 Actinomycetota bacterium | reverse complement strand
CCTTGAGCGTAGGGAAATCGGGCGAACGGGCAGTGGGGCGAGGGAATGGGCTCTGAAGAGCCGCGCGGTATGACCGAACCAAATAACGGTTTGGTGACGCGCGGGGTCCTCAAGTGGACCGCAGGCGCAGGTGTGGCAGCGACCGCTTCGGCTGCGCTCTTGAGCGGCTCTGCGGTGGCAAGCCGGTCTGGGCCCTGCCCGCGCAGGACAAACGGATCCTTACCTACCTGCTCTCACTCGAGCGCCTTGAGGTTGCCTGGCACACCGCTGCGGCAGACATCGAGTTGGGTTCCGAGCTCGCCGGCTATGCGCAGACCGTCGCCCAACACGACTCGGCGCATGTCAGCCTGCTCGAGAACCTGGTGGGTGACCGGCGCGGCAAGTCGGCGCTCCCCGATGTGTCAGACGCTCTTCCCTCTGCCGGGCGGTTCGGTTCGGATGCGGTCTCCATCAAGGAAGCGGTGGTCGCTGCCTACATCGGACAATCGGGCAACCTCACCCCCGGCGCCGTCCTGGACATCGCCCGCATCACCGCCGTCGAGGCGCGCCACGCATCTTGGTTGCTGGACATCGTGGGGAGGCTTCCCGCTCCGAGCTCCGCGGACACGGCAAGTAGCCAACGTCAGGTGACCGCCGTGCTTCGGCGACTCGGCCTTGCGAAAGGAGGCTGACCGTGCCCTTACCGGAGTTGCCCTACAGGCTTACGCTTGCGGACTTCGACCGCGACGGTATCTTGCAGGACACTCTTGCCCGGTCGGGGGGAATGACGAGAGCGGAATTCTTGCGTGTCGGCGCGCTCGGGACGGGTGCGCTTCTGCTCACTCTCGGCGCAACGCCTGCGGCCGCCCAGCTCCCGTCGGGCGACTTCGACATTCTCAACTTCGACCTGGCGTGGGAATACCTGCAGGCGAGCTTTTACACCGAGGCGGAAGAGCTGGGCACGGTGGACCGTATGGATCCCCCCATGGCTCGCTGGGCCCGTACTTTCGGAGCCCACGAGCGAGCGCACGTCCGCATCCTCAAAAGCGTCCTGGGGCCCCAGGCGGTCAAGAAACCGCGCTTCGATTTTCACGGCACCACCGAGAACATCGACGCTTTCACGAAGACTGTTGTTGCCTTCGAGGAGTTGACGACCGCGCTGCTGCTGGGGCAAGCATCCCGCCTCGAGGAGCGTGGGCTGGTTGCCGCTCTGTTCTCTCTGCTCACCGTGGAGGCTCGTCATGTGGCGTGGGTGCGCCACCAGCTCGGTATCAACCCACCGGTCATCAGCGCGTTCGATGATCCCAAGTCAATGGCCGACGCCGATGGGCTGATCGCGTCCACGAACTTCACCGCCAAGCCGCTTCGGACCATTGCCAAAGGAGCACCCCGATTCACCGGGTGAATTCTCAGGAGAGAGGCCGGAAACGAGGCGTCGGGCAACTTGCGGCCGGCGTGGTGGCCGTCGTCCTGGTGCCGGTCGCTCTTGCGTTCGGTGCGGGGTCCTCGGCCGACCAGGGGGCTTCCGCAGCTCGCCGCAGCCGCCCGGCTTCGGGCAAGCTCAGCGCCGGAGGTGCGACGCTCACCCTGCCGGACCCGGTGAAACCGGCTTTCACACCGGGACGCGCCCGTCCCCTTGCCCACCGGAGCCACGTCTCCTTCTGGTCTCCGGTAAGGATCGCAACGCAGGCACGTTCGAAACCGAGCCTCCACGCTGCGGTGGTCGCTCGCCTCAGGACTCGCACGCCAGAAGGCACCACCAACCTCGTCACCGTGTTGGGACGCCGGGAGATCCCGGGGGGCGGCGTGTGGGCCAAAGTGCGGCTTCCGGTTCTGCCAAACGGCGCGACCGGATGGGTCCCGCGCAGTGCGTTGGGAGGCTACGGGAGTGTCCCCACGCACCTCTACGTCGACCTCGATCGTCTGACCGTCGAGCTCGAACGAAAAGGCCAAACCGTCTTCAACGCGCCTATCGGTGCCGGGACGGCATCGGCGCCTACCCCCACCGGCGAGTTCTACATCCGCAACAAGCTGACCAGTTACAGAAGCCCGATGTACGGCCCGGTGGCGTTCGGAACGAGCGCGCGCTCCACCACCCTGACGGATTGGCCTGCGGGGGGCTTCATCGGTATACACGGCACTGATCAGCCCGAGCTGTTGCCCGGCTATGTGTCGCACGGATGCATCCGTCTCGAAAACTCCGACATTCTCCGACTGGCCCGCATCATGCCCGTGGGTACTCCAGTCACCATTCGATGAGGCCTGCCGGCCGCGCAAGACGCGTCTCGTTGCCCGTGGTCAGCGCGCTGCTCGTCTCCCTGGTCTCGGCGGGGGCACTCGTTGTGCTCATGTCGGCGGTTCTTGGCTCCGGAAACCGGGGGGTTGCCGGGGTAACGTTTACCGCGGAGACGCACGGTCGAGGACGAGGGGATGAGAAGAAGGGCGGGGCCCACCATCTGTGGGAGTCCTACCCGCTAGATCCTTCCAAGCGGCAAGGGAAGCCCTCGGCCAGCCCGTCGCCCGCCCCGTCGCCCTCTGTCGGTCCTAGTACGTCGCCTGAGCCCGCTGAGGAGGGGCAGGTCGGCAACGGCGAGGGGGATGCGGGAGTCGCGGGGACGCCTGCAATCTCCGACGGCACACCTGGAGCTGTCCCAATCGTTGCGGTTGTTGCGCTCCTGGTACTCGGGTCCATTGCGGCCTTCGTCGTCATGCAATCCCATTCGGGAGGGTCGGCTGTCTCACTTCGCCGCATCGGCGCCGGAGGCCTTCGACCTCCGAAACCCAGCTTCCCGAAACCCAGCTTCCCGAAACCCAGCACCCCCCGCCACCGGACGCAGCGGACTGGTCTCCTCAACCCCCGCAGAGCGTTGTCTGATTACAAGTCGTTCGGAAAGGGGCTCGTCGTTGCAATTCTGATCGGGGAGATCGTCTACCTGCTGCTCCAAATTCTGAGGTAGCCGCTCTTCGAGCCGCGCTCTCTCCTCAGGGAAATCGTTCCCCAGTCTCATTAGAACCTCAGCCTGGCAGTCACGGCGCGTCCTGGGCGCCGTCGAGACAGGTGAATTCACAACCAGACCTCGCGGTTTGACGCCGGCGGGCGGCCGGTCTCGGGGCCGATAAGGTCGCAGAGGCCTCTCACCAACCGTCTCGCCGTTCGAGAATGAGCACGAGGAAACCTCCGGTTCGTAGTAAGCACAAGCCCGAAATGCACCTTGCCCATCGTCTGCCACTCTCGGGCGAGGGGCCGAAAATCACGTGCGTTCTGAGTGACGATAGCTCGCTCCTGCTCCTGAGCGGCGAGGAAGATATCGGCATCCGGCAAGCCCCGAAGTGCATTCAGCTCGGTGACGGCGATGACATCATGGCCATACTGGTCCCGTAGACGTTTCGCGGTCGATGCGGGGAACATCTCGTCGAGCAGAAGCTTCACCGGGCCGTCCGGTGGGGGTACGCCTCCTCGGCTTGACGGTCAACCTCCGCGATCCAGGCATCCACTTCATTGGTGAATTCCTGGTAGTAGCGCGCTGCGGTACGAGCCTGATAGACGGCGAGCCCGGTCAGTTTGGCCGTCTTCTCGATCGCCGCTTCGTCGCGCGCTTCGATATCCCGGAGCACCCGGACGACCTCCCAGACATCGGGACCTCCTGGAAGCCCCGCGCGGCGACCGCCGGGACCTGGCCTGAAGATAATGCCTGGATGTGCATCCATCCGGAGACCCTCGTCGATAAGGCGTGCAGCCAGGCGCGATCGGCTCTCCCCGCCCACGCTGTGCGCCCTGCTGGTAAGGCGCTCGTGTAGATCGGCGCGGAGACGAAGTGACAGGTGGCGGCTCGACTCCCCAGCGGTCGGCGAGTTCCTTTGTGCCATGATGTGCGACAATGTAACACACGGTGCGGCGTGGGCCGCCTACAAGCGTCTGGGCTCCGCGTCCAGGAGCAGTCTTGCGTAGTTGGCCAGCGAGTGCTGGTAGCGGGGTAGGTGTGTGCCAGGGCGGCGAGCGCCAGTGAGACCGCCTCCCGCTCTCGCCCGGTGTCGACGAGGGCCAGTGCCAGAAAGGCCCGTACCGCATCGTCCAGGCGGTCGGATCCGGCGTCCAGCTCAGTCGTGAGCAGCGCGATGCTCTCCCCCGGCTGGCCGAGGTTCCGCAACGAGCTGGCCAGTTGGATCACCGCCCGGCGCCGGCGCTCCCCGGTCAGCCCGCACTCGAGCGCCTGTCGGTACAGGGGCACGGCGACATCGGAGTGGCCGGTCGAGTCAAGCGAGGCCGCCCGCTCGAAGATCCCGACACCGCTGTCCGGGGGCAGCTCGGCAGCGAGATTCTCGATCAGGGCCAGGAAGTCCGACTCGCCTCGCTGGTTGATTGACATCCAGGCGTCCGATACTCGCTGCTCCCAGTCTGCTTCGTTCACCAGCACAACCTCACACGTCCGGGCGAATGTCCACACGGCCACGCGAATCTATCAACCTGTGTTGGACAGCTAGGAGCCCTCGCGCCCGAGGACAAGGTCGAGAAAGGCCAAAGATGGTAGCGGGGGAAGAGAGGTGATGATGGAGCTGTCGGACAGCGACCTATTACGATTTCGTGCTTGCCTTGTTCCCTCCTTGTTCTGGATTCGGATCAACCGGTCATCTATGACCGGTTGAGACTGGTCCATCTCCACCGAATCGAGACGATCGCGAATGATCGCTTCGCCGTATTCCATCGATACTGCCCTCCTGACGCGGGTGGCGGATGCCGTCGTGGGCCATCATCGGCCTCTCTGGACGATTCGCACGTCCGCCAGCAGCTCGCGCATCAGGGTGTAGGTCGCTTGATCGGCATCGATTATCAGCTCGTCGAAGGATGTCCAGTTGCCCGGATGGTGGGCGGGCACTAAGAGGACGTTCACACCGTTTCAAGACGGCGGCGATGAAACGGCTCGTCGAATCGATAGATGACGAGATCCCGTTCGAGGAGCTCGGAGAGCGCTTTTCCGCAAGTAAGGCTCGGCAGACGCTCTTGGGTGCCGATGTCGTGGTCGAGTGCGTCGACAGCTTTGCCGCGAGGGACCAGATCACTTCGTTCTATCGCGGCTATCACTTTCGGCTCATCGACATCGGCATGAACGTCGAGACGGACGACGGTGGCCGTCTCGTTATCCTCAGAGGCCGGCGCTGCCACCCGT
>JACDCD010000053.1 GCA_013694625.1 Actinomycetota bacterium | reverse complement strand
TCGCGGACCGCGGTTACGTGCTGCAGACCGGGGAGATCGTGCTCGCCGATACCGCCAAGGCGTTGCTCGAGAACCCGCAGATGCAGGAGGCTTATCTCGGCGCGGTGGGGTGAGCCGAGCGCCGAGTTGGTGGCAAGGGTGAACTATGCACACCCCTCACCAACTCGGCCCTGAGATGGGGATGCCATGCGCCTGATCGACTCCGCGGAATTGCAGTCCTTGTTGCCGATGCAGGTGGCAATCGATGCACTCGAGGCTGCTTTCGGCGCGCCGGAGCTCCCCGAGACGCCCCCGCGCTCCCACCTGTCCGTCGGCGACGGCGATTTGCTCATGATGCCCTCGGCCGGCGACTACGGGGCCGGGGTCAAGCTCGTCACCGTCAACTCCTCCAACCCCGGGCGGGGATTGCCCCTGATCCACGGGGCCTATGCATTGTTCGCGCCGGAGACGCTCGAGCTCGTGGGAGTCATAGAGGGCTCCTCTCTTACCGGTATCCGCACTGCAGCGGTGTCCGGACTTGCAACCCGGTACATGGCGCGCGAGGACGCCTCTCGTCTGGTCCTGTTCGGCGCGGGGGTTCAAGCCCACGCGCACCTCGATGCGATGTGCGCGGTGCGCGCTGTCGAGGAGGTGTGGGTGATGTCGCGCACACGCGGGCGGGCGGAGGTTTTGGCCGAGCGCGCGCGTTCGGCGGGGCTTCGCTCCCATGTCGGCGAACCGGATGCGGTGGCAGCAGCCGACATCGTGTGCACCTGCACCTCGAGCCCTGTCCCTGTGTTCGACGGCTCACAGCTTCGCGACGGCGCCCACATCAATGCGGTCGGCGCTTTCACCCCCCAGACGCGCGAGCTCGACGACGACGTCGCCCGGCGCGCCCGCTTCGCGGTCGAGCTGCGCGCCGCCGCAATGGCCGAAGCCGGCGACATCCTCATCCCGTTGGAGTCCGGGGTTATCGACGGATCGTCGGTGGTGGCTGAGCTCCCCGAGATCGTGGGCGGCATGCCGGTGCGACGCACCGCCGGGGATGTGACAGTGTTCAAGTCGGTGGGGGTTGCCTTCGAAGATCTGGTGCTGGCGCGTGCCGCGTTCGATGCCGCCATCGCCTAAGCGCCGGCGCCTAATGGCCGGTGCTCTGACGCTGCTTCTATTGGCGGCATGCACCTCGACCACCGAGCCATCCAGGTCACCGCCCGCCGAGGCACGGCAGGCCAAGGGGCCGCGCGCCGGCATGCAGCCGTTCGCCTACTCGACTCCCGCTCCCGAGGCGAGTCCGACCGCCGCCGACGGCGTCTATACGCGCCGGGTGACGGTCGCACAGGCGGGCGGCGCGCCGGTGCCATGCAGACGGTGCGCGCCCTACCGCTTCGATGCGGGGCGTTCGACGCTGACGCTCGACTCGGGCAGGTACTACATCGCCCACAGGCCCGCATCACCCAAGGTCATGGGGTTCTCGAGCACGGGTCATTTCATCGTCGAGGGAAATCGCATCGTCTTCTTCAACGACCCCAACTGCACGACCACCCGGGGCGTCTATACCTGGGACGCGTCGTCGGGCGAGCTGACCTTCGGACGGCGCCAGGATGGCTGCGGCATCGGGCTCAGAGCCGAGTTCTTGACTGCGCTTCCGTGGACCGAGAGCGGCGGGGCTTGATCGTCTACCTCGACGAGCCTCCCAGATCGGCCGGTCTGGTCATCGTCGGTGGCGGGGTGGTAGGAGCTGCGACCGCCTTCTATGCGTCGCGGATGGGGCTTCAGCCCCTGGTGCTCGAGCGCAGGGCGGCCCTGTGCACGCTGACGACGCCCGCTTCGACCGGCGCCTTCAGGTTGCAGTTCGACAATCGCGAGGAGCTAGAGCTGGTGCGGGAATCCGTGGAGTTGTTCTTGAGCTTCAACGACATCACAGGCCAAAGCGACTACGACCTCGGCGTCCGTCAGCAGGGCTATCTCTGGCTGACCACTGATGACCGGCGCGCCGGACGCCAACGGACGCTCGTCGCCAAGCAACACCGTTGGGGTCAGGACGACATTGAGCTGCTCGATGGGGACGAGGTCCGGTCCCGGTGGCCCTACGTCAAGGACGAGGTCGTGCAGGCGCGCTGGCGCGCCGGCGACGGCTTCCTCGATCCCAAAGCCCTGACCCTCGGGCTTGTGTCCGGCTCCCGGGCACCGGTCTGCACCGGATGCGAGGTGGTGGACTTTCGCACCTCGAATGGGCGTCTCACCGGAGTCGAGACGAATCGCGGGATCGTCGCGTGCGACGCCGCGGTGATAGCCGCCGGCCCCTTCTCGGGAGTTGTCGGAGCCCTGGCGGGGCTGAGGCTCCCGCTGACAACTGTTGCGCGCCACAAGGTCGTGATGCCGGATGTGCCCGAAGTGCCTCCCGGCGCGCCGATGACCATCGACGATGACACCGGCGCGCACTGGCGGCCGGCGTTGCGCGGCGCCTACCTGCTCTACACCGATCCCACCACGCCCCCGAGCCCGCCCGCGGACGATGTGACGCCCGACTACCGCTTCGCCCAGGCGCTGCTGGATCCGGCAAGTCCCGTGTCGGTCGCGAGGGTGTCGGATTTCTGGGAGCGTGTGTGGGCCCGCGGCGCGGTGCACTGGTTCATTCAGTCCGGCCATTACACGATGACGCCCGACCACCGGCCGCTGCTGGGTCCCAGCGACATCCCAGGCCTCCATCTCAACACCGGCTACAGCGGTCACGGGATCATGGGAGGCCCTGCGGGAAGCCGCCGCTTCATCGACGTACTGACAGGACGAACGCGTCCCGAGGACAACGACTTCCGCCTCGACCGAGCCTTCTCACCCAGGGACCTCGACATCCTCTGATCCAAGCGCCGGGGAGGCCGGTTTGATGCTCCATTGCACTCTGGAGCCCGCTTTCCGGGCCTTCCCGTGCAACGAAACTAGGAAACGGCCGAGAGATGGCGAGCGCCGAACCTTCCGGGTCAAGTAGAGGGCGGCGCGCCGAATAGATTCCGGGTCATGCAATCGGCTGCGCAGGCGATAGTCGAGGTGCTCGAGGCGGCCGGAGTCCGTGCCGTCTTCGGAGTCCCCGGGGTTCACAACCTCCCTCTGTTCGACGCGCTCGAGTCGAGCTTCATCCTGACGGTTGTGACGCGCCATGAGGGCAGCGCCGCACACGCAGCCGACGGCTACGCGCGGGCGACCGGCCGGCCAGGCGTGGTGATCACCACCACCGGCCCCGGCGCCGCCAACGCAGTCGCCGGAATCGGGGAAGCCTGGGCCGCGAGCTCGCCCGTCCTCCATCTCACGACCCAGGTCGCAAGTGAGGTCCTGGAGGCGGAGGCCTATCGGGCGGTATTGCACCAGTCAAAGGCACAGATCGATTTCTTCAGACCGATCACCGGCTTCACCGAGAGCGTGGACCGGTCCGAGAGGGCGGCGCCCGCCGTGGAGCGTGCCCTCGAGTCGGTCGTCACCGGCCGCCCCCGGCCCGCCTACGTCGAGGTGCCCCATGATCTTCTGGGCGCGCCGGCCGGAGGCCCGCCGCAGAACCGGGGGAGTCCACCGTCCCGGCCACCCAGCCTTCCGGGAATGAAGGCGGCTCTGCAACATACGGAGCAAGGAGGCTTCGAGGACCCGCCGCGACCACGGGAGCCGAGGCGCCCGCAGGACCCGCCGCAACCACCGGAGCCTGGGGGCTTGGAGGAAGCTGCGGCACAGCTCGAAGGGGCGCGCCGAGTGATGATCTGGGCCGGCGGTGGAGTCGTGCACTCGAGCGCGGCGGCCGAGCTCGTCCGTCTCGCCGAACGCCTGTCCGCCCCGGTAGTGACCACGTTCATGGGCCGCGGCGCGATGTCAGACGAGCACCCGCTGGCCGTCGGCCTTCCTCCTCACGAGCTCCCGGTGGCCGAGCTGCTGGGGTCCTCCGACATCGTGCTCGCGGTTGGCACCGATCTCGACGGGACGATGACACAGAACGGCGCACTGCGGCTCCCCGCCAAGCTCATCCACATAGACCTCGACCCGGCCCAGGTCGGCAAGAACTACCCCGCCCAAGGGTTGATCGGCGACGCCGCCGTGCTTCTCGCCGCGCTCGACGATGCGCTGGCGCGCCGGGGCGTCGACCGGACCGAGGCCCAGGGGCATGTCGCCGAGCACCTCCGTGCCCTGAAGGCTTCGGTCTGGGGCGAGCTCGAGGCCGACCCCCGGAGCCGGGAGGCGGCCGGCTTCGTCCGGGCGCTCCGGCGCGTCGCCCCGGCGGAGACGATCTTCGTGGCTGACATGTGCATCGCGGGTTACTGGTGCGCCGGATACCTCCCCGTCCCGGGGCCGCGCAGGCTGCTCTACCCGATGGGCTGGGGGACACTCGGGTTCGGCTGGCCCGCGGCGCTTGGCGCAGCGGCCGCCGGGGTGGGACCGGTCGTGGCCGTCGTCGGCGACGGGGGCTTCATGTACGGG
>JACDCD010000011.1 GCA_013694625.1 Actinomycetota bacterium | reverse complement strand
CCGTCGTCGGTCTCGACCGCGACCTCCTCAATCGCATCGAGGACCATGTTGGTGGCGTCAAAGGCGTGCGCGTGGAACACCGAGGCCGGGTCACCGAACTTCTTCTTGTAGGCGGGCAGGAACTCCTTCTGATAGAAGCTCCCCTTGAACTCCAGGTCCGGTCCCGACAGGAACATCCCGGCCGTGTTGTCCTTGCCGGCCGCCTCGACGAAGTCCGGCGAAAGCATGCCATCGGAGCCGGCCAGATCGGTGTCGGCCAGACCGGCGGTCTGGCGCGCCTGCTGGGTAATGCCGGCCCCCTCGGGGATGAACACGGGGTAGTAGAGGTAGTCGGGCTTCTTGGCCGCGATGCTGGTCAACACCGGCTTGAAGTCCTTGTCCCCCACCCCGATGGCTTCCTGGGTCGTGATCGTGCCGCCGTACTCGCTCTCGAACTTCTCCGAGAACACCGTTTGGAGCCCGTCGGCGTAGGGGCTTCCGTCGTGAATCGTGGCGGCAGACTTCGCCTTTGCCTCCTCGGCGGCGAACTGGGCCATCGCCGCCCCCTGCACCAGGTCGTTGTGGGCGGTGCGGGCGTAGAACGGCTGGTGGGTAGCCGGGTCCGTAAGATCCGGCGCGGTGTTGGACGGCGACACCATCAGGACACCCTTCTCGCTCGTGATCTCGGCCGCCGGAACGCCGGCGCTCGAGCAGCTCGTTCCGATGACCGCCACTATCTGGGGATCGGAGACCAGCGACTGGGCCCCGGTCTGGCCGCCTTCCGCCACGCAGCCCTCGTCCTCGTTGACGAGCTCTATCTCGTGGCCCAGGACGTCGCCGCGCATGTCGACCGCGATTTGCGCCCCATACTGGCTGTCGAGCCCGAGACTCGAGTTGGGACCGGTGATCACCAGCAGTGTTCCGAGGGTGATCGGATCATCGGCACCGACTTCGACGCAGCCGAACTCGGAGTCGGGGCACTCCGCTCCGCCACCGCCGCTCGCGTCGCTATCTCCGCCGCTTTCACGCGCGCAGGCGGCGCCCAACAGCACCACGCAACTGAGAATGGCTACCTGCACGACCCACTGCGGCTTCCTCATGGTTCCCCCTTGTCGCACGGCTGTCCGATCCTCGAGACGAGGTCAATCTGGGTATCGAGGCATAACTTTACAGGGTGACGAAGCCAGTTACTACAACTGTGGCGAAGGTTGCCCGGGCTATGCCTAGCCCGAGACCAGATCCCGGGCAACGTCCTTCATCGGACGGCGCTCGTCCATCGCCTTCTTCTGGATGAAGCGAAAAGCCTCGGGCTCGCTCATCCCTCGCCTGTCGGCAAGGTAGCCCTTTGCCCGGTCAATGTATTTTCGGGCGTCGAGACGCTCGGCCAGATCCGCCGATTCCGCCCTGACCGCTTGGAGCTCGGCGTGTCGCACGAGGGCGATCTCGATAGCCGGCATCAGATCGGATTTCTGGAAGGGCTTGACGAGGTAGCCCATCGCCCCCGCCCGAGCGGCGCGCCGGACCAGCTCCTTCTGGGAGAACGCGGTGAGGATCAAGACCGCTCCCAGCCCCTGGTCGGTGATGCGCTCCGCTGCGGCGAGCCCGTCCATGCCGGGCATCTTGATGTCCATGATGACGAGGTCGGAGCGCCGCTCCTCGGCGAGACGGATTGCGGCATCGCCGTCGGAGGCCTCTCCCACGACGTCGAAGCCCTCCTCCTGGAGCATCTCCTTGAGGTCGAGCCGGATGATCGCCTCGTCCTCGGCGATCACTATGCGGGGGGCGACGGTCTTTGCGGGCATCAACTCACCCGAGCATGCGGTCGAGAAGGCGGTCCTGCTCCACCCGGAGGCGCTCGATCTCCTGCGAGATGCGATGGCGCTCCTTCTGCATGCGCTCGAGGTCGTCCCGGGCGATGCGGTAGTTGCGCTCGGCGAGGGGTGTCTCTGCGACGAGCATGCGGGTACGCTCCTCCTCGGCGACGTCCATCTGGAACAGGATCTGCTCCTCGACTATGCGCAGCTCCTGACGCGCCCGATCGAGCTCACCGCCGAGGGAGGAAAGACTCTTGTGAATGTGCATGGGGTGCAAAAGTATAGGCAGTCACAGCGTAATTGACATCGGGTCGAGCGCTGTTCGTCCGCCAAGCGCGGCATTGCGCTAACGGTGGACCCAACGTGGGTCTGGTGCCGGGAGTTCGTACATCCCGGCAATAGCCGACTTCTGGGTTGTGCCGGGAGCGGGAATCGAACCCGCAAGTCCTTTCGGACAATGGTGTTTGAGACCATAGCGTTTACCAGATTTCGCCATCCCGGCCTACGAGTACATCATAAGACTCCAACACTTACCTCAGCTTTTTGGTCCGATGATGCTATCGAGCCTGGCGACGTCGGGTCGCCTGGCCACCGAAATAGTTTTCCAGTTCATCTGGCGCCACGCCACGCCGTATCTGTCGCACGCTTTGCAAAAGACATTCCGAATCTCTGAGGAGTTGTTCGTGAAGTTATAGCGGGGATAAGGCTTGCCCTTGACGCAGTTCACTCCCCGCCAGCCATCCGAATTCAGCCCACGAAGTAGATCGGCGGGATAAGCATCGGCTATCTCCTGCTGCCATGGAACCAATGCGATCGTTCTCAGATGCTTTGGACCCGAACCATACTGAGGGAAAAGACAGGGCCAATGCTTCCAATAGGCTGCTACTTCTACACAGCCTACGCGCTTGACCCTCCCCACCTTCATTGTGGGCTTCATGGCGGTAACTGCCTTGATGCACTCGTCGATGATGCCCGGATAACGAAGGTCAAGGGTGATGCGCAGCCTGAAAACACCTCTAGGGCACGCAGAAAGGCAACCATCTCCCAGGTAAATACCGAGCAGGTAGGCGTACTGAACGGAGTTCAGGCTTCCCTGTCTGCAAATCGGACACAGGCCGTCGGGCTCTTCACTTGCTTGGTCATTCTTGCCGTAGCCATGATGCTGGCCGCCGTGGCGACGCCAGTCGACGACGGTCCGGCGCGGGATTCCAGTGCGACGCGCTATCTGGCAATCGTTCATCCCCAGCAACGACAGATCGAGGACGAATGCCACCTGTGCCTTGGTCCTCACCGCACCCCCTTTTTGGCCGTTTTTCTTGTTGTTGCCTTTGACTCTAATGACGGGGTGTGACACGCGCGACTTGGTGGCTCACGACTTTGGCCTGCTGAGTCACCCGGAGGCGATTGGGCGTGGACGTGACGCTGGCTTGCCGTTCACCGGCTGCTACTCATGACCTCCGGGTGCACGAGCTTGAACACGAGATCACCGGTGAGGACGAGGGCGACGGTTCCCAGCAGCATCTGAGGAGACCAGTCGACGCCCACTACGCCGACCGCAGAGACGACGAGCGCGAGGGCCGGGTGGATCGCCATCACCCTCGGCGGGAGCGTCCCCTCGATCCCATGCGCACAAGCATGACCCCTACCAGATAGATCGCCAGGGCCACGCATATGATCCCGCGCACAGCCCCCAGTAGCGCGGGTTTGGCCCCGTGCTCGACCGCGAGGCCCGCACCGACGCCGAAGGCGACGGGTGGCGAGATACACGGGCAGATGGCTGTAGATGTAACCGAGAGAGCGGCCTCCCTTCGAAGCCCCGGCCCTCCACGTAGTCGAACGTCAGCCACCAGAAAACGACGACGACGACCGCTGCTCCCGCGGTGGTGAGTCCCACCGATAGACCCCACTCCACCGACACAACCGCAGCGACTATGCCCGCCCACCGCTTCCCCGATGACTATGAGCATGAACTGACCCATCCGCTCCTCCGGGTGGGTGGCGCTCGGTGACTGCTGCGTCGCCTAAGGCGCGCCAGCCGATCACTGGCGTCACAAGTTCCGCGATCCCTCCCAGGACCCACAGCGGAGTCCGGAGCGAGTCGGGGACGAAGATCGACGCCACCCACAGCGCCACGTCGGTGGAGAATCCCACTAGGTAGATGCCGGTTTCCCGGCGGACCTCTGGCACGTGCAGCCATACGCGGTCGTAGAGGGCTATCAGCCCGAGCCGCACTGCGACGTAGGACAGGGCGAAGGAGTCCGTTCCCGCGCCGCGCGCCGAGGTCACAGTTACGGCTGCCCACGCGACCGCAGCCATCGCCGCCGCCTTCGTCAACCGGTGCACCGCGTCGTCGGTGACGAAGCGCTGCGTGTACAGGACTTAGTTGGCCCAGGACCAGACGACGAGGACCATCATTCTCGAAAACCAGAGACCCCCGCCCGCAGGGTTGGAGGCAAGGATCTCGCTCGTCCGCGAGACGGCTACGACGAAGACGAGATCGAAGAACAGCTCGGTCCAGGTCGCGCTACGGTCGCCTTGCTCGGTGGTGCGAAGGACCGGCGGCCGCACCAGCACCTCACCCATCGTCGGCCCCCGGGCGCGAGCGAGGGCTTCCGATCACAAACCGGGAGCCCCCGTCCTCACCGAATAAGGAGCTAGTTGTCGCTCACGCGGGAAGCTTCGCTGCGATGACGTCGGCCTTCTCGATGTTCGGCTTGTCGAAGAGCTCTCCCGCGTTCTCCATCAGCGCCTCGGCCACCTTGCCGGACAGATGCGCCTCGCGGCCCTCCTCGCGGGGGAAGACGTCGAAGATGCCGAAGCTGGTCGGGCCGAACTGGACGGCGAACCAGGCAGTGGTGTCCGGCTCCTGGTTGACGAGCGCCAGCCCCTCTTCGAGGAAGCTCCTGACGTCGCCCTCGTTGCCCTGCTTTGCCTCTATCTGAACGAACAGTCCCTTGGTTACCGTGGTCACGGTCACGATCCCCTTCCCGATTAGATTTTCGTGGTCTGTACTCTACCCTTTGCGCCGACGAGGAACCTGCCCTGCCCTGGCCGTTTCTCACCGGTCCATCGCAGCAAGGGGGTTATCCGTCGGACCGATCTATGCGAGCCAGACTCGGTGCGCAGTCGACGCGCGCCAAACATGACTCGAAGCGGACAGGCTGCACGAGGGTCGGGTCGCTCTGCTTCTTCTGCTATCCTGGATGGATCATGTTCTCGAGCCCACGCATCTTTTCAGGTACCGAGGTCGCCAGCGCGCGACCTAGTGCCGTGGTGCGCTTTGGGCTCCTTGCGTTGGGCTAACGGCTAACCCAAAGCCCAGCACCCCCAGAGGTCGCGTCACCACCCGGCGCGCCGCACCTTCTTCCCCGTAACCCATTTCGCAGAGCAGGAGCAGCATCATGGCTTTTCGCAAACGTGACAACTTCAAGAAACAATCCGACGACTCTTCTTCGGCGCGCCGATTCGCCCGCCGATTCAGAATCCTGAAGCCCATGCGCATTCGGGACTTCGCCCTGTTGTGGACGGCCATGACTGTGTCGCTGCTAGGTGACGGCATCTACTACGTGGCAATCGCATGGCAGGTCTACAGGCTATCGAACGTACCAACCGCACTCTCGCTCGTGTGGGCGGCATGGACGTTGCCAATGGTGGGCTTCTTGATGGTCGGAGGCGTCATCAGTGATCGTTTCGATCGGCGCAAGGTCATGATAACGAGCGATATCATTCGCGGCCTGGCGATCGCCATCATCGGCGTGCTCTCGTTGACGCAAACGCTCGAGTTGTCGCACCTCTTCGTGCTGGTCGCACTCTACGGGACGGGTGAAGCATTTTTCGGGCCCGCTTTCGGGGCCATCGTCCCGGATCTGGTGCCCAAGAACCTTCTGGTGGAGGCAAACTCGCTCGATCAATTCGTGCGTCCTTTGATGCTTCGGATGATGGGCCCGGCCATGGGCGGCGCCACCATCGCACTCTTCGGTATCGGCGAAGCGTTCCTCGTAGATGCGGGAACATTTGCGCTCTCGGCGATTGCCCTCATGGCGATGTCGGCGCGCCCGATTGCCCGCAGCGGCGGCGATGACAGCGCCATTGGTGAGATCAAGCAGGGATTGCGCTTCGTGCGCTCGCACACATGGCTGTGGGGAACGCTCACCGCGGCCTCGATCGGGCTATTGCTCTTCTGGGGGCCCTTCGAGGTGCTCGTGCCCTACATCGTCAAGAACCATCTGAACGGAGATGCAGCCGATCTCGGCTTTGTTTACGCCTGGGGAGGCGTGGGAGCAATTCTCGCTGCGCTCGTTCTGGGACAGCGCGGGCTCCCCCGCCGCCACATGACCTTCATGTACGCCGCGTTCGGCATCTCGATCGGGGTAACGGCCGGCTTTGCATTCGCAACCTCGATGTGGCAGGCGATGGCCTGGAGCTTCATCTCGGGCGGCACCGCGACTGCGGGGATGGTTGTATGGGGAACTCTGATGCACACGCTCGTGCCCAGAGAGATGCTCGGGCGCGTGACGAGCCTCGACTGGATGGTATCTATCGGCTTGGTCCCGGTCTCCTTTGCGCTTACCGGACCGGCCGCAGGGCTGTTCGGTGTGGATCGCACGATGATCGGCGCAGGGATCGCAGGAGGACTCGTGTTCACCGCGTTCCTGTTCCTGCCCGGCATGCGAGACACCGAGCGAGTCAAAGACGGCCTGCAACCGCATCCCGTCCCCGTCCTCGTCGAAAAAGACGAGGTCGCATAACAACAAGTGTGGTTGCGGGCGCTCAAAAACGTTTCTCGGGCGCTCAACCACACCATGATGTGGTGTAAGGCACGAGTCTCGATTCTCGGCGCCCAACCACACAGGCCGGTAAATAGACCGGTGCTCAGCCCCCGGTGTCGAGAGCGGAGCGCACGCCGGCCAGGAACTCCCGGGCCGCATCCGACCCCGACCTGAGCACGAGGTCAACCAGGGCAGACCCGATCACGACGCCGTCGGCCGACCTCGTCGCCTCGACCGCCTGAGCGGCGTTCGACACACCGATCCCGACGACAACCGGTGCATCGGTTGCCTCCCGGCATGCCGCCACGACCCGGGCGGCGCGCTCCGACAACGACTCACGCGCCCCGGTGACACCCAGGGTCGACACCGCGTAGACAAAGCCGGTGGCGGTTGCGACGATATCGGCCACCCGGCGTGCCGAGGAGGTCGGCGCAACCAACGGTATCCACGCCAAGGCGTGGTCTCCGGCCGCTTTGCGCAAGCTCTCGGACTCCTCCACCGGGATGTCGGGCACGATCAGGCCGGCGAACCCCGCCGCCGCGGCCCTCTCGCAGAACTCCACCTCCCCGATTCGGTGAATCGGGTTGTAGTAGGTCATGGCTATCTTCGGCGCGCCGACCTCCGCCTGGGCGGCAAGCTCCAGCGCGTCGAGTGGCCCCGTGCCCGAAGCCATTGCGCGCTCCCCTGCGTCGGCGATCACCGGGCCGTCCATCAAGGGGTCCGAGAACGGGAGACCTACCTCAAGGGCGTCGGCGTGCTCGGCTGCGGCCACCATGGCCTCCGGGAAGGACCCCCGATCGGGTATCCCGCCCATCACGTAGGGCACCAACAGTTTGCGTCCGCCGGCGCGCCGTTCCTCGAGGTGGGCCGTCAACCCGTTCACCCCTTGCCCGCCCGGGCGATCGTTGTCATGTCCTTGTCGCCCCGGCCCGAGAGCCCCACGAGGATGGTCTCCGATGCCCCCCCGTGGGCGAGGACGTGGGCCAGAGCGTGGGACGGCTCGAGGGCCGCAAGGATCCCCTCGGTCTCTGCCAAGGCCTTGAAACCAACCAGGGCTTCCTCGTCGGTCACCGCCTGGTACGAGGCGCGCCCGGAGGTTGCGAGCCAGGCGTGCTCAGGGCCGACCCCCGGGTAGTCGAGGCCGGCCGAGATCGAATGCGCCTCGGTGATACGCCCGTCGGCGCCCTGCAGCACCATGGTGCGAGCGCCGTGCAGGACCCCGGGCTCGCCTGCGCTGATCGACGCCCCATGTCGTTTGTCGAGACCCTCGCCGGCGGCTTCGATCCCGGTGATTCGCACCGAATCATCGCGGTAGAAGGCCCGGAACAAGCCCACCGCGTTGCTTCCTCCGCCGACGCAGGCGACCACCTCATCGGGGAGGGCACCTGTGAGCTCAAGGACCTGAGTCCGGGCCTCCTCTCCGATCACCGATTGCAGCGACGCCACCAGCTCGGGGTAAGGATGGGGGCCCACGACCGAGCCGATGATGTAGTGGGTGCTCTCGACATTGGTCACCCAGTCGCGCAGGGCCTCGTTGATCGCGTCCTTGAGGGTCGCAGACCCCGCTTCCACCGGCACTACCTCGGCGCCGAGCATCTCCATCCGCACCACATTGAGGTGCTGGCGTTCGACGTCGGTCGCCCCCATGTACACCACACAGGGGAGCCCGAAATAAGCCGCTGCGGTCGCGGCCGCGACACCGTGCTGCCCGGCGCCGGTCTCGGCAATGATGCGGCTCTTGTCCATCCGCGCGGCCAGCAGCGCCTGGCCCACAGTGTTGTTGATCTTGTGCGCTCCGGTGTGGGCGAGGTCCTCCCGCTTGAGGAGTACGCGCGCCTCCACCCGTTCGGAGAAGCGGGTTGCGTCGTAGAGCGGGGTCGGCCGGCCCACGACCACCTTCAACAGACGGGCGAGCTCGTCGGTGAACCCGGGATCGGCCCGCGCCGTCTCCCACTCGCGCTCCAGCTCGTCGAGCGCTCCCATGAGCGATTCGGGAACGTAGCGTCCGCCGAACTCACCGAAGCGGCCGTCCACCCCGACCGAGCCCTCCGGCTTGATGAGGCGTGTGTTCAAGAAAGCCCCAGGAGCTCGCGCACCTTGGCGGCGGGATCGTCTGCTGTTACGAGCGCTTCGCCGACGAGGACGGCGTCCGCCCCGGCGGCTTCGAGCTCGACGACCTCGGCGCGCCGCGCCACTCCCGACAACGCGACCAACGTCGCCCCCTCCGGCATGCGGGGCGCGAGCTTGACTGTTCGGGCCGGATCCACCTCGAAGGTGGCAAGGTCCCGGTGGTTGACCCCGATGAGCTTCACCCCGGCGCGCGCCGCCAGCTCGAGGTCGTCGTCGTCGTGCACCTCGACTAGCGCCTCCATGCCGAAGGCCTCGACCGCGGAGACGAGCTCGGCCAGCCGCTCGCCCACCACCCGGACGATTACCAGCACAGCGTCCGCCCCCGCCGCCCTCGATTCGAGCGCCTGCCAAGGGTCGACCACGAAATCCTTACGCAGCACAGGCACGCCGGCTCCCGTAGCATCCTCTAGATCCTCGAGGGAGCCTCTGAAGCCGTCGGGCTCGGTCAGAACCGACACCGCCGCTGCGCCTCCCCGCACATAGGCCTGGGCGAGATCACCTGCGTTGAGGCCGAGGTTGAGCTCGCCCGCGCTCGGCGAGGCCCGCTTGATCTCGCCGATCAGGGCTACAGGGTCACCGTCCAGGGCGTCGCAGAGCGAACGCGGCCGGCCGAGCGATGCAATGCGCTGCTCGAGGGCCCCTTCGGACACGGTTCGCTTCGCCGTCCGGACACGCTCCTCCGCCGAGGCCACAAGGGTCTGTAGGTATGACACAGCCTCGACCCTAAACGCCTCGTGCCGGTCGCCCAGAACCCGCTAGCGGGAGCGTTTCCTGATGGGTGCCTGGTGGGAGTCGAGACCCCCAGACGGCTGTGGCTCGAGCGTATGGACTACCGCCAGCGACTCGGCAGGGTTCTCCGGCTCAAAGCTTAGAGCCTTGCAGAAGATCGAGCAGGGTGCGCCCCAGGGCCTTAGGGGGGCCACTCGCGCCCACATGCATGAACCCCGCCTCGGCATAGGGACCGGCCGTGGCGGGCTCACCGCAGCCGGGTGCGCCGGCGATGAGTTCCGACCCGTCGATGCAAACCGGGCCGGAACCGATGCCCCCTATCGTGATGACGAACGGATTCGCCCCCTGCTCCTCCAGGAGCCCGATCAACCGGCGAGACCCGAGGTGTCCGCCGTCCAGCGTGGTGTTCTCGGCTCCCAATGCGGCGAACAGGACGTCGTGCTCGGGCTCCGCAACCTTAAGAGCCCTGGCCAGCTCCAGGAACAGGCCGATGTCCGCTCCGAAGTCACGTGTCCCCGCGGCCGTGTCGTACGCCACGGCCACCACCGTCGCCGAGACCGCTCCCCCCGGCGGCACGGCGAGCACATCGGTCGAATTGACCAGGTTCTCGACGGGCACGGCCTCGAGCCGCGCTCCGTAACCCGCGCGCTGAAGGTGTCCGAGGATGTAGGTCGCCGCGCTCAACTCCTGCTGAGAGCCCGCCGCGCGCGACTGCAGGTCGCGGTCGAACTGGGCCGCGTGGCGTTCGACGATCTCGGCGCGCACCTGCGGGGGCCCGCCTGCTGCTACGGCCGGCACCGAACCCCCGTCACCCCCTGTGCACGCGGTCATCGCGCCCAGCCCAGCAAGGATCATCAGGGCGTACGCAATGCGGCGCGTCATCGACTTAGTATCTGCGGCTATGACATCGCCGGAGGCTCCGATCTCGTGGATGGCTCTCGAAGAGGGCACTCCGGTCTATGCGGGTGACCGTCAGGTAGGCAAGGTCTCGACGGTGGTCGCCGACCTTTCCAAGGACATCTTCTCGGGCGTTGCTTTCCGCTCTCATTTCATGGGCCCACAGCGCTTTGCCCAAGCCGATCTGATCGATGGCATGAGCGCCACCGCGGTTCGTCTCAGGTGCTCGCCCGAGGAGGCGGAGAAACTGGAGCCCTACGAAGGCTGATTGCCGGCCACAGTGGGGCGCCGTCGCCACCGAGCCGGGGACGGTGGCGCATGGTTCACAATCGTCACCCGGTCGGCGGGAACTCCAGGGACACGGCCCCCGCCACCGCGCTCAGCAGTGCCTCGGCCTTTCGGCGGGTCTCCTCGGCCTCCTCCTCCGGAACCGAATCCGCTACGATGCCGGCGCCGGCCTGCACATAGGCGCGCCCGCCCGTGGCGACGATCGTTCGGATTGTTATGCAGGTATCGAGATTGCCCGAGAAGCTGAAGTAGCCCACCACGCCCGCATAGGGGCCGCGCCGCGTCTTTTCCAGCGAGTCGATGATCTCCATCGCCCTCACTTTCGGCGCGCCGGACACGGTGCCCGCGGGAAAAGCTGCGGTCAGAGCGTCGAAGGCGCCCGAAGGGTTGCGCAACCGGCCGCTTACATTCGAGACGATGTGCATGACGTGGCTGTAGCGCTCGACCGTCATCAATTCGTCGACGGCCACCGAACCATAGGCAGCCACCCGTCCAATGTCGTTCCGGGCCAGATCGACGAGCATGACGTGCTCGGCGCGCTCCTTGTCGTCGGCCAGCAACTCCTGCTCGAGCGCAATGTCGGCGGCTTCATCGGCGCCGCGCGCGCGTGTCCCTGCGATCGGCCGCGCCACGACACGATCTCCCGTCACGCGTACGAGCGGCTCGGGTGACGATCCGGCTATCTCAAAGGCGGGGTGGTCGTCGGATGCTGCGAAGCGAAGGAAGTACATGTAAGGGCTCGGGTTGATCGTCCTCAGGACCCGGTAGGCGCCGAACGAAGAGCCTGCGATCGGCGCCTCGAAACGCCGTGACGGCACAACCTGAAAAGCATCCCCTGCGAAGATGTGTTCCCTGCAACGCTGCACCATGCCTGCGTATGCGTCGTCATCGACGGTCACCTCGTGGCCTGTGCTCTGAACCCCCCTCACCCAGATCGCCGGGGCTCCGAGAGGAGCCCTAAGGCGTTCGATCACGGCCTCGCACCGCTCGACTGCATCGTCGTAGGCACGCTCCGGGTCGTTCGGACGAGCCACATTCGTGATGACGAACGCCTTCTGCTCGAAATGGTCGAACACGACGAAGCTTCTTGTCAGCAGCAGCACGAGGTCTGGAAGCCCGAGGTCGTCCTGCGGCGCGCCGGGGAGATGCTCGAGCTCGCGTACGCAGTCGTAGCCGATGAACCCGACCGCGCCCCCGTTGAGAGGAGGCAGACCGGGCAGCTTGGGGGCGCTGCACGCGCCGAGAAGCCGCTTGATGTAGGCGAGTGGGCGCTCCCCGTCCCCCGGCCGGACGGGCGGTTCGCCCGTGACCCGGAGACGTCCGCCCTTCGCCTTGACAACGGCAAACGCGTCGCCGCCCAGAAACGAGTAGCGACCCCAGCGTTCACCGCCCTCGACACTCTCGAGCAGAAAGCCGTTGGGCTCCGGCTGCAGGCGCAACCACGCGGCCACCGGCGTCTGTGCGTCGGCGAGGATCTCGCGCCACACCGGCACTACCGCATGACGACCACAGAGGTCGGCGAATGTCTCAGGATCCGGGCGGTACGGGGCCGTCACCGTCCGTCGAGCCGGTTGACAACCCGTCCATTGTCGACATCGAGGCAGGGGATGATTCGCTTGGCTAACATCGGCCTCAAGCTAACTCAGGACAAGAGGCGTGAAAGGCAAGGTTATGGGGGCGAGCTTGGAAGAACGTCGGTGGGACGAAGAGCACTCGACTGTGTACCGGCGGATGGCGGCCGTCGTCGTTCCGGCGCGCGCCGAACAGATCGCCGTGGTCGTGGCGCTGTTGCCGTTCGGGCGTGACGACGCCTTCAGTGCGATCGACCTGGGTGCGGGGGAAGGATCGCTGAGCGCCGCCATCCTGGCCTGCTATCCGCGCTCGGCGGTGTCGGCTCTCGACGGCTCGGGGTCGATGCGGGAGCGCACCCAGGCACGGCTGGAGCGTTTCGGCCGGCGCGCCGAGGTCAAGCCCTTCAGGCTCGAGGACCTGAGCGGAGGAGAGCCGAGGCGGGGTGGGGGTGACCGCACCGGTGGCTGGCTCGATGCTGCGGAAGGGGCCGGCGCAGTGGTCTCGTCGTTTTGCGTCCACCACCTGGACGGCGCGGGCAAACGGAGGCTGTTCAAGGAGGTGGGCCGCAGGCTAGCCCCAGGTGGGGCTTTGCTCATCGCCGACGTCGTCGAGGCGGCCCGTCCGGAGGCTGCCGAGGTCCACGCCGCCACCTGGGACCGGGCGACCGAGGAGCAGGCCCGTGCGCTCGATGGCTCGGCCGAGCGCTTTGAGGATTTCGTCGAGCAGAGATGGAATCTCTTCAGATACCCGGACCCGGAGGTCGACAAGCCCTCGCCGGTGGCCGACCAGTTGCGCTGGCTGCTGGAGGCGGGCTTCGAGGGGGTCGACTGTTTCTGGCTGCGCGCCGGCCACGCGGTCCTGGGGGGCTACAAGCCGGGCCCGGCGGGCCGGGGCGAACCGGTGGGGTTCGAGGAGGCGCTGGCGTGTGCCGGCGCCGGATTGGAAGGCCGACTGGGTGAGCCAAATGAATAGCTCACACTCAGCACCCTCTCGGCGGCCTCTCGTGCTGCCACCCAACCAGCTGCACCGCTTCTACCTCGGCGGTCCGGCCATCGCGGAACTGCGAGGCATTCCCTCCGAGGATCCTCAGGCGCCGGAGGACTGGGTCGGTTCGGCAACCGCGGAATGGGGCTCGTCCACCGCAGGGCTGGCGCGCTTCGAGGACGGGACGATCCTGCGCGACGCGATGGCGAACGATCCAGAGGATTTCTTCGGGCCCGAGCATGCGGATCGCTTCGGGGGCGACCCCGGGGTCCTCGTCAAGATCCTCGATGCCGGCCAGCGCCTTCCCGTGCACTTCCACCCGGACGTTCCCTTTGCCCGGCGGCATCTGGGGCTGAACCATGGGAAGACAGAGGCGTGGGTGATCGTCACCACCTCGACCCCCGACGCCGCCGTATGGGTGGGCTGGCAGGACGACATCGACCCTGCTACGGCGGCAACGTGGGTCGAGACCCAGAGCACGGACGTGATGCTCGATGCCCTTCATCGCTTCCCGGTCGAGCCAGGCGACACCCTGTTTCTACCCGGCGGGATGCCACATGCCATCGGCGAGGGCATCCTGCTGGTCGAACTGCAGGAGCCCACCGACCTCTCGATCCTCATGGAATGGGAAGGTTTCGACATCGATGGAGCCGCCGATGGCCACCTCGGCCTCGGCTTCGACCTCGCCCTGCAAGCGCTCGACCGCGCGGGGTGGGATCGGGCGCAGCTCGCCGACGAGACCGTCGCGCCGCCGGAACCGGTTGTGGACCGGCCCGGGGCCTGGAGGCTCTTCCCCAAGGCCGCGGACGGCTTCTTCCGGGCCGAGCGGATCCGGCCGGCGCCGGAGACCGCGATCCCGGCGGAGTTCTCGATCTTGGTCGTCATCGCGGGCGAGGGCCGCCTCACCACGGCTTCGGGTGGATCCCTCGGGGTGACCCGGGGCGCAACGGTGCTCGTCCCCTTTGCCGCGGGCGAGGCCGAGCTCTCAGGCACGCTCGACGTGCTGCGCTGTATGTCGCCGGTTCCCTGATGCCTGCGGAGTTCCTGCTCGGGATCGATGCGGGGACGACCTACACGAAAGCCGCTCTGGTGACACCGGACGGCATCGAGCGCAGGCACGGTCGCGCCCGAACCCCGTGGCGCCTCGTTCCCACCGGTGCGGAGATGGATCCCGCCGGTTTCATCGACGCGGCCCTGGAGGCGGTGCGCACGGCGCTCACTTCGGGAGAGGGGGCCCCTCTGGACGGGCCGATCGTGGCCGTCGGCGTGACCAGCATGGCCGAGACCGGCGTTCTCCTCGACGCGGAGGGTGCGCCCGCCGCGCCCTGTATCGCCTGGTACGACACCCGCGGTGGGGCCGAGGCGGACGACATGACCAGCAATATCGGTGCGCCGGAGTTCACTACGCACACCGGCCTTCCTCCCAGCCGTCTCTGTTCCGCCGCCAAGCTCCGCTGGCTACGCGCCAACACCACGGAAAGCCGCCGGGGGGTACGCTGGCTCAACGTCGCCGAGTGGCTCGTGCACAGCCTGGGCGGCGAACAGACGGCCGAACCCTCACTGGCCTCGCGCACGGGGATGCTCGACGTGGGCCGGGGAGCGTGGTGGGACGAAGCCCTGGGGTGGACGGGCGCGCCGCCAAGCCTGATGCCGGACCTGGGCGAGGCCGGCGCGCCCGCAGGCCGGGTCGACCGGCTCCTGCCGGTGGCCGAGGGGGCGGTTCTGTCGGTGGCGGGTCACGACCACCTCTGCGCCGCCGTCGGCGCGGGGGCGACCGGGATCGGCGACACCTTTAATTCCTGTGGAACCGCCGAGGCATACGTGCGTGCGCTCAGGCCACCGGTCGAAGACGGCGTGGTCCACATGGCGGTCGAGGGCGGTGTCTGCATCGGCTTCCACGTGATCCCGGGACGGCATGCGCTGATGGGCGGCTTCTCTGCGGGCGCGGCGCTGCAGCGCTTCCTGGGTCTGCTCGGAGCCGAGCAGGACACGGATCAGGCGGCCCTCGAGTCGGCCGCCCTCGAGTTGGCCGGAGACGACACCCCTCTCCGGGTCGAGGGCGTGGGCGAAGGGCACATGGCCCTCACCGGGATCACGGGGCACCCTTCTCCCGCGGCCGCGTGGCGCGCCGTGACCGAGGCGGTCGTAGAGCGCGGCGCCGGGATCCTTGCCACCATCGAGGCCGTCGCCGGCGACACCGAGCGTCTCGTGGTCGGTGGTGGCTGGTCCCGGAGTCCAATACTGCGCCGCCTCAAGGCGGTGCGCCTCGGCCCCTTCGTAGAGCCGCAGGTCAAGGAAGCGGGGGCCCGCGGCGCGGCCCTAATCGCCGGTCGCGCCGCGGGCCTCTATCCCACCCTGACCGATCTCCCCCCGGTCGACTATCAGCATCACCGTTGAAAACATGGCCGGGTGGCTGACCGAGTGAATAGTTCAGACTCACCACCCACTCGGCCCGCCTCTGCTTAGAGCTCAGCCTCCATGATCTTGGTCGCCACGTCGTCGAGGTCCGCCCCGACGATCCCGGGAGCATCCACGAGGGGATCGAGTACTTTGCCGGGGCGTGCCACAAAGGCCGCCTCGAGGCCGGCGTTCAGGGCGCCGGCGATGTCCCAGGAGTGCGCCGCGACCAGACGCGCCTCGTCCACGCGTATCCCGAGGGCGTCCGCCGCCATCCGGTACGGCTCCGGCGCGGGCTTGAGCCGCCTCACCCCGTGTGCCGAGAGGCTGGCCTCGAACAAGTCGCGCAGCCCGGAGTTGATCAGCTGCGCCTCGGCTACCTCGGGGGTCGAGTTGGTCAGGGTCGCCAGCCTCAGTCCCGCATCCCGCAGCCTCTCCAGACTCGTCCGTACCTCCGGATGCGGAGGTAGGTGACGCATCGTCTCCCTCAGCTCCGAGCGGTGTCCGTCCGAGAGCTCGACACCCCGCTGGGTTGCCAGCATTTCCAGTGCGGCCAGGCCGGTCACGCCGAACTCCGAGTAGCGCGCCGTCACGGTCGACACGAGCGCCGACTGGAGCATCCGATCGAACCACTGCGCCCGAGCTGAGCGGTCGCCGAACAAACCTTCGAACAGCGGGTCCAACGCCGCCATGTCGAGCAGGGTTTCGTTCACATCGAAAAGAATCGCGCGTGGCACGCCGCCTCCTTGCGGGAATCCGGGGCAGCCGCCTGCGTGCGCCCGGCCGGTGGACAAGCATAGGTTCTCTGACCCTGGGTCGGTTCCTTGCGCGTTCGTGTGTCGATTGTCCCTACAAGAGCTCTGCGCGCCGGCTGTCGTCGGCGTCCCCGTTTCTCAGGGGCAGTCGGCTCCCGTGCAGGTCGATGCTCTCTGAACCATGGCGTCGAGCTCTGTCTGGTTGGCGGGCTCATTGCCGGCCACACCGTCTCCGTACACGTTATTCAGTTGCCAGGGATCGTTCGGCCCGTAGTACTCGCGTGGATCGGTCGTCTCAAATTCGTGGAAACCTGGTGTTGTTCCTGTAGCGCAGGTACTCCCAGCTCGGCGTCCACAGACCTTGATAGTTAGGCTGCGTCTGGTCGTTGGCGAGATACTCAACCAGTATGTGCTGCCGGGGCGGGCTGCCGAGCGGTTTGCCGTCGACCACATAGCTCGGAGTGACGCCCGCCGCCTCATAGACAGTGGGGGCCACGTCGATGTTGGCGACGATGTCGGGGCTCACGCTGCCGGGGGCCATGTTGCTGCGAGCGCCCTTGTGCGCCGCGGGGCCGGCGTGGCCCTCGTCACGGCGGGCGGCGCGGGAACCGCCGTCGACGGCTCCGCAGGCGCCTGGTGGATCGAGGCTCCGGCCGTCAAGGTGGTCAACCCAATCGGTGCTGGTGACGCCTTCGTGGGAGGGTTCTGCGGCGCGCTGGAGCGGGGCGCCGCGGTG
>JACDCD010000204.1 GCA_013694625.1 Actinomycetota bacterium | reverse complement strand
ACCTTCGACGTGCTGCTACTCGCCGAGCCACTCCCGCCCGATCGACGAGTGAGTCGGCAAGGGCTCTTCTAAGAATGGCTACCGCCTGCGCCGACAGAGACCTGCCCTCTCTGTCGGCGGTTGCCCTCAGGGCCTCGTAAAGGTCATCGGGGATGTTCCGAACCTGCAGTGATGGCATGATCCAGAATGGTATCGTTTTGATATCACAAATCAAGTCGGACTGCTCTGGACCGCCGTCTAAGTCTCGCCGCATCCACGCGCCGGTGGTCCGAGTCCGCGTCTCGGATCCGAGAGCGTGGCCCAGTTGGCGCTGTGGGCGACGGCTTTTGGACGCGTCGACTGGGCAGGAGAACGCTTCATACGTGTACGTGCCCCCCGGCAGGGCACCAACCAGAAGGGAACTGGAACCACCTGCTGTTCCGCGCGGGAGCCTTCTTATCGTCGGCGGGTTTGAGGTGCCGAAATCGCCCTGGGCTCGCTAACGCACGGGGACCGGTCGCGGCCAGACCCTGCGGTCCGGTTGCGGTCCGTTCCTAGTGCGCTTACTGATTGAGGTTGACGCCGTCCGCGCCCAGATCCACACGGTCATCGGTCTGCGCGGGAACGACCTCCAGGCTCGGCTCCGCGAGCAGCCGAGCTATGCACTCATTGCTCCCACCGACGTAAGTTGAGTCGAGGTCGATGTCGGTCGCCACACACCACGCATGGTCGTGCGGCCACCACAGCTGAGGATTCTGCGGCCACGCGTGCTCCGGATCGTCTTTCCACGCCACCATCACGTGGATTCCGCCCCTGAATAGGAGATACTGCCGTCCGGGCCCCCTCACGCGCGCCAATTCGTCGAAGCCCGGAATGAGGTCGAGGCCCCCGAAGCCTTCCCACAGGCAGAACCAGCAACGCTCGGGAGTGGTCGTGAACTCCTCCAAAACGCGCACCATCGGCTCGACGACCTCGCCTGGGAGATCCCCGGGTTCGGGAGCGCGTCCCCAGTCGGGGTTGGGCATTGGGGTCGTCCCCGAGGTCGGCGATTCGTGCGAACTGCATTAGCGAATGAGCGACGCGGCCCGTCCACGACGCCACGGTCTCCCATGTGACCATTTCCTCGCGTTGCTCTTCGACGCGGACGTGGGCAGGGTGCATTCCATGCGCGGCGAGCCCCTTTTTTCGCGCGCCACCCTTGGCTTGTGGCGACCGAGACATAAGACCCTCGGCGTCGACATTGCCGGGCAGGTGGAGGCGGTCGGCAGCGGCGTTACCCAGTTCAAGCCCGGCGACAAGGTCTATGCCAATCTCTTAGACCACGGTTACGGCGGCTTTGCGGAATACGTTTCGGTGCCGGTTGACGTTATGTCGTTGAAGCCGGCGAACCTGTCGTTCGAAGAGGAGGCTGCAGTACCGATGGCGGCGGTAACCGCACTCCAGGGCCTACGCCACCACGGAGAGATCCGTCCCGAGCAGAAGGTGCTGATCAATGGCGCTTCCGGCGGCGTCGGTACCTTTGCGGTCCAGATCGCCAAGTCATACGGGCCCGAGGTGACCGGCGTGACCAGCACCCGGAACATCGACCTCGTCCGTTCGCTCGGCGCCGATCACGCCGTCGACTACACGATGACCGACTTCGTCCGTAGCGGGGAGCGCTACGACCTCATCCTCGACACGGTCGGGAACCGATCGGTGCCCGATCTCAGACGTGCGCTTGCCGAGGGCGGCAAGGCCGCCGTCGTCGGGTTCACCAGCGTGGCGAAGCTGATGGGCGTTTCGCTGCGCGGCGGTAAGGATATCGCCATGGTGTCGGCGCACGTAGCCACCAAGGATCTGGAGTTCCTTTCGGAGCTGATTGAGGCCGGCAAGGTGCGCCCGGAGATCGACCGGCGCTATCCGTTCGCCGAAATCCCCGCCGCGATCGCCTACCTGGAACAAGGCCACGCCAGGGGGAAGGTGGTCGCGGGGGTGGCGTGAGGGATCTCCCGTCGTCCGCCCTTTACGCCCCGCAGCTTCTCCCCCGGCAACACCGGGGCGACATCGAAATAGCCCTTCCACGCGATCGCGGTGGCGCCCCGTTCGCTCCCTTCCTTCTCCTTTGACATCACCGCGAGATAGTGGTCGGGATCGTCGGGGGGCGTTTCCTTCTGTTGGTGCCCCGGGCAGGAACCGAACGAAAGGGGCGCGTGCTGCGCGGAAACGGCGTAACCCTGGAAACGACCTATGAAGTCTCGTAGCCGGGCGTCTGAGTGGAGGAGGTTGTGTGTATTTGACTATCCGCTTCGGAGTCGCCGGATCATCTGGCGAGGGCTCACGATCCTTAGACCTCTTATTCGAACCTGCTCGAAATGGCGATCCCGAGTCACGAGGAACTCTGCCTTGGCGGTGAGGACGAGCGCCACGAGATAGTCATCGTTCGGATCATCGGGCACGAGGCGGGGCGGATCCCGGGGGTCATCGAACTGCACGCCCTCTTCGAAGAGCCGTTGGGCGAATCCCTCAGCTTCTTCCTTGGTGATGTCGTACTTGTTGGATATCCGAGGATGAAGAAGCGCCCTTACGACCTCTTGGATGAGCTGAGGGCAAACGATCAGTTCGAATTCACCATCGAGCCAGAGATCGAGAAGTTCGGTGGTAGCGCCCTCTGAGGTGAGAGTTCCCGCGATAAGGCAGTCGGCATCGAGGAGGATATGGATAGATCAAGGCCTTCTCTTACGGCGGTCTTGGGCACGGACCTCATGGACTGCTTTGGATGCAATATCGAGAGCCTCTTCTTCCGAGAGTCGGGCCTTGGCTCTGATCCGCTCGATGATGCCGAGCCCCTCTCTGAGAGCGGCTTCCAGAACCTCTGACTGGCTCTTGTTAGAACGGGCTGCGCGGATCCTCACCTGTCGCATCAGGCTCTCGTCGATCGAGAGCGTCGTTTTCACCCTTGCCATCTTGCCATCTTGCCATATTTCCCTACATAGGGGAAGAGAAAGGGCTACCCAGCTGCTCCATGATCAGGCCGTGGAAAGGGCCCGGAAGTTGTCGAAGAGATCATGTGATCGATACAGACAGGCAGAAGTCGCGCACCTCCGCATCGAACTGGGCCGAGGCTTCGAAGTTGTTGAGATGCCCGACCCCTGAGATCACCAGAAGCCGCGGACAAGCGAGACGGCGCAAGTGCCCGATCCGGAGTCGGCCGAAGCACTGGTTGGCGCTCTGCCGCTCCTGGACGTGAACTGGGAGCACGTGAGCGACCAGGACTTCCGGGCGTTGCTCACGGCTCTCAACTTTGAGGCGAGCTACGACCCGACAAAGCGCGAGCTGACGATCAGGGTGACGTTGGTTCCCGAGCCGACGAATCCTGATGGGCCGCCCTCCCCTTTTGTTCGTGCCCCCGGCAAGGCACTCCCCACATCTGTGCAGGAGCGACCTGCGCTTTCGCGTCGGCAACTTGTGATCAGCGGCGGATTTGAGGTTCCAATGTCCGCTTGGGCTAGATGATTTGGATGGGTGTGCCGAGTCCCGAGGATGTCGGTCCGCCTTTGGTCCGCTTTTTGGTCCGGTAGCTCACCCGCCCCCCGGCCGCGCGGTGGTCGGAGGGTTGCTCCCCATCGCCTCCATCGCCTCCTGAGACCGCCTTTGCATCTCCTCCGGGGGAACGTCCTCGACGTGGGTCGACACATTCCATCGGTGCCCGAAGGGATCCTCGAACTGTCCCGACCGGTCACCGTAGAATTGGTTCTCGACGGGGCGGATCTCCTTCGCGCCCTGGGCGATGGCCCGGCCGTGGACGGCGTCGACGTCCTCCACGTAGACGTTGATGGTCACGGGCGTGCCGCCGATCGACCGCGGCCCTCGGGTGTCCATCTCCGGGAACTCGTCGGCCAGCATGATGATCGAGTCGCCGATCTGGATCTCGGCGTGGCCTAAATCTTGCCGCCGGGCGCGTCCATGCGGCCCTGGCGAGTTGCCACGAGATCACCGAGTTTGAGTTCCACATCTCGCCGATGCCGAGCTCATCTCGTCCTCACACGTGTGCAGGAACCGGATTCGGCCAGCGCGAAGACATGACGGGCCTGGGTCTCGTCGTTGACCCCGGACCTGAGTTCGAGGTCGGCCGGCTCGCTCGGCCGTACGGCGTTCGCTCGGCGCGCGGTACTAGCGCGCGGGATCGCGGTTGAAGGCCGCGCGCGCCCACAGGTAGCCGGCCAGGGTGATGGCTGCACACCAGGCGGCGGCAATGATGGCGCTGTTGCCGATCGGGGTTCCCATGAGGAGTCCCCGAAGGGTTTCGATGACGGATGTGAACGGCTGGTACTCCGCGAACCAGCGCAGTCCGACCGGCATCGAGTCGGTGGGGACGAATCCGCTGCCGAGAAAGGGCAGGAGC
>JACDCD010000158.1 GCA_013694625.1 Actinomycetota bacterium | reverse complement strand
CCGCAGGCCTTCGCAAGCGGAAGCGTGCAGATCATGCCGGCCCCCGAGCCGTGCGAGAACGCTCCGACCGTGGCAACTGTTGATCTCACCCACCCGACGTAAAAGCCTGCCAGCACATCCCGGTGATCGGCGGGGGCATAGCCGAGCACGATCTCTTCGGGAGTGAGGCCGCTGAACGAGAAATCCATACGCGGGCGCAGCGGCAGCCCTTCGGTCAGCGCAGGCCGCAGCCATCCCATTCCCTGAGCCCAGTCGCCCTCCCACATGCTTCCGGTGCGCCGCTGAACCCGAAGGGCAAGCCCGGCGGGCAACGCATCTTCGCCGCCCGCGAGCAACAAGGCGCGCCCCCCCGCGCGTACCCATCTATCGACGTCGTCATCCCAGGTCTGCGTCACGGCGATGCCGACCGCATCCGGATCGTCCTCGACACTCCACCCGATACCTTCGAGCGCCTGCCCAAGCGAGCCACGCGCCCACAGGCGCGCCGGCCCCGGCTCCGGCCGTTCCGGCCACAGGAGCAGCTCATGGGAGTTGTGGTTGATGGACCTACCCCATCGATCTTCAAGCCATAGATGCAAGCACGCACGCACCGGCGCGCCGACCGGCGGCGCTCCGAAATCCACGGACCCAATCTCGGCAACTTGACCGGCGGCCAGATTGCGAGGGCCGTCCAGCGCGCCGCCCAAACCGAAGTCGGGAACCGTCCATCTCACCCGGCAGTCGTCGAGATTCAAATGCGAGTAGTGCGACACCACGACCTGGGTGCTGAAGTGTTCACCTGAGCGAAGCCGGTGAACCGGCGGACACAACGCGAACGTCACATCCAGCTCGTTTATCTCTTTCAACCGATGGTGATACGACTTGGGCATACGCGCCATGTCGAGCAGCCCGTTGCACTCCCAATGCAGGTCGGTGAACTCGGTGATCACGTATCCGACGATGGCTTGATGCCTGCGCATGTCCTCGATCTCGAACTTCATCCCGTCGAACTGTGCATCCTGGCTGTGGGATATGAAGTCCTCATAGGAGCCGAACACCTCATCCATGCCCCATTCCAGCCACCGGTCCTCGACGCCGCGCGGCTCGACGATTCCCCCGCTGCGTTCTCGCCCGGTATCGAACCACCACGGATGTTCACCGCGCTCGTCGACGAGGTTTGCGTGGTCGGGCAGGCCCCAGTTGCCGAATTCGGAAAGCACCATAGGTTCGCCTCCCCGCCGCACCGCGTCTCCGTGCAGACTGTAGGTGCTCTCCGGGTGGGCCGCCCACGTCGACGTCCACGCCACCCATTCCCCTTGGTGATCGGGCATCGCTTTGTAGAGGTGGTAGTCGTTGATATCGGACTCGAGGTGGAAGTTGGGGGGGCACGCCGAGTTGTCGACCACGAGCCGGGTCGGGTCCAATGTCTTCGCCCACCTGTAGGTTTCGCCGGTCCATTGCCTGTGCTCCTGGTCGTTGGGGATGTCCACCCCCCAGGCTTCGTTGATCACCGTCCAGATGATGATCGATGGATGGTTGAAGTCACGCTCGATGAGACCCGCAAGCGTTTCCCGTCCCCGGCGTTTGGCTTCCTCGGTGAGCGTGTTCCAGTTCGGAAGCTCCGTCCAAACCAGAAGACCGAGCCGGTCGGCCCAGTAGAGATAGCGGGGGTCGGGAACCTTGATGTGACATCGCAGCAGGTTGAGCCCGAGCTCTTTGGCCTTGAGGATCTGCTCGCGCAGCAAGTCGTCCGACGGCGGGGTGTAGATCGAGCCGAGGTAGTAGTCCTGGTCGAGGGCGCCGAGCAGATACAAGGGCCGGCCGTTCAGCAACAGGGCGCCGTCCTCTGCGTCGATCGAACGAAATCCGAATGTGTCGCCCGCTGCGTCAACCTGTCCATTGACGTCGTGAAGCTTTACGCCGGTCTTGTACAAGCGTGGTGAATCGACGTCCCACAACTGCGCGTCCGGTATCTCCATGTCGAAGGTGTTTCCGTCCGGATGTACGGCAGCCGACGTGTGGTACGTGTCGTGACCGTCCGGCGAGGTGACATTGCAGGTCAACCAACCCGTGCTATTCGTTCGTCGCAGTGTCGTCTGAATACGTGCGATCCCTGTAGCCGGATCTCCTTGGAC